>CAKOOS010000024.1 GCA_934098735.1 uncultured Bacilli bacterium | reverse complement strand
CACATTCTGTTTTACCACACCAATTAACAAGTGCAAATCCAGGTTTATTCTTAGCAATATCACTAAGTTCTTCATAAGTACTAACGTTATTATATAACATACTATTACGTCTTTCTAAAGCCCTATTATATAAATTATGTTGTATTTCGATTAATAATTCTTTTATTTTATTTATAGCATCACTTTTTTCTACAACAATTTTTTCTCTTGTATCACGTCTTACTAATGTCACTAAATTATTTTCTAAATCCCTAGGTCCAATTTCTATTCTAATTGGATATCCTTTTACTTCACTATTAGCAAATTTAAATCCTGGAGATTTATCACTATTATCAGTAACATAAGTTATATCATTAGATTTTAATCCGTCTTCAAAATATTTTACTGTTGTTAATACTTCTTCAGTTTCTTTAATAGGTATAATTGATATTTTAACAGGAGCAATGTTTGGAGGTAAAACAAGCCCATAATCATCACTATGTGTCATTATCAAACCACCTATCATACGTGTTGATACTCCCCAACTAGTTTGATATGGATTTTCTAATTTATTTTCTTTATTTAAAAATTTAATATCAAAAGCTTTCGCAAAACCTTGTCCAAAATAATGACTAGTTCCATTTTGAAGTGCTACTCCATTATACATCATTGCTTCAATAGTATAAGTTTCTTCTGCTCCAGCAAATTTTTCTTTCTCACTTTTTTTACCAACTATAACAGGCATCGCTAAATAATTTTTTTGAAAATCTTCATATACTTTTAACATACGAATAGTTTCTTCTCTAGCTTCTTTTTCAGTAGCATGCATAGTATGACCTTCTTGCCATAATATTTCACGACTTCTTAAAAATGGTCTAGTTTCTTTTTCCCATCTTACTATTGTACACCATTGATTATATAAAACTGGCAAATCCCTATAACTTTTTATAATTTTTTTATAATGGTCGCAAAATAATACTTCACTTGTAGGTCTAACGCACATTCTTTCATCTAATTTATTAATTCCACCATGAGTCACCCAAGCAACCTCAGGAGCAAATCCTTCTACATGATCTTTTTCTATATTCAATAAAGATTCAGGTATAAACATTGGCATCTGTACATTAACGTGACCAGTTTCTTTAAATTTTTTGTCTAATACTTCAACCATTTTTTCCCAAATAGCATAACCATAAGGTCTTATAATCATACTTCCTTTAACACTTGAATAATCTACTAAATCAGCTTCTCTAATTACATCATTATACCATTTAGCAAAATCTACATCTCTACTTGTTATATTTTTATTATCTTTCATAAACATTCTCCTCGATACAAACAATTATACCATATATTTTTATAATATCGTTATTAAATTAAGAAAAAAAGTATATTTTACATCATTTATTATATTCTAGACATTTATCTTCTAACAATTTAAAATTACAAATATTCCAATAAATGGTCTTAATTCTTTAGAATATTTATTATATGCTACCCTTTTATCAAACTTTCTCAAATAATCACAATATTTAGTTTCAACTTTTACTAATTTTAAATTTTTTATCATTACAAACCCTCCATTTTTAAATTTTTGTTTTTTCCCTAAAAACAACAAAAGATTAGAGCTAAATCTCTAATCACTTTTTCAACTCCCAATTTAATGGCTGGGTACACCGCTTTTTCAACTCCCATTTATTGGCTGGGTACACCGCTTTTTCAACTCCCAATTTATTGGCTGGGTACACCGCTTTTTATGCACAAGTAATCTCATGCAATTAAATACTAACATATCAAATTATATTTTGTCAACACTTTTTTCTATATTATTATACATATATAATTTCTTAAAAATTGTAAAAAAATATACTAACTTTCTTTAGTATATTTTATTTTTCATAATTATAAGTCATTTTAATTTGATTTAAAGC
>CAKOOS010000023.1 GCA_934098735.1 uncultured Bacilli bacterium | reverse complement strand
TTGCCGGGATTTGGCTCTTTTATTATATCAAAAAACCGCACCCTGGTGGTGCGGTTCAAATTTCAATTTAGGAAAAATGCTTGAATTAAGCATTTTTTTATTCTACTATAGTACCAGATAATAAATCATGAAAAGATCTACCATCTTTTCTAAAAGCAAACATTGTAAAACATAGTATTGTTATAATATAACTAATAAAATTTAATATCATAGAAAATATTAAATAAAACTTCCCAGGCATTATAAATACTAGTACTAGAGAAACAAAACCGAGCGGGATATTATATAAAATACAAGTTCTCAAAATATATTGCCAAATACTTGCATCTTTATGTTCCTTATTTAAAACTTTAATACCAAATATTTTTTTGCCTAAAGTTTGACCATTATTCCATTTTTGAAATCCAACAAAATATAATATATAGCAACAAAATGTTATTATTGTAACAACACTATTATATTTTACTAAATTTTGAACTTTATTTATATAGTCATCTTTAAAAACTATTTTAGATGCCACATCTAAATCCATACCATCAAACATTTCTATATAAGAATCATATTCTTCTAAATACTTATCATAATAGGGATTGATAATTTCTATTTGACTAATTAATGATGCTAAAAATGTAACAAAAACAATATCAAAAATATAAGCCATAATTCTTTTTAATTTCATTTTAATACCTCTTTTATATTATACTAAAAGTTAAAAAAACAAGCAAGTTAAGACGTTTGCTTGCTTGTTCCTAATTTTATATTTAAATCTTGTTTCTTTCCATCTCTATAAACTGTAATTTTTATTGTATCACTTACATTATATTGATATAAATAATATCTTAGATAAGCTATATTTTTTACTTCATTATCATTTATAGCAACAACAATATCTTTTTCTTTTAATCCTGCTTCACTTGCTGGTGAATTTTTTTCTACACTAGCAATAATTACACCACTTGTTAAATTAGACTTTTTAATTAAATCATAATATTGATAAGAATAATATGCTGTACTTAAATCAAGCATTGCTACACCTATATAAGGATATTCTGTAGATTTACCTTCAATTATTTGTTCAGCTTTTAATGTTGCAGTTTCAATTGGAATTGCAAATCCCATTCCTTCAACACCACTACTTACAAGTTTTAAAGAAGTAATACCAATAACTTCTCCATTAGAATTACATAATGGTCCTCCACTATTACCAGAATTAATAGCAGCATCAGTTTGTAAAACTTTCATAACATAATCACTATTTTTAGTATTATCATTTAAAGATACTTCAACCATTCTATCTTTACCAGAAACTATTCCTCTTGTAACAGTCCAAGAATAAACACTATCAAGCGGTGCTCCAACTGCAAATGCTGTATCACCTACTCTTGTATCTTCACTTTTTCCAAGTTCTGCAATAGCAATATCATTTTTACTTTCCAAAGAAAGAACAGCAATATCAGCATATTGATCTGACCCAACTATCGTAGTTTCTAAAACACTACCATCTGTAAAAGTTACAGTAACAGAATTACCACCATCAATAACATGATGATTAGTTAAAATATAATATTTATTACCATCCTTTTTATATACAAAACCAGTACCAGATGCTACATAAGTATTATCTTTATAAGTTGATACAACAACAACAGAATCATAAACCTTTTCAACCGCATCAGCTATACCAGTATCCGTAACTGTTACATCTTTTTCCAATTTTGTAACATTTTCTGTTATTGATGTTGGAAAGAAGTATACAACAGCATACATTACCAAACACCCTATAAAAAATATAATTAAATAATTAATAATTTTTCTAGATTCTTGTTTTTTATCTTCATTCATTTTTCTAACCTCACAATTTCTTTATAGTTACTTGGAAATCCCATTTCATGCAATACTTTTTCAATTTTAATTACATTTAATTTTCCAGATAAACAATCAATTTCATAACTTACTTCATTAATAAACAAGTTAAAATCATCTTCTTCTAATAATTGTTTTAGAATAATAACTAATGCAAACAAATCATCTTTCCCATATATATATTCTCCGTAAGATTTAGGAATATACAGCTCATGATGAAATTTAGTATCATTTATAACTTTTTGAGTTTTATTTATATAACATATATCTTCATGAGCACATAGATTTCTATAATTAGCAACAATAGGTAAATATGACACCATGTTATTTATATCGACCCCAAAAATATTAGCTACTTCTTTTTGATCTTGATATTGTAAAATTGTATAAAGCTCTCCAACAATTCCAAAAGATAAAACTTTTACTACGACCCAAAGAGGAATATAACCATAATTAATAAGATAATGTGCTGTTGCAGTATGTTGTTTTCCATTAACACTTATTTGCCTCTTCATCTTTCTAATTAAATCATTTATTTGTTTATTTCTTTTAGAATCATGAACAAAATTATCAGGATTCAAATAATTATTTTCTTTAAATCCATGATTTTTACTCATCGTATAAGCAATAATACTTTTAAGATTATTTTCAACAATCAAAATATTTTTAAAAATAATATTTCTAAGTTGTCTATCAAACATAAACATTGCATATAGTTCTCTAAAAGTTGTACCATCTAAAAAAGCTTTTTTATCATTTGGATCCATGAATAAATGACGGTACCCACTTAAAAAGAAGTAATTTTCACGTAACAAAATTCTTTTCGTAGAATTTACATCTTCTACAACAAGTCCTTTGTTTTTAAGTATGTCAATTTGTTCATCTAATGTTTTAAACGTTTTTGATTTCACACTATACCGCCTTTACTTTAAACATTATACCACAAACGACATAATAAATATATAACTAATTAATGTCTTTAATGTTAAAAATTTGTGTTTTTTTTGTGATATTTTAATTGTAATAGTCAGCTATTGCTTGAGCCAAAATGCTTGCAAATTTTTCTTGATATTCTTTAGTTATTAATTTACTTCTTTCAATATCATTTGACAAAAAGCCACATTCTATAAGAACTCCTGGTTTAGTTAATTTTGAATACATATAAGTAGATGATGGTATTTTTTTAGCATCTCTAGATCCTTTTATATGTTTATTTAAATATTCTTGAATTTTTTCAGCTAATTTTTGATTTTTTTTATTATAAAAAACTTGAGCTCCATAATATCTTGAATCAGCCAAATAATTTAAATGAATTGAAATATATAAATCTGTATATTTATTATTTATTAATTTAATTCTTTCATCAAAATCAGCCTTTTTACGATGATTTTTGGTACCATTACTTAAATCAGCATCACTATCTCTCGTAAGTACCACCGTAGCTCCCATTTTGCTTAAATTTTCTCTTAAAAATAAACTAATGTTAAGATTTATATTTTTTTCATAAATATTTTTATAAACTGAACCAGGATCGAGACCACCATGTGGAGGTTATGTTTATTCTACACAAGTCCTGTATGGACTAAATTATATGGCCCATACAATATTTATTTC
>CAKOOS010000022.1 GCA_934098735.1 uncultured Bacilli bacterium | reverse complement strand
ACCCCAATTCAATATAAAATCGAATCAGGGTTTTAAGTGTCTTTTTAAACTGTCTACTTTTTCTTGACTAGTTCATAAAAGTGTTTATTATTTATAAAGTGAATTCATTTTTGAAATAATTTACCAATTTATCGGTTCTATTTATTATGTCATCAACAGTCCAAGCAGTTAAGTTTACTAAATCATCATTTAATTTTAAACCATTTTTATAACCAACATAATTTCCATCTTTGTTTACTCTATTTTTTTTCTTTTCAAATGATAAATTGCTTAATGTTTGATTATATCCCGTAATTGTTAAATTACCCAATGTATGAACATATTTTGATAAATACTCATTAGCTAAATCACGATTACCATTTGCTACCATATTTACCCAATCTAAAGGTATATTTTCACCCTCTGGGAAAATGTGTTCTATTGTCCATACAAACTTGTTGCTTGAATCTTTTTTCCATAAATCAGTATATATTTCATTAGTTTTAAATTGATTTTCATAATAACATAATAAGAAACGACATGCATCAGGATTATCTAAATATACTTGTCCTCTTAATTTCTTTTCAAATTCATCATCAGATGATGAATTACATTTTAAATAATTAACTATAACATTATAAATATCTTTTCCAGATTTTTTATCAAGTAAAGAAATAATATCCATAAAAATCTTAGTTAAATTTCTAGTGTTAGGATAATCAGTTATATTTCTTCTTACAAAAAACTTAACTAAATAGTCTACTATATCTTTTATAAGATTATCAGGTAGTTCTAATTTATTTTTATTAGATAACAAATATAATAATAAAATATATGAAGGAGCTCCTTGTATCCTATCTAAATTTAATAAAGACTCTGCTAAAATATCATTGTAATTATCTTCAGTAGAATTATTAATTAATATAGCATAATTTTTTGCTTCTTTTTCTAACCTATCTAAAAATGTTACATAATCAGCCTTTAAAAGTTTTTCATAGATATCTAATAATGTTGTTCTAGTTGCCAAATAACCTAAAGCATATTTTGTTTTTCCATCTGTTTTATAAGGACTATTTAATTCTTCTCTATAAGCATTATAAAATTGTCTAAAGAATCTTTCTTGTACACCATAATCTTCTCCAAGATAAGAAATAATTTTTTTCCACTTTGAATAACATTCTTCCGCTTTTCCATCATTATCAGAAATACTAATTAGTAAATTTTTAATCAAATCAATTGCAGATAAAGGAACTCCCCTATTATTAAGTGATTCAAACAACATATATGCATCTCTATTAGTTTCAACTTCAATAGAAACCAAAATTGCAGAATTAAATCTTCTCACTAATTCAAATAATACAGACACCTTTGTCTTAGATTGCTCATTTAATAAAACCTCATCAACATACTTATCAATTAAATTAGAAAAATAATTATAAGCCTTATATATTCTTCTTAAGCCGGCATAATTTACTCTATCTTTATCAATTAAAAGTCCTTTATCACATAAAAGCATAAAATAGTCAGCTTGATTATAATTTTGTACTTGCGGAGTTAATCTTGCTATATTTTCTCCATCACGCCTTATCACAAGCTCTCTTCGAATATTTATCAAGTCTGTATTTTGTTCTTCATCTAGTTGCTCTTTAAAAGAATTTATTTTCTCATATAGTGCGACCAACAGTAACGATAAAGAAGTAATTCTTTGTTGACCATCAATTACTTCAAGTTCAACATCACCTATAGCACTTGTACTTTTATCAACACATATTATAGAACCCAAAAAATAGCCGTAATCATTTTCTACGATGTCATTAAATAACAATCCCCATTCTTTTTGTCCCCAAGTATATTCTCTTTGATATTTAGGAATTTTATATAAAATAACTTTTTCATTTGAAAAAATTTGAGATACCTTATAAGGATCAGTATGTTTAATCATAATATCACCATCCATCTTAATTATACCACAAGAAATAATAAAGTAATCAATTCTTAAAAAAATTTTAATTCAGAAATAAAAATTGTTTTTTTATCGAAAAAAGAGTAGTTAAGAGGCTACTCTTCAGAATGCAAACTCAGATTCAAATTGTTTTATTGTTCTCATTAAGCTCAATAAAATACTAAGTTGTTTCAGTAACTATTACATTAATAATTTTTTCTAAACAAATTAATATTTCATAAAAACCTATATTGCTTGCATACTCATATCTTTTTTGATATTTTTTCCATCTTTCATTCAATATATTACTTTCCATAATTAAATCTAAGGCAAGTAATGGATTACCAACATATTCTCTTTTATAAAATGTTTTTTCTATTGCATTTCTAAAATATTCTAAATTAACGTTATCCCAATCTTTTGTATAAATTAAATAGACATCATAGAAATCTCTCATTCTTCCATTTAATTCTACTCTACTTAAGATTGTTTCTACCTTCTCTGCTAATACTGTTTCAATATTGTACGCCCATAATTTTACATATCTATCACCTAAAATCGGTTTATATTTATAATTAATTTCTTTTGGAGTAATTGGATCACCTGTAGCTATATCAATATGAAATTTTTCTTTAATATTATCTATTTCAATTTGAATATCTGCCCTAAAACCACCATACTCATCTTCATCTCTTATTGGTGATATTCCTAAATAACTAAGTTTTGCATTATCATCTATTTTTATAGATACTATTTCTTTAATCATTTTAACTATTGTTTTTTCATTAAAATTTGCATTTCTAAAAGCAGTATCTATATCCATAGTAGTTCTATTTTCTACTCCAAATAACGTACTTAAATAAAAGCCTCCCTTTAAGATAAAATTATCTTTATATTTACTAACTGATAGTCTTTCTATAAATCTATCATACATATAAAGTCTAAGTAATGTATTAAAATCTGCATTTTTTTCTTTTGAAATGTTTTTTAATTTATCTTTTAATTGCATACTATTCATAAAATACCTCTATATAATTCATTACTTCTTCTTTAATACCCATTTCTTTAGCATATTTTGATAGTTTAACTAGATCTTTATCTTTTCTTTTAACATATTCTCTAATACTATGTTTAACATGCTCTGAATCCATTCTATTTTTAGATCTGATAATATCACAGATACATCTTTCCATATCATATGCTTTTACTTTATTACCCATTGGAGTATCAATTTGAATTAGTCCCAGTTCATAAATATCTTTATCAACATAAAAGACATTATGATTTTTAATTTTATAATTAAAATAATTATTTGGGACAGTTATATCGTATTTATCATTTGGAGCTTTAATAGAAAGTCCATGAAAATAAAGTGCTGTCATATGTGAATATATAATATTAGGAAGTTCTAATCCAAAAACAAAATAGCTATCTTCTATTTTACTTGAATCAATATAAATACCATTACCAACTTTTTCTATCATACCTTTTTCTTTCATAATATTAAGATACATTCTATGAATTCCAAGATTAGATAGTTCTTTTGAAGTAACATATCCATTATTCATTTTCATAATAGATTCTATAATTTCAATATTACTTTGATCTTTAAATTTCTTAATTGTCATCCTTTCCATAAATATCCCTCCTTGACAAAACTAATGAAACTATAACATTTATCATTAGTTTTGTCAATGTAACTAAAAAAATTAGATACTCTTTCAGGCACTTTAAAATTTTTTATTTTTATTTCTAATTATAGTAATAATATATAAATATATTATTACCACTTAAAACATAAATTTTAACTTATTTTAAATTTGTGTACCTAAAATTACTTAATAGGTCTAAATTCCTTTAATATAAACAAAAAGCGGAGCCTTTCGGCTCCTTCAGGGGGTTCGGTTGAATATACTCTAACATTAAAAACCGTTAGAGATATCGG
>CAKOOS010000021.1 GCA_934098735.1 uncultured Bacilli bacterium | reverse complement strand
AAAAAATCAATCATTTCTGATTGATATCTATCTAAAAGTTCGAATAGTTCGAACAGATTCGTCAATGGTGCCTCAAAGGGACACGTTTGGAAATTTTTAATTAAGGTTAATTTCTATAACAAGTATACTATATTTTCTTTAATAATTAAACTATTTTTTCTTTCGCTTTTTAATAAAGCAATAACTTCCATAGCCGATACCACCAATTGTTGCCAATCCTAATATTGCTCCCATTGTTTCATCGAGCTTTGTATATTTATTAACTTTTAATTCGTATTTTACTTCAGTACCATCTTCTGCTATCACCGTAAAAGTTACAATATTTTCTCCAGATTTTAAATCTTTATCTCCATCAACTTTAACTTGTGAAGCTTTATCTTCTAATTCATATTTATAATTTAGATTTTTTGTATCAGAAGAAACATTAACATCTGCTTTTCCAAGAATAAAATTTATTTCTTCATCATCAACGAGTATTTTTACATTTGTATTATTACTTAATTTTTCTCTATCAACTACTAAACTATAGTTCTTCACATCACCGTTTTCTGCTGTAACTTTTATATCAATAGTATTTATTCCAACACGTAAAGAATGATTGTCAACATTAGAAGTAGCCTTACTATCATTCGTTTCTACTAAAATATTTATTTTTTCATTTTTAGTTTTGTAATTCATTTGATCGGATATTTTAATGCTTTCCCCATCAATAGTAATTGACTTTAAAGTATTATCACTACTTTTAGGGCTAGATTTTGGAGCGGTTGTTTTATTATTAGAACTACTACTAGAATTAGTATTGGAACTATTGCTAATTAAATTACCATCAGAGTCAAAAGTTTGTCCTTTTGAATTTGTATAGGTATTTCCACTATGACAGTGATATTCGCCACTGCTTAATCCCCATTTTGCACAATTGGTATTACACTTATGACAACCGCTACCATCAGTTCTTCCAGGATGTGCTAAAACTATATTAGGATTAAATAAAAATATACTACAAAAAATAAATGCAATTACCGTTCTTTTCTTCATAAATATACACCTCACTATCATTTAAACAAGTCGAATATACTAAAACTTGTTTTTTTATAAACTTTATTATAAATTGATTTTTTTGGATTTGTTACTAAGCCAGTTCCTTTCTTTCCATAAAATGGATTAACAGATTTTTTCAAACTTCTTTTTAATTTTCCAGTGGTTCTTGCTTTTAAACTTTTTTTAATGCTAGGTTTTCTAATTCCAAATTTCATATATAACACACTTTCCTTTTATCTATCACTAACATTTCTATTTGTAAAATGATAACTATTTTTACCTACATATATTATAACACTATTAAAGTTTATACTCAATACCTCTACAGGACTTTTTAGTTACCGGACATAAAAATATTTAAATGAAACAATATAATCATGAGGTGATTACATTGACTACTTTTAAAAGAAACTTTTCTTTCAATAAAAATATAAAGGAAATTGTTTCTAAAAATATAAAAAAATATAGATTAGATGCAGGCATAACACAAGAGCAATTAGCGGTTGATATAGGCAAATCATATGATTTTGTCAGAAGATTAGAATTTAAAAAGGGAGAAATTGGCTGTTCTTTAGATACGTTATACAAAATATCTGTTGTATTGAATCAACCAATGGGAAAATTTTTTGAAGAAAAATAAAATGTGTCTTTTGCAAGATTAGAATATTTATTATACCATGACACGTTTTCGTTTGCGATAGCAAATGAAAGTACCGATAGACTTTTATGAATTTATTTTCATTACAAAGTTTTGAAAATAAATAATTGTAGCTTATTGCAATCAAAAAAATATTGTCTGAATGATTAGTTCTTGCTTAATTATGTTTTAGGGTTTCCAAAGGTACTCCTTTGGCACACATATCGTTATTGGCTCCCCCAATAGCGTAGTGTGTTACGGTTTTGGAATAAACGGTCTATTAAAGACGAGCATTTGAAATTTGCTCGTCTTTTTAAATATCAAAATCTTTATCATCATATTCATAATTTTTTGTATATAAATAATCATTTATTTCTTGCTCTTTACTTGTATTATTTGCTATTTCGTGTAAATCAAAATTATCATATAATTCTTGATTATAGTATTCTTTTATTTCCGATACAACATCATCTTTATCTTTTTCAGTACCTATTTTAAGTAATCTATGGAAAAACTTTTTTAAGGTTTGTAAAATACTATGTAAGAAATTATGTAATCGATTATTTTCTTGTTGTAGTTTTTCATTTTGATATTCTAGTTTTCTAACTTCAACTTGAATATTCCTTTTTTCATTTTCTAAATCTTTATAACTTTTTGTATAATCAGTAAGTTCTTTAAATAATGCTTGATTATTTGGAATTTCTTTTATTACTTGTTTTGATGTATTCATAAAGTGATTAAGAGTATCATAAGTGTCTTTATCAATTTTAACTTCTTTACCACTTATTGTAGGTTTAGAAGTTTTTAATTTGTCTTCTAATTCTTCAAAATCTCTAGTCATAAGATAATTTTGTTTTTCTAATCTATTATCTAGTTTTTTAGTAATCTTCTTAAATTCTTTTATTGAAATATGCTCGTTATCGCTGTTTTTAATGCCTCTTTCTAGGTTGAAGCCATTATATATTAGTCTTTGATAGTATTTGTCTTGAAGTGTGCTTAAATGGGCTTTATCTTTGATGTATTGCTTTTTAGATATAGTATATTTTTCAGTATTAGTTCGTTTATCAAATTTTCTAACTAAAGGTACCACTACACAATGAATATGTGGTGTCTTTTCATCTAAATGTAATGTAGAATGTAATACCTGTTCTTTTGTATAACCTAAATCTTTATAAACAAATTCCATACAAGTATCTGCCCATTTTCTTATTTGCTTTTTATTCATACCCTTAAAGAAATCATTATCACTAGTAAATAAAAGTTCATCTGCGACTACATTATTAGAATCATCTACCATTTGTTTAAATGTTTTCTTTCTGTCATCTCTCATAGTTTCCATTCGTTTATCGTGTTCTTTTTTATATTCACTAGTTAAGTTATAAAATCCTTTAATGTATTTTTCAGAGAGTGTGACTAAATCAATATTATTTTTAGTTTTTGTAATATCAATATCAGGATTAGATTTATATGCTTTTTTCTCTCGTTTATTGTGTGATCCAATTTGTGCAAGGTCTGATAGTTTATTTATAGGTTCTACTCTAAATATTGCATAACTCATTTTTCAATACCTACCTTATCTGCATAAATACAAGTTATAGGTGGCACCGGAACTTCTATTACACCAAAACTATCTACTTTGTTAATTCCTTTTTTATTGACTAAAGGTATTAATTTTAATGGCTCATTAAATGGATTTTCTCGTGTATATTTCAAACAAAATTGATGGTCATTATATTTTTCTTTCTTAATTTCTTGATAATCAATTGGATAATTAACTTGAAGTCTTTTAATATGATTTTCTACTTCTTTTCTAGTCATAGGAGTACAAACTTCAACTTGTATTGTTTCACCATTTGCATTAATATCTTAAAATCTATTAATAGCCCCTTTATTAAATAAATTAGCATATTCTTCTATAAATGTTTTTCTGAAATTAATTTGTTTTATTTCTAGCTCGTTATCATCTTTCTTAATTACCTCAATGGATTCAATATAACTCATAATTAAATCTTGTTTTTCACTTATAGAAAGTTCATTCCATTTAATCTCAAAACTACTTTGATAAAGAGGATTGATTAAACATTTAATACTTTCTAAATCTCTTTTTAACATAATATCTTCAAATGTAAAATTGTATTGGTCTAGTTCTTGTTCCTCTTTTCGCTTTAATTCAATATCTTTAATCCTAGTTTCTAAATAATCTTTATCTTGTTTATATTCTTCCATATCAATAATTTTATTTAAGTAAGCATCTTTTAATCTAGTTATTTTATCTTTTAAAGTGTTTATTTCTTTAGATAACAATTCGTTTGTGTTTTCTACTTTATGTTTTAATAGTGGAGCAAAGAACTGTCTAACAGTTATATCGTATTCAATAATCGTAGTAATTTGTTCTATTAATAACTTAATTAATTTGTCTTCTCTTATATATGCTTTACATTCATTACATTGATAATAAATATATTTCTTTTTCTTTCCTCCAGGTGCTTTACAAGCCATTATTTTATGACAATGTGGACATATAATCTTTTGAAAGAAGATGTAATCATTTCTTCTAGTATAATTACGAGTATTCTTTCTTGATTGCTCTTGACAATCTTCCCATAACTTTTTGCTTATTATAGGTTCAACTACATTTTCATATAAAACTGGAGTTCCATTTCTACCACCACTTATAAAATCTCCTTTATAAAGTGGATTAGCAAGTATCTTTTGTATAGTAGTATCATACCATTTTTTATTTAATATCTTTTCTTTATTAAAGATATTAGCAATTTTTTGATAACTATTCCCTTTTAAATATAAATCAAATATTCTTTCTACAATTTCACTTTCTGCTGGATTAATGATTAGTTTTTTATTATCTCGCATAAAACCCAATGTTTTTCTTACTGGAATGTGTCCATCTTTTATTGCTACAACCATTCCAAATTTTGTTCTCTCTGAAACTCTTTCTATTTCTAATTGTGATAATACTGTTAGCATTCTTACAAAGAATCTACCATTTGCTGTTGACGTATTTATATCATCCATAGCACATTCTAAACTACATTCATATTTTTCAAGTTCTGTAATTAATACTTCTAAATCTCTAACGCTTCTAGTTAGTCTATCTAATTTATAAGCAACTATGACATTAACATTATGATTTTTAACATCTTCTAACATTTTTTTAAATTGTGGTCTATGTTCCATATCTTTTGCACTTATTCCAGCATCTTCATAAACTCCATAAACATTATAATCTCTAAACTTACATAAATCTTTCAATTTTTCTAATTGTTCTCCTAAAGAATAACCTTCTCTTGCTTGATCTTCAGTAGAAACACGACAATAAATTGCTGCATTCTTTTTCAATATTCATTCCTCCTTTTTATCTAAAAAAGAGGAGTCAAAAGCATTAGATAAAACTAATACCTTTAACTCCTCTTGAATAGTAATTGTTATTTAATTTTAAGTATTTAATCATAGTAGTACCTCTCTTTCTAATAAAGACGATACTGCCTGTCTTTTATTGGCTTATATAATATTATTTTTTTATTTTAATGTCAATATGTTTAGTTTTATTTTCTTTAATATGTATTTCAAATTCATTAAAAGGTATTGAATTTTCTATGGTATTAATATAAATATCATTACATTCATTAAAGAATAGATAGGTTATATTATTAATTACTAACTTATGTGGCTCAATATAAGCAATATTAGTTTTAGGAATATGGATAATATTACCTTTAATAATTTTTGATTTAATATTTAAAAATCTAAGTGTATTTTTTATTCGTTTTTCTAATACCTCATCAATTTCTAATTTTTCCTTTATTATCTGCATAACTAATCAACTCCTTTCAAGCATATAAAAAAGGTTAACCGAAATTAACCTTTCATATATTTAAAGTCGATTAGTTCGACTAATTTCCCTATGGTG
>CAKOOS010000020.1 GCA_934098735.1 uncultured Bacilli bacterium | reverse complement strand
ATAATCGAATAGATAAAGTACGCCATATGTTTAATAAAAAAGAAAATTAAGTTACTATTCGCTAAATTACAATTTGTTAAAAAGCAAGAAATTCTTGCTATGATGTAAAAACCTTTTGATGTTATAATAACTAAAAAGGTTTTATTATGATGTTGAAAGGAGGAAAAATTTATGAATCTGGATGAAAAAATTAGAAAGATTAGAAAGGAAAATAAGATGAACCAAGATGATCTTGCAGAAGTTCTTAATGTAACAAGACAAACAATATCAAATTGGGAAAATGGAAAAAATTATCCAGATATAGAAACACTTATAAAAATAAGCGATAAATTTAATATTTCCCTAGACATCTTATTAAAAGAAAATATGAATATAGTTAAAGAGATTGACAGAAATGTCAAAAACACAAAAAAATATAAGTTAATTTTAATATCAATTATTAGTGTAATATTAATGATTGTATGTGCATTTGGAATTTATGGAATAAAATATATGAATACTAAAGATATATTAGAAAACAAATTTAGTGAAACAATAGAAAAAAATAATTTTTACAAAAATAGAGGTGGTTATTATTCTATGAAGTATAATGAATCTATAATGTTTGGAGTTCCAAATCAGAAAATGCCAAAGATGTTGGATTTTTCACTACATTTTTATAACACAAATTTATATTGTGATATAGAAAATGAAAATATTTATACAGAAATTACATGGACTGATGTTAATGAATTTTTTGGTGCAACTTATTCAAAAGATAATAAAGTTAATATTTGTATTGGATCTACTGCAAGTTTAACAAAAAATGATTTAAAAGACATTAAAAAATTAAGCACTGAATTAAAGATAGATGAAAATACATTACAAAAAATAATTGATAAAGGAAATGATTTATATAAAGAATTTTATAAGTAATTTATATTACTAAATATATTGATGAGATTACTAGAAATAGTAGTCTTTTTTTTATTATTGAAAGGAGGAATTTTTATTGAATAAAATAGGAAAAGTTATTAAAAATAAAAGATTAGATAAAAATATAACTTTAAGAACACTATCTGATTCTACTAATATTTCAATATCAACTTTAAGTAATATTGAAAATGACAAAATTAAGAATCCTAGTAGTGTTTTTTTATATAGAATTTGTAAAGAGTTAGATATAGATTATAAGTATTTAACAAGATTAAGGTGGGATATTCTTCCTACCTTTTTATATGAGAGGAAAAGACTTAATGGTTAATAAAATCTATAATGAAGATTGTCTTTTAGGTATTAGAAAAATACCTGACAACTCTGTTGATTTAGTAATAATTGATCCACCTTACGATATTTGTACTAAAGGTGGTAAACAAGGTAATTCAAGAGTTGCTAAGGATGTCAAAAATTTAGAAAAAGAATTAATAGACAATAATTTAACTGATGGATTTGATATTTCTATTCTTGACGAGTTAATAAGGGTTATGAAAAACATAAATATTTATATATGGTGCAATGGAAGACAAATACCACTTTATATTAAATATTTTATTGAACAACTTGATTGCAAATTAGAAATTATTATCTGGGGTAAAACGAATCCTATGCCCCTTTATAGTAATAAGTATTTAGGAGATAAAGAATACTGTTTATATTTTAGAAAAAAAGGATTTTGTCAGCCTAAAAATTACGAAGATGCTAAAACAATATATTTATCTACGCTTAATATTAAGGATAAGCAAAAGTATGGGCATCCCACAATAAAGCCACTTCCATTAATTAGAAGATTAATAAGAAATAGTTCTAAAGAAAATGATGTTGTTTTAGACTGTTTTATTGGTAGTGGTACAACAGCAGTTGCTAGTATTTTAGAAAACAGAAAATTTATAGGATTTGAAATTAATAAAAAATATTACAATATTGCTTTAAAAAGAATATCAGAAACAAATAAGGAGGAGGATGATTAATGGAAAATAAATATGATGAAATAAAAGAAAAACATCAGCAAAGAGTAAATAACTTTCCAATGATATTTGCTTTTTCTCAAGAACAGTTATATGAAGGAATGAAAAAATTAGGTTTAAAATCAACTGATACTGATAAAATTTATGATATGGGTATGGGTTGTTTTATAAAAAAGATAGATATTGATGACTATAATAAAATGTGGTCGGAAATAAGAAAAGAACATAATGATTTAATTAATGCTGATAAAACTGGTGAGGGTTATATTAAAGATATGTTTATTAGTGAACTTGAAAATCACGAATATAGTTATACTCTTGATATAGATGAAACTTTAGATGCTTTAGAATTAACAAGAGAACAAGTTAATAATAGTCCTACTTTGAAGCATGGTTTATATCTTGCTAGAAAAGAAATATTATCAAAAGAAGAAACTATTGAGGAGGATTATGAATTATAGCAGTAAGTTAGAAAGGGATAGATTATGAGTTTATCCCTTTTAATCTTACTTACTATATTAATTGTTTTTATAGTATGTTTTATTTATATAGAACCTATTATTTCTAAACATAAACTAAAAAATAATAATGAATATGGCTCAGCTAGGTTTTCTACATTTAATGAAATAAATAAGAATTTTACGAAAGAAAAAATTAGTAATATAAATGAAGTTGGCTTTCCTGTATATTATGATAAAAGTATATCTCATGCATGGTTTGATAAAGAAACACCACACTATGTTTATTTGGGATCAAGTGGTTCTGGTAAAAGTGTTACAGCAGTTATTCCTATGATTAGTTTTATTGCTAATGCAAAAGTTAAAAGAAGTATATTTGTAACAGATCCTAAAGGAGAAATTTATCACACTACATCTAAAATGCTATATGATAAGGGCTATAAAGTTTTAACAATAGATTTTAGACATCCAGAACTTTCTAATCATATTAATATATTAGAACCTATTATTTGTGAATATGAAAATTATATTAAGTATGACAAATTAATGAAAGATACTTTAGATAATGATTTAAAACTAGAATATCAAAATAAATCAATATCAAGTTATGCAGAAACTAATAGATTAATAACTTCTTTGGCATCTATGATTACTTATGATAAAACACAAGGCAAAGATCCCTTTTGGAATAATAGTGCTAAAAATTTATTAGAAGGATTAATTGGTTTCTTCTTAGAAGAATATAAAGATAATAAAATTAAAAGAGAACAAATAACAATGACGTCTATTCGTAAATTTCAGAATTCTACTATGGAAGATAAAAATGCTAAAAAGTTTAAGTTTTATATAGAACAAAAGCCTTATGGAAGTAAATCTAAAGATAGTTTAATACCAATATTATCATCTAGTGAAAATACATATAAATCTATTACAAGTGTTTTTAGTGAGAAAATGGCAATATTTGATGATGTTAATGTTGCTAATGTAACTAGTAGATCTGATTTTGCTTTTGATATTTTAGGAAAAGAACAATCTGCTTTATTCGTTATAGTTCCAGATGAAGATAAAATTTATTATACTTTAGTAACTATTATTTTAGGACTTTTATATAAGGAATTAGTAAAACTTGCAAATTCAACTGAAAAGAAAAAATGTCCTATTGAAATAGATTGGATATGTGATGAATTTTCTAATTGTCCACCACTTGTAGAACCTAGTATTGAATCTATAATTAGTGTTGCTAGATCTCGTGGACTTAGATATCATCTATTTATTCAAAGTTTAAGTCAGTTAGATAATGTATATGGTAAAGAAGTTGCTCAAATAATTTTAGATAATTCTGGACTGGCTTATTTAAAAACGAACACTATGGAAACGGCTGAAGCAGTAAGCAAGCGTTTAGGTCGCACGACTTTAGAATCTTCTTCTATAAGTCAATCAGTAAGTTTAATTAACTATAATGGCAATAAATCTACATCTTTAATCGGTCGTGATTTATTAACACCAGATGAAGTAAAAAAATTACATTATAAAACTATTATATTTCCTAATATTGGTTATCCAATTTTTAGGGATACTGTTATATATAAAAAATTATCTTGTTACTCTGCAGGAGAATTAAAAAGAAAGATAACCCCACTTGAAGATTTGAGCTATACATATTTTACGGTTGAAAATATAGAAACTAAATATGATAGATTATATAGAAATAGGAATAATAAAGAAATAAATAAGGAAGAACTTTCTTTTTATGACAAATTTAAAACTGAAGAAATTAATAAGTTAAATAATATTGTTAATATCGTTAATGATTTATTAAAAGATAAAATAAAGATATTTGAGTTTAAAGAAAATAATAATCGTACATTTGCTAGTTTTGAGTTAAAAGAACCATTAAGTACCAAAGAATCAATATTTCTAAAAGGTAAAATAAATAAAGAAGTATTTCATTTAGAAATAGATAATGGTAATAATACTAAATCTACTATTGAAATACATTTAAAAAGTCCTTTAGAACAAGATTTAACATTAGAAAAGGAAAATAAGAACAATGTCTAATATTGTTTCTAAATCATTAAATGAACTAGATTGTCATAGTTTTAAAATGGGTGATAATGTGATTAAAAAGTATGGCAATAAGGAAGTAAAGTTTACTTTTGTATTTAATAAAAAAGGAAAAAAGTTAAAAGATATTTTAGAACAATGTTATCAAAATGAAATTAGAAATGAGCAAATCCTTACTGGAGGAAATCATGAGTTGCAAAAACTTAGGAATGATGCTATCATTCAAGCGTAGATACCTAATTGTACCCATCAAAATAAGGAGGTCAAGTTAATGGTGGGAAACAATAACAAGATCTATAATTGTGGTGATTATTTAAGATTATCTAAAGAAGATATTGGTCGTAATGATGAATCTTCTTCTATTCAAAGTCAAAGAATGATTATTGAGGGATTTGCTAAACATAATAATTTAAACATTGTTAAAGAATATGTTGATGATGGTTATTCTGGTGGTAATTTTGATAGACCTGCTTTTAGGCAGATGATTGAAGATATAGAAAATGGACTTATTAATTGTGTTATTACAAAAGATTTATCAAGGCTTGGTCGTGAAATGTATAAAACTGGTAAATATATTGAAGAATACTTTTTAGAACACAATATTAGATATATTGCAATTAATGATTCCTATGATTCTAATATTGGAGATTCTATGCTAGGTTTAAGACTTGGGGTAAATGATTTATATTTAAGGGATGTTTCAAAAAAAGTTCGTTCTTCTTTTAGGGTAAAACAAGAAAAAGGCGAATATATTGGAAGTTTCCCATGTTATGGTTATATGAAAAAACCAGAAGATAAACATAAATTAATTATTGATCCAGTAGCATCTAAAGTTGTTAAAATGATTTATGATTTATATTTAGAGGGTTTAGGTGTAACAAAGATATGTAGAAAACTAACTGATGAGAAAATTGCTATACCAATAGTTTATAAAAAAGAACCTAGAGGACTTGCTGTTACTGAAAACGATGGTTTTGGTGTTTGGAAAAATGCTACTGTGAGAAATATATTAAAAAGTCAAATGTATATCGGAAACATGGTACAACATACTCATGAAAAAATTAGTTATAGAGCAAAAAAATGCAGGCATTTAAGTGAGGATAATTTTATCATAGTAGAAAATACTCATGAAGCAATAATAAGTAAAGAAGATTTTGATGAAGTTCAAAAAATGTTAAAAAATAAGAGTTATACTCCCAAAGAAAAAAATCTTGATAGATTCTTATTTTCTGGAATGATGTTTTGTGGTAAGTGTGGTCATACTCTTGGTGTTAGTGTTAAAAAAACTAAATCAAAACCATCTTTATATACACATTGTAACCATTATCTTAGAAAAGGTAAACAAAGTGAATGTACACCTAACAGACTTAATTATCATTTATTAGAACAAGATATTACTCATTATCTTAATGAAATTGGTGAAGAATTTATAAAACATTATGATTTAAGAAACATGGTTGAGGATTCAGTATATATTTATAATAGAGATATTGAAGAATTAGAAAAACAACTAGAAGAAATAAATAGAAAAATGGAAAAGAAGATTAATATAATATCTAATTTATATAATGATAAATTAGAGGGAGTTATATCTCTTGAAGTTTACAAAAACTTATCAGATAGTCATGAAAAAGAATTACAACAATTAAAGATTGAAAAAGAAGATAAAGAAAATAGATTAAAAGTATTTGCAGATAAATCAAAAGAAAAAGAATTTACTAAATGTCGTGAGGCAGTAGAAAAATTTATGAAATTGAAAACTCCATCTAGGAGTACAGTTAAAAATTTAATTGATAGAATTGTTGTGTATGACAATGGTGATTCAAAAGAAGTTATAGTATATTTTAAGTTTAAAGAACTTGAATATCTTGCCAGTAATTTGGTGTAGTTTTGTCCTAAGGGTTATAACAAAAGTAAAGGCAACCCTATATTTTTTTATAACTCTAAAAGGACTAAGGGGGTTACTCTTCCATTCTTATCATATGGAGGAAGCTCTTTACTTATTAGCATGGCAAGTGTTGGAATATTACTATCTATTTATAGATTTAACAATTAATTATATTTTTAATTTTTTTCTTCTTTTTTAGACTATTTATAATCTTATTTTTCATTAGACCTCCTGTTTCTTTATAATAAAGGTTTAATGTGAAATTATTGTAAAAGATTTATGTAAAATAAAAAAACTATTAGTAAAAACTAATAGTTAATCTACGATTTGTTTAAATCTTGCAAGTGTTATATCACTAT
>CAKOOS010000019.1 GCA_934098735.1 uncultured Bacilli bacterium | reverse complement strand
CCTCCTTGCCGGGATTTGGCTCTTTTATTATATCAAAAAACCGCACCCTGGTGGTGCGGTTCAAATTTCAATTTAGGGAATATGCTTTAAACATATTCCCTTTATATATTAAAATATTTTTTAATCTTCAATTCATTATTAATATTATATAATATTCCGATTTTGATTGTTGAAAGATCATCTGAAATATTAAGTTTTGAATCTTCATTGTTTTCTAAATAGCTGTTAATATATTCTTTAATTAAAAATCCATTTGTATATCCTTTAGATATTAGGGGATAAATACTGTCATAATCATCAACTTGTATAAATTTATCTGCACTAATATTTTTAGATTGTAGATAGTTTTTAGAAAGATCGATGAACTTTTTATTATTTAATATAACAATTGCTTTATTATTAGTTTGTTTTGATACATATACTAAGTGAAATTCATCTAATGTCTTAAACACTAATTTATCATTAAATTGATAATTAGTAGGTTCGGTAATAAAAGCAAAATCAATTAAATTGTTTGATAATTGACTATTTAATAAATCAAAATTATTTGTATCTGTTATATTTAAACTCGAATCAGATTTAAATATATTATCTAATTTATTATTTGTTATTAAATAATTGATATATGTTTTATTACCAGCAATTTTTAAAGTTTTATTATTTATTATTTTTGAAAAACTAATTTCTGATTTCATTATGTTATCAATATTATCAGCAATAAGTCTATATAATTCTTTTCCTTCATTTGTTAAAATAACACCTTTTGTTTTTCTTATAAATAGTTTAGTATTCATTTGGTCTTCCATAGTTTTAAGCATTCTACTTGTAGCTGGTTGACTGATATTTAATTCATTAGCTGCTTTTGTTATATTTTTGTTTTTAGCAATTATGTAGAATATTTTGTAATATTCAAAGTTAATATTCATTTTCATCACCTAAATATATTATATCATAACAAAATGCTATGTCAAATATAGAAAATTGACATTTTACAAATAACAAACTGTTGATTATAATATATGGCAAGAAAAGGGGAAATATATATGAAAAACGAAATTTTAAATAATACTAATACATTAATGAACATCAAGAATCAAAAAGTTATTTTATATTTAACAAAGGTGGTTATGCAATTAAATTATTCTTGTAATAATATAATACCAGATGAAAAGTTTCAAAGAGCAATAGTAATGTTTACAAATAGAAATGAAGATTTTGTAACAATAAAGCAAATTATAGATTGGCATGTTCAAAACGAAAGAGCAAGATACATTGAACATTTAAAAAGAAAAAGAAATTATGAACGAGCAAGAAAAAATAAATATAATCAAAACAAAACATTACAAAAGAAGAAAGTTGCTTAAATAAAAAGGGGGCAAATAAAATGAATATTAGTGATAAATATAGTTTGATATCGATAATGAATGGTGAACAATTCTTAGAATATTGGTACGCAGTTTGTAGTCCTTTTGCAAAAGAAATGTATGAATCATTTACTGGAATTTGTAATGATAATGGTTACATTCTTTTAAACTCAGCGTGTAGAAATAATGAAGAAGTTGAATGGCTTTGTAGTAGATTTATGTCACAAAATGAAATAATTCATGGTAAAAGTGATTATCAATCTAGACACTCTTGGCAACCTTTTGGAATCATACCTGTTATTCCATATAAGTATGTTTCTAATGTTGCAAAGAATACTAAAGATAAATGCTATACTTTGTGTTTTTATCCTAAAAGAAAAATAGTTTTTGAAGAAGAACCATGTGATTTTTACGACGGTGTTCCTAATTGGATATATGCTGGTTCTACTTTTACAGAAGAATCATTTAAAAAAACAGAAGATAAAATTTCATTGCCATCAGTTGAAAGAAAATTAAAGGATGGTAAATTGATAATTAAAGATTATAGCATTTATAAGATAGTTACATCAAAGGGAGAAGAAATAAGAGCAATAAAATATCATAATAACTGGTTTAAGGTTGATCCAGTAAACTGGCTTAAGATTGGCGATTACTTGTTTTGTGAATGTGTACTTTTTCAATCACCTATTCATTGTAAAAATGATTATGTAACAAATGATAATAATCTGTCATTTGATAATACTTTTCTAAAGTGGTACATTGATAATATTTTTACTAGAGATTTATTAAAAAATAATGATATTGACTACGATTTAATAGAAAAACAAGTATTGTTTAGGATAGATGAAGATATCGATACAAAATTGAAAGAAATTGAAAGATTAAAACAAATGAAAGCAAATTTAATTTTGTAACAACAAAGCGAAGAACATATTATTGATGCTGCACATTGAAATATAACAAGATTATTTGAAGAAGATTCAAAAGAGTAAGAAGTTAGAACATTACATAAATAGTGATATAATTGCTATGGTAGGTGTTTATATGAGAAGTAAAACTATTTTAATAAATAATTATAGTGATTATAATAAATTTTTAAAGAAACTTAATATATATAAGAATATTTTATATTATAATATTCTTTTTGTAGTTAAAAATGACATTAATGATAATATGATAGATTATATAATAAATGCCTTAAATATTAAAAATCGTAAAAAAAGAATTACATATATATATGATAAATCGTGTGAATTAATTGATAATAATACTAAAAATCTCAATATATGTGGTTTTAAAAATAATAAATGTTATGTGCAAAGAAAGTTAAATAATGGGAAATGTAATGGATGCTGTAGAAAATGCTTATATCAAACTAATAAAGGATGTCCTATTAAAAATCTTGCATGTAAATTATTTAATTGTTCGGAAGTTACATCAAAATATGATGTTATCAAATATGATGATTTAAAATTACTCAAATTATTAAGTTTAAAAAATCAATTTATAATAAAATCTGATTATTTTTCTACTAGAGAAGATGTATTAAAAGATTTATATTCTTATACTTTTACCTGTTCAACGTTAAGAATAGTTTATAGATTAATTAAAAATTATATTCATAACGAAAAGAAAAAGAATACAACAAAGTGTGATTATTTTGGTTTCACATACAAATCTCTTTTAATTAAACTATTTATTTTATTTGAAAAAATTGATAAGTTGAATGTAACATATCAAGATAAAGAAAATAAATATAATAAAAGAATGAAAGAGATAATAAGAAAACAAAAAAATAATACGTTGGCTTATTTGAAAGAATTAACAAATGATATAAATAAAATAGATAATGCTATGTATGATCTTTTTCTAGGATATGATAGTTTAAACTACAATATTATTAAGAATCTATATAATATTTATACTAAAGATATTAATTTAGTACAATGTGAATCAGAGGGAAAAATGAAATTTATTGTTCCAATTAATCAAAAAATATTTGATAATAACTACAATATTAATAAAGATTTAAAATTGGATTTTTCACATCTTAAAATAATATATGATTATGCAATTCAAAACAAAAAATTAATAAAACATCATGATTTTTTATGGCATAATTCAATACCAGAAAGTTTAAAAAATGAAATAAATAGTATTGATAATTTAAATTTATCAGTAGAAGAAAAAAAAGAACTAAAAAGAAGTGCTACATTAAAATTTATTGACTATTATGCATTTAAATTATCATCCTTTTTTAAGGATAATAATTATCCTGTTATTTTAATGGATGCTTTAAATGAGATATCTGAAAATGAATATGATTATTTATATAGAGAATCATTTTGGAAAAACGCTATTGGCAAAAATCCATTAAATGGTGATGAATATTTTATTGATGTTTTAAAAATAATAAAAAAATACTTTCCAAAAACAGAATTAATTTATAATGAATATAATGAATATAACATTAAAAAATGTAATAAGATTTGTAAAATAATACAATACATTAAAAAAGTAGAAAAAAGAGATAATATTAAATTAGTTGATGGCTTAGGATTACAGTCACATTATTTAGAAAAAATATCTTATAACAGAAGATTATCTGTAAAAGATATAATTAAAACTTCAAAAAAATATAAAAAACTCAGTATTCCATTATATTGTACTGAATTTGATTTTATATGTAATGATAAAAGGGAAAAACAAATAATAATAAACTCTTTTATAAAACAATATAAAAATAATTTAAAAGGATTTGTTACTTGGGGGAATAATGATAATTTAACATGGTATCATTGCATTGATAAAAATGGTAATTATTTAAATGCTCATATTATTGATAGCAATGGTAATTATAAAAATGAATATTTACATTTAATAAACATTTTTAATCAACATAATAAAAACCATTGAATATTTATAAAAAAAGGCTTCTATATATGTTATAATGATATATAGTAAGAAACGTATGAAAAGAGGTAAAATATGGACGAAAAATATATTGAAATAAACACCTATATAGATAACTTAGCTACATATTTAAATCAAGAATATCCTAATATTTTAAGTGATGAGCAAATATCTAGGGCTAAAACTATGTTTAATAGTTCTAGTGAAAACATCGATTCGATTAAAAGTCAAATAGATGATTTGACAAGACAGACAATAGAAGAATATGTTAAACGCAAAGAAAAGCAACAAAAATTTAGAGATGTAATTAAAAAAAGAGTTGAACACATAAAACGTGATTATGGCATCGAATTTGATGATGACAAAATAGAACAATTTATTTCTAAAATGTTAGAACAAAATTTATCGAGAGAACAAATTGATAGACGATTTGAAGCCATAGATGAAAGTATAAAAAGTGAAACAAGAAAAAAAGTGTTAGAAGAACAAGTAAAAAGTGGTATGGTTGATAGTAATTTTTCTGATATTAGAGAAACTATTGGAATACTTTTTGATGATTCAATGTTATCATCAACACTTTCAATATATGGTGGCACAATTCCATATATAATGACAGGCGAAGAGCCTAAAAGAATAATTGGAGATGTTGATACACATGCTAAATTAGAAGATATGGCTAAAATTCGAAAATATATACTTGAGCACCAAGATAAATACCATATAATAAGCGATTCACTACAATTATGTGGAGAAGATTATGGAATGGAATTATCAGTTAATGGTGTAGATGTTTCAATATTCCCTACTATTGCTTCTAATGAGGGTATGGTTGTAAGAAACTTTAGTATTCAAGAATCTCTAGAACAAATTACAACCAAAGCAACTTTATTTGGCGGTATTAATGAAGAAAGCCAAATTATAAACTATAATAGCAATGGAAGAAATATCAGACTTATGTCACCAGAATTTACATATATAACAAAGGCAGCGGCAAAGCGAGAAAAAGATATTATTGATAATCAAGTTTTAGCAAAAGTAGTTGATAGTGAAAAATTAAGGCAAATGCATTCTACAATGAAGAAACCTGAAGTTATAGAAACGCAAACTAAAAGAATAGATATTAAAAAAAAACAAGATGATTTCCAAACTCAAACAGGACAAACTCTCGAGCAAGAATCATTCGCCAAAAGAAGTCAATCTGAAGTTCAAATTGCTAATCAAATAAAAAACAAAAATAAAATTATTAAATATCAAAAAGAACAACAAAAACAAAAGAATAAGCCAAAAGTTAGAACTTTAACTCAATCTTCCTCAAATAGTAGTTCAACAGGAAGTAAAGGTTTTGCATATGTAATCACATTATCATTAATTGTTAGTTTTGTTTGTGGTGCATTATTTATGATTATTTATATGGTTATTAAGGGGTAAAAAAAATGAATGAAAATTTAAATGTAAAAATACTAGAATCTTATGTTGAGATAGATAAAATTCATGATGACATTAATAATAAAATTTTTAATTTCATTACAATAGCGAATGAACTTGTTGAATTATCGGAAGATGATTATCAAATTGAAAAGACATTAATGTTAAATAAAATATCATTAAAAGGTTATGTGTTAGACTCTGATTTATGTAATCAATTGAGTGAAAATAATATTAATGATTATTCAATAAATGAACTCAAAAACTACATAATACAATATGAGAGATCTTTTTATACTGATTATACACAATATCTACTAGCTCTTTCTTTGTATGAACTAATTGAAGATGTAGAAAAACAAGTTGATTCCAAAATAGAATTAGAAATAAGTGAATTAAGTAATATAATACAAAGTATAAGTGATATAAAAAATACAGATAAAACTAACTATGAAAATTTATATTATAATTTTAAAAGTCAACTGGATGATTGTTTTAAAGAAAATAAATTAGATGAAAAATCCTATGGAATATGTATTCAAATATTAAATGATATATTTAATTTTTATATAAGTGGTTATCCAAATATACCAGATGAGTACTTATATCATGAAGAAAATTAAATGACTATCTTTAAGACAAGATAGTAACACATTACGATATTGGCAAAGCCAATAACGATGTGTGCAAAAGGAGTATCCTTTTGAACCCCTATTTAAGCAATAACATTACAAACTAATGTAAGTAAAGTTATTGTTTTTTATTTGTCTTACGACTTTTATCCGCGTAGCTGACAAAACGTGATAGCTTTTTTGCTGAAATTTTTCAAAAAAATTGACTTTAAGTTCTTTTTGTCGTGACTAAAATTATATAAATATATGCGAAAAAATCTTTATGAAGATTTTTTCTACTAATTCTCATAAAGTTTTAATTATTAATTTACTCTTTTTTGCTGTTTTTTACGGATTTTCTTTAGGTAATTTAGAATAGTCATATTTTTAAAGTTCTATATTTATTTCTTTTAATTCTTCAGTAGTTTTTTCAATTGTCCATATATCTTTATATATATCACAGTTTTCTAATTTGAAAATAAGATTATGTAATTTTGTGCGACAATCCCTAAAATTACTTCTTTTCTGATTTGAATCATTCAATGGTACATTTGAGATAAGCTATATTCTTTTATTAATTTTTTTGAACTTTTTGTAGATTTCTTATTTAATGAATTACCATTTTGTTTAAACATACAGGTAACTTGATCATAAACTGCTGCTTTTATAATTTTTTCTAAACTTGAATTAAGTTCTTCGGCATTTTTCTTAAAGTCTAAATCTTTTTTATAAAAGTAGAACAATCCTAGAGATTCTTTTAAAATAAAAATTTAGAAATAATTTTGCTTATTTTTAATTGGCTCTGAAAAAGTCCAATATCATTTTAAAGTTGTTTAGTGAATTTATCATAACTCCACGAATATAATTTAGAGATAAGAACTTATCAAAAACTGATATTGGTGTTTTAAGTCTTATCATATCACTTGCCTTAAATAAAGGAGATTGTTATGCTAATAATGATTGTCTAAAAGAGTATATAAATTCATCAGAAAAAACAATCAATTATTCATTGTCTAGATTAAATAAACTTTGTTATATCTTAGTTAAATATGAAAATAGTAAACGAAAAATATTTCTAAATATAGAAAAGGTACCAACAAAAGTTGCAGAAGAAAAAATTGAAAATTGCAGTAAGAGAATCACAAGTAGTTGCACCAATAAAATAAATAATAAATATAAAAAGAATAATAAAAGAAATAAATGAACTAATGAAAGATTATAAATGATAGGAGAGATTTTTATGATTGGAGGATTTAGATTATAGAATATGAAAAAAGGGGGAAATAAGAAAATGGAGGTAGTATATAATGTAAA
>CAKOOS010000018.1 GCA_934098735.1 uncultured Bacilli bacterium | reverse complement strand
TAACAAAAAAACTAACTATTTCTAGTTAGCATTTATTACTTAAACTCGAAAAGTTCGAGTTTCCTATCAATCTGGTGTCCCTGACAAGAATCGAACTTGCGACCTAATGCGTCGGAGGCATTTGCTCTATCCAACTGAGCTACAAGGACACACATTAATTTTAGCATTAATTTTTAGATATAGCAATGAGTACTCTATTAGCATCAACAAAAAATTCTTCATTTGCTTTAGTACTTTTTTCTATTTTATTTGCTAGGGTTTCTCTTTTAATATAATCACTAAAGTCTTCAATAGCATGATCAACTAAATCATTAGAATCATAATAAATTGTGATTCTATCCGTAAGATCATAGCCGTTATTCTTACGCATATTTTGAACTTTAGAAACTATTTCCCTTGCAATACCTTCTTTTTGTAAATCATCTGTTATTTCAGCGTTTAATATAACAAAATTATTATTGTCCATTCCTATATCAAATCCTGTTTTAGCATCTACTTTTATTTCTACCATATCACTATAAATATCATAATCACTATTATTTATATGCATTTTGATAGATTCATTATTTTGAAGTTTTTTAATATCACTAAGTGGTAATTCTAATAATTTGTCTTGAAACTCTTTTATACTACTTCCAAATATTTTTCCAACTTGGCGAAAATTTGGTTTAACTATAAAATTCATATATTTTGAAGTATCATTTATAAATAATACTTTTTTAACATTTAATTCTTCTTTTATTAGTTCTGTTAAGTCCCCTATTACTAAGGAATTTTTACCATCTAAAAGTATTTCACTTAAAGGCTGACGTACTCTAATTTTTTGTTCTTCACGTATATTTCTACCTATACTTATAATACTTCTGGTTAAATCCATTTTTTCTTCAATTAATTCATTTATTAATGATTCATCAAAGGTTGGAAAATCAGCAAGATGAACAGATTCTTCTCCAGTTAAATTAGTATATATTTCATCTGCCATGAAAGGACTTAATGGAGCAAGTAATTTACAAACTCCAGTTAAAACTTCATAAGTTACCTTATATACAGCAAGTTTAGAATCATCCAAAGCACCTTTCCAAAATCTTCTTCTGTTTCTACGAATATACCAATTTGATAAATCTTCACTAACAAACTCGCAAATTGGTTTAGCAGCTTTATTTAAATCATAATCATCATAAGCAGCTTTAACTTCTCTTACTAATTTATTATATTTAGAAAGCATCCATTTATCTATAAGTTCATAGTTTTCAGCATTAATAAAATCTTTTACCTCTAATTTATCTACATTTGCATACATAGCAAAGAAATTATATGTGTTTTTCAAAGTATTAAACAATTTATTATTTACTTCTTTTACGCCTTCTTCGTCAAATTTTAATGGTGTCCATATTGGACTTGCATACATCATGTAAAAACGAACTGGATCAGCGCCATATTTACTCATTATTTCTTCTGGTTTTATGATATTTCCAGTTGATTTACTCATTTTTTTACCATTAGCATCTAACATCATGTCGTTTACAGCAACATTTTTAAAACTTGAAACACCAGATACTAATGTAGATATACATATTAAAGAATTAAACCATCCTCTTGTTTGATCAACACCTTCAGCTATAAAATCAGCAGGAAATTGTGATTCAAATAATTCTTTATTTTCAAATGGATAATGAAATTGAGCATAAGGCATTGCTCCAGAATCAAACCAAACATCCATAACATCTGGGATTCTTGACATAATCTTTCCACAGTCTGGACACTTAATATGAAGTTCATCAATATATGGACGATGAAGTTCTATGTTAAAGACATCTATATCTTCAATTATTTTTGATTTTAATTCTTCTCTACTTCCTATACATTCAATATGGCCACAGCTGCATGTCCAAAGAGGCATCGGACAACCCCAATATCTATTTCTTGATATTCCCCAGTCTACCATATTTTCTAACCAGTTATTAAATCTCTTTTCACCAATAAATTCTGGATGCCAATGAACTTTTTTATTTTCGCTTATTATTTTATCCTTGTATTCTGTTGTTCTTATATACCAAGCTGGTTTAGCATAGTAAATAAGAGGACTTTTACATCTCCAACAATGAGGATAATCATGATCCATTTTAATCTTTTTAAATAATTTATCATTTTCTTTTAGATATTTTATTATATCTATTTCTAATTCTTTATCTGTTACAAGTCTTCCCTTCCATGGACCAGTTATATAAGTTCCATCTTTATCAACTGATTTAACAAAACCTATTTTGTTTTCCTTGCAAACTCGACTATCATCTTCACCATAAGCCGGAGCTATATGAACTATTCCTGTACCATCAGCATCAGTAACATAATTATCAGCAAGAACTTCAAAAGCTTTTCCTGAGACACTCGCAAATGGCATTAATTGTTCATATTTTTTACCAACTAAATTTTTACCTTTAAATGTTTCTACAACTTCATAATCTTCCCCTAAAACTTGATCAGCGAGTGTCTTACAAACTATAAAATTAAAACCTTTACTACTTACTTTTAAATAATCATATTCTGGATTTACACAAGCTGCGACATTATCCATTAATGTCCATGGTGTTGTTGTCCATACAAGTAAAAAAGTATCTTCATCTACAAGTTTAAAAGGAACTATTACAGTATTTACTGATACGCTTTGATATCCTTGAGATACTTCATTTTGAGATAATTCTGTTCCACATCTTGGGCAGTATGGTAAAACTTTATTTCCATGATAAATTAAATTCTTTTTAAATATTTCTTTAATCAACCACCATTCACTTTCAATATAGTCATTTTTGCAAGTAATATATGGATCATCAAAATCAATTAATTGGCCCATCATATCTGTTACTTTTCTAACTTCATCTATATTAGTAGCAGTTTCTTTATTACATTCTTTACAAAAATTTTCAATACCAAATTTTTCAATATCTGCTTTTGTTTTAAATCCTAATTTTTTTTCAACATTTACTTCAATTGGCAAACCATGTGTATCCAATCCAATTTTTCTTAAAACTCTCTTTCCTTGCATTACTTGGTATTTACATACTGCATCTTTTAAAGTCTTAGCAAATACATGATGAATACCTGGTTTGGCATTAGCATAAATAGGTCCGTCATAAAAAACATAGTTTTCACAATCTTTTCTATTTTCAATAGTTTTTTCAAGTAAATTCATTTCTCGCCATTTATTTACTAATTCTTTTTCTCTTTCACTATTTGTTTTACTTAATTCTTTAAACATTTTATCTTTCCTTTCTTTTTTTTAAAAAAAAGGATGATACCCAAGGAGTCTTTTTTAAGACGGTACCATCCTTTATTTAACTTTTTTATCTTAACGCGATTTTTACGGAATAATTTACTCTATTCAATTATTCAGCTCATGGGTGATTTGTATATAATAGCCAATATTCTCTTTCACCAAATGAGAACTCTCTGTTATTTTTCATTATATACCGTCCCAATCAGGGCTTTTCAAAGTGCTTTTATTATAATACAATTGTTTCGAAGAAGTCAATCATTAATATTATTTATTATTGGATTATAAACACTACCCATAAACCATACTTCATTAGTATCCTTATCACGAATTAAGAAAAGATATGGTTTATCAAATGTTAAATCTATATCTTTAACTGGTACATTAAATAAATATTCAAAATCACAACTTATATCACCAGCTCCGCCGCCTCCTGTTGCTGCTGCAGCTTTAATTCCTTCATTTGAAAATTCAATGCTTGATTTATGAACAACTTCATTTATATAAACTTCATTATTCATGTTATTAAGATTTGCTTTACTTGGATCAAAAATATCATTAATTCCTAAAGACTTTATATCAGATAAAGCATCTAAACTATAATCAAATTTAAATAAAGGTATGCTTCCTGTAACTCTAGTTATATAGCCATCTTCAAAACTTTTTAATTCAATACTTTTTAAATTACTAATTGTTTCATTTAATTTTTCAGCGTTTATATTTTTTATATAATCTGATAAGCTCAAACTCTCAGGCATGATTCCTATATATTCTAAATTTAAGCCATCATATTCTTTTAATTCTTTAGCAAAAACTTTAATGTCAGAATCTACATAGAATCTAAAATCTGTTGAACTTGCGACTTTTTTATATCCTTTATCGATATCTTCCATGTACTCATTTATAATATTTTGTCTTTCAGCTTCAGTAAATCCACACATATCCTCACTAAGATAACGATCATATTCTTCATTTACAATCTTACGAATGTATGATTCCCCTAAGACGTTTACAATATCATATCTATTAGCTGATGCAGCTAATTTTACAGCTGATGCTTTTATATTATTTTCAAAATTAATACTTGGATAGATATCATCTCCTAAAAGATCTACAGATATCCAATAGTTTTCATGCGGATAATGAACATTCCAGCCATAAAAATCTTCATTTTCATAGTCATATTTTATCCCTTTAGAATTACTATCTTTGGTTGGTTGTATTAAGTTTTTCCACTCCATATTAATTGCTAAAGCATTTATTAAATAAAAATCTTGTTCATTAACACTATCTAGTAAGTTATTTATTAGATTAAATGTTTTTTGACTTACCCAATTATTAATATTTGTAGGATCTTTAAAACTATCATAAATTACTTCTGCACCATATTTTTCTTTTAAAGTCTTAATAAAATTTTCTTTTATACTATCTTTGTATGTATCCCTAATAAAAAATGAATTAGCAAAAGACACATTAGCACTATTTGTATATTTTTTTAACTTATAGTCTCCTAAAACAGCATCTATTTGGCCTTTAGAATTACCTTCTGCTGCTTCACTTAACATACTTAATGCATTTTTTAAAGAAATTGGACTATATACCATATTTTTAGAATTATTTTCTTCCTTTAAAAAATATAAATCAAAATCTTCAAGACTATTACTATTCATTTTGTATTTAGAACTATATTTTACAGTTTCTGTATTATTTTCAGTATCTTTTTTAGGTTTAGTTTTCGCTTTATAAAATATGTAACCTCCGATGATGCCACTTACTATTAAAAGTAAGGAAATAACTATCATTATTATTTTAATATTTTTTCTTTTTTTTAGTTCACTAGCCATTTTTAATTACTCCTATCATAATATTATATTACCACATTATTAGCAAAAAGCAACATTTTTGCGCACACTTTATTTTTGACACTTGGGACAAAAATAAGTACTTCGACCCCCAATTTTTATTTTCTTTATAAGTGCATGACATTTCTTACATTCTTCATTTTCTCTTTTATGAACTTTTAAAAATACTTGAAACTTTCCTGTTACTCCCAAAGATGATGTATAACTTTTAATTGTTGTTCCTCCATTTAAAATAGCTTTTTCAATTATTTTGTTACAAGCTACAACTATATTTTGGCATTCTGTTAAACTTATGTCTTTTCCTTTTCTCTCTGGATTTATTTGAGCTTCAAAAAGTACTTCATTTGCATATATATTTCCAAGTCCACTTATAATACTTTGGTCTAAAAGTAATGTTTTAATTGGAATATTTTTTCTTTTTATTTTTTCATATAAATATTCTTTTGTTAAATTTTTATCAAGAGGCTCTATACCTTGCTTTTTAATTGCTTCAATATTATATAAGTTTTCTTTTTTAGTTAAAATCATTCTACCAAATTTTCTTGTATCGTGATATCTTAAGTCTGTATTATCTTCAAATGTAAATATAACGTGTTCATGTTTTAACACTTCATCACTACTTGGCTTAACAAAGTACTTTCCTTCCATTCTTAAATGACTTAGTAAATAGTAATCTTCTAAATCAAAAAGAAGCCACTTACCAATTCTATTTATATCTATAAATTTTCTTCCTACTAAAATTTTAGTAAATTCTTCTGGATCATTTTCAATTATTTTAGAATATAATATTTTCACACTTTTTATTCTTTTATTTAAAACCATATTTTTTAATGTTTTTCTAACTGTTTCTACTTCTGCTATTTCTGGCATATTATTTCACCTACTTTGTTTCATACCAATCTGTACCAGTATCAAGTTCAACTTTTAATGGTACAGATAATTTATAAACATTTTCCATTTCTTCTTTAACTATTTTTTTTATTAAATCAAGTTCTTCATTTTTACAATCCACTATTATTTCATCGTGAACTTGTAAAAGAATTTTACTTTTAATATTTTCTTCTTTAAATCTATTATAGACCTTTATCATCGCCATCTTCATAATATCAGCACTAGTTCCTTGAATCGGAGTATTCATGGCCATTCTTTCTCCCATTTGTCTTATTAAATAATTAGGATTATTAATTTCTTCAATTATTCTTTTTCGATCAAATAAAGTTTTAACATAGCCATTTTCTTTGGCTTCATCTATTTTTTGGTCAGTATATTTTTTTACTTCTGGATAAAGTTCATGGAATCTTTCAATAAACATATCAGCTTCTTTCTTAGAAATATGTAAGTTTTCTCCAAGTCCAAAACCACTTATACCATAAATTATTCCAAATATTACAGCTTTGGCACATCTTCTCATATTTTTAGTAACAGCATCTTCAGATACTTTAAAAACTTCACTAGCTACATGAGTGTGGATATCTTCATCATTTAAAAAAGCATTAATAAGACTTTGACAATTAGATAAGTGAGCCATTATTCTTAACTCTATTTGTGAATAATCGGCACTTAAAAAGCAATCATTTAAAGGCACAAATGCTTTTCTTATTTTTCTTCCTAATTCTTCTCTTACAGGAATATTTTGTAAGTTAGGATCAACTGAAGAAAGACGTCCAGTTCTAGTTAAAGTTTGCTTATAGATTGTATGAATTTTGCCATCATCTAAAATATAAGTTGCAAGTCCTTCAATATAAGTACTTTTTAATTTTGCTAAATTTCGATATTCTAATATTTTTTCAACAATTGGATGCTTATCAATAAGCTTTTCCAGTACTTTTACATCAGTTTTATATCCTGTTTTATTTTTCTTTCCTTTAGCAATTTCCAATTTTTCAAACAATATTTCTCCGAGCTGTTTAGGACTTCCTATATTAAATGTGCAACCTGCTAGATTATATATCTCACTTGTAATTAATTCTAATTTAACATTTAGTTCCAAAGCCATATCATCTAATACTTTCTTTTGACAAATAATACCAGCATTTTCCATATCTGCTAAAACATATAAAAGAGGCATTTCTATGTTTAGGTATAAGTCTAAAGCATTATTTTCTTCAAGTAACTTTCTAAATTCTAAATATTTTGAAAATATAAATTTGCTTCTTTTTACTATTTCTGATGGAGCATTTACAAACTTTTCTTTACGCAAATTATCATAATAGACTAACTCTTTATCATATTGATTTGCTAGATACGCTAAATCATCTTTAATATTTAAGTTTAAAAGATAAGCTCCGATCATTAAATCATCAATACAATTTATTTTTATTTTAGTATTTCCAATTATTTTTTTAGCATCATAAGTTATTATATTTTTATTTTTTATTTGTTCAAGAATATCAGTAACATGTTCTTTTGAAACATAATAGCTATTATCTTTATCTGTAATTCCTAGTCCTACTATTTCAGCTTTATGATAATTTTCATCAGTTAATATAAGTTCTATAGCCACCTCATTACCTAAGGATATATTATCAATATTCTCAATTTCTTGGTAAGTAACATCTTCCTCTTCTTTGGTTAGTTTCATATTTTTTAAAAAAGAAAAAAATTCTAAATCTTTATATAAATCAATTAAACTTTGGCTTACAACAGGAATATATTTTAAATCCTCAAGTACTATATTAAGAGGAACTTCTTGATAAATAGTTGCTATTTTTTTACTTATAAAGGCCATCTCTTTATCATTTATTAGCTTTTCTTTTGTCTTACCACTTATTTTATCAATATTTGCATATAGATTTTCTAAAGATGTATATTCTTGTAATAACTTCAAGGCTGTTTTTTCCCCTATTCCTTTTACACCAGGAATATTATCAGAAGCATCTCCCATTAAAGCTTTTAAATCAATCATTCTAATTGGTTCTATTTTATAGTCTTCTACAAACGTTTGATGATTATATCTTATAAATCCACTTTGTTTTAATAATTTTACTTCCGTTTCATCACTAATTAATTGAAGTAAATCTTTATCACTTGATACTATTACAGATGCAAAATCTTTGTCTTCTTCAGTCATTTTCACAATAGTTCCGACAATATCATCAGCTTCATAAGGGGCTAGTTCAAAATGTTTAATTCCCATTTTATCTAATATTTCGCGAGCTATTGGCATTTGCATTTTTAATTCTTCGGGAGTTTCTATCCGGCCTTCTTTATAAAAATCATATTCTTCTTTTCGAAAGTTTTTGCCAATATCAAAAGCTACAGCCATATATTCAGGTTTTTCTTCAGAAATAATTTTATTTAGCATTGAAATAAACCCAAATAAAGCATTTGTTGGAAAGCCTTTAGAATTTTTCATCATATTGCCACTATAAGCTGTAGCATAATAGCTTCTAAACATTAAATTGTTACCATCTATTAAAATTAATTTTTTTTGCATTTTGCATCACATCCTTTATAAGTATACCAGTTTTTTCATAATTTGAAAACTTATAAATATAATTTATCAAGAGGTTATTTTATGTTTTTTAGTTTACTTAATATCATTAAAAATATGTTATTTTTTACCGGTTCTTACTCAAATACTATATTTCCAGAACCACTTAGTCAAGACGAGGAAGATGCATGTATTAATGCTATGTTTAATGGTGATAAAAAAGCTCGTAATAAATTAATTGAACACAACTTGCGTTTAGTTGCTCATATTGTAAAAAAGTTTGATTCTAAAGAAACAGATACTGATGATTTAATTAGCATTGGTACAATTGGTCTTATTAAAGGAATAGACACGTTTAAAAATAGCAAAAATACTAAAATTACTACCTATGCAGCAAGATGTATTCAAAATGAAATATTAATGTATTTTAGAAGTCAAAAAAAACAAGGCATTACTATTAGTTTAAATGATGCTATTGGACATGACAAGGAAGGAAATGAAATTAATTTAATAGATGTCATAAAAGATAAAAGTATAGATCTATTCGATGCTATTGATTTAAAAAATAATGTTGAACTTTTACAAAAGTATTTAAAACTTTTGAATAAAAGAGAGAAAGAAATCATTATCAAAAGATACGGTCTTAATAATACTAAGGATATGACTCAAAAGGAAATTGCAGACGAATTACATATCTCACGAAGCTATGTTTCTAGAATCGAAAAAAGAGCACTTACTAAAATGCTCACTGAATTTATTAAAAATAAAAATATTGAATAAAAAAATTAAGTATTTCTACTTAATTAAAAAGCTGAGATATTTATTTTAACTTTCTTTTTTAATCCATGAATATATCCATAGGCATTTATTAATGTTCTAAGAGCTTGAGCATTTTTTCCAGATTTACCTATAACATATTTCATTTCATGTTCAGGAACCATTATTTCTAAAACCATTGGTTCATCATCATTTTCAAATGCTTCAACTTTAATCATATCAGCATCCATTACTAAATTACGAACTAATAATTCTGTATACTCTACAATATCCATAATTATTTTCCTTTTTTAGATTCTGCGAATGCTTTTAAAATGCCTTCATTTTTGAAAATTGATCTTACTGTATCTGTAGGTTGTGCTCCATTATTAAGCCATTTTAAAGCTAATTCTTTATCAACTTTAATTTCAGCTGGATTAGCAACTGGATTATATGTACCAACAGTTTCAATAAATCTTCCATCTCTTGGGCTTCTTGCATCTGCAGCAACTATTCTGTAGAAAGGTTTTTGTTTTGCACCCATTCTTTTTAGTCTTAGTTTAACAGCCATATTCTTTCCTCCTTTAAATTTATTAATATTAATTTACCATAATAAAATATATGTGTCAACCTTTTTTTGTTGACACATAATATTAATTTATACGAATTGGTAAATCTAATGAACCATCTCCGCTTACATAAGTTATATTTGAATTTAGATAAAATGATGGTTGTGCTGTTGACCATGGAACATTAGCATTGCTATTACTAACTATCCCAAAATTATTTATAAAAAATGGGGTATATTGATTTTCGGAATTTTTAGTAATAGACCAATAAGGGTTCATTTTCGTTAGCCAATTATTATATTTTGCTGCACTATAGTTTCCGTCAAGTTTTTTATTTTCTTCCCAACTATGGCTTGGATCATAAAAAATATTTTTCCAATATTTAGGACTAGCTGAGAAGCCATAATCATTTGTATATATCAAACCTATTTTGGCATCGTAAGTTTTATTACTAGCTGGGTTTACAATCTCATTTTGATATACATCTTTCATTGAAGCATTAATTATTTTACTATATGTATTTCCACCAATTTGCCACGAGTGAATTGATATTTTATTTGCCCATGTTGTTCCAATGTTATTTATAAAGTTTGTATTTAAATTGACTTTGTTTAAAAGTGATGTTGTCCAGTCATTTGAACCTTTACCATTATTTATTGTTGTGTCATTTTTATAATTCCAATAATAATGATCATTATTTCCTGTATAATCTCCATCTGTTCCTAGCAAGTCTGATTTTGCAAATGTTGCTTTTACTAGTTTTACTTCACTTCCAAATACTCCGATGATTCTATATAGATTTTCACTTGGACAAGTACTTGCATCTGATCCAAAACATACATAATTATTGACGTTTTCACTTGCTCCGGCATAGCGATATGAATCATCATTTGCTCCGTTTGTAAGTGATTGATCATGATGATATATTCCTGTTACCGTGCTTGATGTTGAAAGAGTTTTTATACAGTTTGCTAAGTTTGCTCCGCTTGCACATACATCTGCTAGAACACTATTTATCTTTTCTTTTTGAATATTTATTTTTGCTTTAAATGTTGCTCCAGCATTAGCTGTTTGATCACTATCTAAGTTTACTAATGTTATTGTTATATTCCAATCTTCTTCTTTTGTTCCTGTTGATACGATTTCATGATTATTAGCTATTTTTACTAAGCCTTCTTTATTTGTTATATCATATCCTGATACTCCCCCGATTGTTACATAACTTACTCCTTCTAAATTTTTTATTTCGTTTCCAGCTTTATCTGTTATGCTTAATATTAATTCAGCTGTTTTATTACTTGTTGTATATTTAAATGAATTTTCTGTTATATTTAGATACACATAATAATTAGCTGTTGCACTATTTGTACTATTATTGGCTGTTAATACTACTTTAGCATAACTACTTCCCATTTTATTTCCTTTACCTTTTCCAAATGAGGTTTGATCTGCTGTAAAGAATATATCACTACCTGTTGAAAACACTAGTGAATCTGTTGTTGCTGTTTTTACATTTATATCTGTTTGAGTTGCTCTGCCACCTTGCGTTCTAAAGTAAGCATAAGTTACTCCGACTGCAAATATTATTAGTGTTACTACACTTATTATCATTAATATTGTTCTTTTTCTCTCTTCGTTCATTTTATCCACCTTTAATTATACGTATCTTGTATATTATATATTTATTTTATACGTATTAAGTATAATTGTCAATGGACAAAGTTGTTATTAGATAAAATAATTTTGGTGACTAGAAATGAACATTGATAGACTTAAAGAAATAAGAGAAGACAATGATTATAGACAAATAGATCTTGCAAATTATTTAAAAATTACACAAGCTCAATATTCAAGATATGAGCAAGGTATTAATGCCATTCCTTTAGAAAAATTAGTAAGCCTTGCTAAATTTTATCAAACAAGTACAGATTTTTTATTATCTTTAACTGACGAGAGAAAACCTTATCCAAAATCAATATTAAAAAAATAAGCTATTGCAAATGCATAGCTTATTTTTATATTGTAATTTCAACCGCACCACTTAATATAATTTTAACAAATAATAAAAATTAGTCAATTCTACTTTTAT
>CAKOOS010000017.1 GCA_934098735.1 uncultured Bacilli bacterium | reverse complement strand
TGACAAAAAAACTGAATATATATATGAAAACAATAACAAATAAAAGTAGAATTGACTAATTTTTATTATTTGTTAAACTTATATTAAGTGGTGCGGTTGAAATTACAATATAAAAAAAAATGCTTAATTCAAGCATTTTTCTTTTTTCTAATACGTCCCTTTCCAAGTTCTTCGATAGGGGCGATATTTTGATTGTCTAATATTTCATCCATTAAATTATAAGTAGCTTTTAATTCTAATACCATTTGTTTATAAGTGCCTATTGCTTCTGCATATTTTTTTTCTTTTATAAATTTTAAGCATGGTATTAAGAAAGTATTCATTAAGTTTGCAGCATAAATCGGAGATTCATTAGCAATCCTTTGACTTATTTGAGGTCCGATTTGATCATACTCAATTAATAGCTTTATTCCTTCGGGAGTTTTTTTTAAATAGTTTTCACGGAAACTTCTAAAAGCATTTAATATTTCACAATTATCTGGAAATCCTAGTTTTTCACAAACTGTAGTAGTAATAAAACATCCTGATTGATGATAACCTCGATCAGGTTTAGGTATAAAATTGTAACAAGCTTCTTTTTTAATACTTATATATTTTTGCTTTAATTCACAATAATATTCATCAGACCATCTACAGTCCTTATTTGTTTCTAAATGTCCACATTCACCACAATAATTCATATTTTCCCTCTTTTCGTGTGGTAATTATCATAACGTAGTTATAGGTTTTTGTCAAGAAAAAAATTGTAAGGCACTTGACAATTATCTGAAAAAATATTATTATTGTATTTCTGGGTGATGAGAATGAAACAAAAAAGATTATTATATCAGGTTCATTTATTGGATAAAATGATTGTAAGAGAATTTGTTAAGTCTAATAAGGAATTTTTGTTTCATGATCCTAGTCCAAGTCAAATGATTATTATTGAATATATTTTAAAACATCAAAATGAAGAAATATATCAAAAAGATTTAGAAAATGTTTTACATCTTCGAAGAGCTACAGTTTCTGGAGTCTTGCAAACTATGGAAAAAAACAATCTTATTACTAGAACTATAAGTAGTAAAGATGTTAGATGTAAGAAAATTGTTTTAAATGATAAGTCAAAAGAGTTATTTGATAAAGGAAAAGAAAATTTTATTAAGCTGGAAAGTATTGTAAGCGAAGGACTTACAGTGGAAGAAATAAATTTATTTAATAAAATTATCTTAAAAATGCAAAATAATATAATAAATTATGTGCAAAAAAAATAAGGTTATAAGAAAGGAAAGATTTATGTTTAAATTAATTAAAAATTTTGAAAAAAAAGATTGGTTTGTTGTATTTATAAGCATATTTTTAATTTTTGGTCAAGTTTGGCTAGAACTTAAAATGCCTGATTATATGTCACAAATTACTGTATTAGTTCAAACAGAGGGTAGTAAAATAAGTGAAATAGTCAAAAATGGTCTTTACATGATTTTATGTGCTTTTGGTAGTTTAGTTTTGGCGGCCTTAGTTGGATATTTAATTGCTAAATTGTCTGCTGGTTTTTCTTTAAAAATTAGAAATCTATTATTTAAGAAAATAGAAAGCTTATCAATGCAAGAAATTAAAGGATTTTCTACCAATAGCTTAATTACAAGAACAACTAATGATGTAACTCATGTTGAAATGTTTATTGGAATGGGTTTACAACTTTTAATTAAAGCTCCTATAACGGCAGTGTGGGCAATTACTAAAATACTTAATAAAAGTTGGGAATGGAGTTTAGTAACAGCTGTTGCTGTGGTTATTCTTTTAGTTGTTATAGGTATTCTTGTTTTAATTGTTTTGCCTAAGTTTAAAATAGTTCAAAAACTTACAGATAAATTAAACGGGGTAACTAGAGAAAATTTAACTGGTATTAGAGTTGTACGGGCATTTAACGCTGAAAAATATCAAGAAGAAAAATTCGAAGGTGTAAACAATTCTTTGACTAATTTACAATTATTTAATCAAAAGTCTATGGCTATTATGTCTCCGATTATGTATTTAATTATGTATATGCTTACACTAATTATTTACTTTATTGGTGCATATTTAATAAAAAATGCTTTGCTAGTTGATAAAATTTCTTTGTTTGGTGATATGGTAGTATTTTCAAGTTATGCAATGCAAATTATAATGGCATTTTTAATGTTAGCAATGATATTTATGATATTACCAAGAGCTGAAGTTTCAGCTGGCCGTATAAACGAAGTACTTGATACTGATGTATCTGTTAAAGATGGAGCTATAGATAAAGATACAACAAGTGAAGTAGGTACTGTTGAATTTAAAAATGTATCATTTAAATATCCTGATGCAGAAGAATATTTACTAAAAAATATTTCATTTAAAGCCAATAAAGGGGAAACTGTTGCTTTTATTGGATCGACTGGTTCTGGTAAATCTACACTTGTTAACTTAATTGTTCGATTTTATGATGTTACTGATGGTGAAATACTTGTAGATGGTATTAATGTTAAAGATTATAAATTAGAAACGTTATATAATAAAATAGGTTATGTTCCTCAAAAAGCAGTTATTTTTAATGGAACAGTTAATTCAAATATCTCTTATGGTAAATCTTTGAAAAAAATTACGGATCAAAAAATAAAAGAATCAGCATTGGTTGCTCAAGCATCTGAATTTATTTTAAATATGGATGATGCTTATGATACACATATTGCTCAAGGTGGAACTAATGTATCTGGAGGACAAAAGCAAAGACTTTCTATTGCTAGAGCTATAGCTAGAGATCCTGAAATATATATTTTTGATGACTCTTTCTCAGCTCTTGATTATAAAACTGATGCTACTTTAAGAAGTGAACTTAAAAAGTATACTAAAGATGCTACGAGTTTGATTGTTGCTCAAAGAATTGGAACAATAATGAATGCTGATAAAATAATAGTTCTTGATAATGGAAGCTGTGTTGGTATTGGAACTCACAAAGAACTATTAAAAAGTTGTGATGTATATGAGCAAATAGCTTTATCACAATTATCAAAGGAGGAATTAGATAATGCCTAGACCACATCAAAATTCAGAAAAAGCAAAAGACTTTAAGGGAGCTATAAAAAGATTATTTAAGGAATTAAAGGGATTTAAAAAATTAATTGTAGTTTCATTAATTTTAGCTGCCTTGGGATCTATTCTTACTATTTTTACTCCGAATATTTTATCAGATTTAACAGATGAAATATCTAAGGGACTTGTACTTAATAAAGATAAACTAGAAATAGTTTCTAAAGATATAAGTAATAATTTTGATAAAAATAAAGTAATGGAAGTTCTTGGATTAAATATGACTCAAAAAAATATTGCTAGTATTATGATTAATTCAAATATAAGTGATATTGATAAAAAAGATTTTCAAGAAGTAATTAATAAATTTTCAGATGATTCATCTAAAAATATGACATTATTGTCAGAAATTCCTGATGATATTTTAAAAGAATTGCTTGTAGAAAACGAAATTAGTAAAGAAGATAGAATTACTTTTATTAAGAGCTTAAATAGCCAAATTAAAATTCCAGAAAGTATAGCTAAAGCTATTTTTCCAGAAATAACTATTGAAGAAAAAAATATAAGTTCTGTTGATCAAGCTAAGTTTTTAGAATTAGCTAGTAAACTTAAGGGTAGTAGTAATGCAAATGAAATATATTCTGTTATAGATCAAATGCCAGATGATATTAAAAGTTTAGTCGAACCTTATATGAATATAGATAAAATAAAGTCTATAGCAATATTTTTAGTTTGTATTTATTTAATAAGTGCAATTTTTAATTATATTGAATCTATTTCTATGACAAGTGTATCAAATAATTTTGCTAGAAAACTTAGATCTAATATATCTACGAAAATAAATAGATTACCTCTTAAGTATTTTGATAATCATTCAATTGGTGATACTTTATCTAGAGTAACTAACGATGTTGATATGATTGCTCAATCTATGAACCAATCTTTATCGACTTTAGTAAGTGCAATTACATTATTTATAGGAACCGTAATAATGATGTTTGTTACAAATGCTGTAATGGCGATAACAGCAATTACTGCTAGTTTATTTGGATTTGTGTTTATGTTTATAGTATTAGGTAAATCTCAAAAATATTTTAGTGCTAAACAAACTGAACTTGGAAATTTAAATGGTCATATTGAGGAAATTTATTCTGGCTTAAATGTTGTTAAAACTTACAATGGAGAAGAACTAGCAAATCAAAAATTTGAAATTCTTAATAACAAATTATATAAAGCTAATTGGAAAAGTCAATTTTTATCTGGCCTTATGATGCCTATGATGAGTTTTATAGGGAATTTTGGTTATGTTGCTGTTTGTATAGTTGGGGCTTTACTTGCAATTAATGGCTATATTAGTTTTGGTGTAATAGTGGCTTTCATTACTTATGTAAGATTGTTTACTTCTCCGCTTTCTCAAATTGCTCAGGCAATGAATAGCTTGCAATCAACTGCTGCTGCTAGTGAAAGAGTCTTTGAGTTTTTAGATGAAGAAGAAATGAGTAGTGAAAAGAATATTGTTAAATATTTGAAAAAAGAAGATGTAACTGGAAAAATAGAATTTAATAATGTAGTATTCAAATATGACGGAAATGAAAATCCAACTATAAATAACTTTAGTGCAACAGCTTTACCTGGTCAAAAAATTGCTATTGTAGGTCCGACTGGAGCTGGAAAAACTACCATGGTAAATCTTTTAATGAAATTCTATGATATTAATTCTGGTGATATTAAAATAGATGGCATATCAACTAAAGAATTATCTAGATCAAATATTCATGAATTATTTACTATGGTTCTTCAAGATACTTGGCTATTTAATGGAACTGTTAAAGAAAATATAGTTTATAATTGTGAAAATGTTAGTGAATATGATGTAAGAGAAGTATGTAAGACAGTAGGTTTAGATCATTTTATTAAGACTTTACCTGATGGATATGATTCTCTTTTAAGTGATAATGATTCTGTATCTGCAGGTCAAAGACAATTACTAACTATTGCTAGAGGAATGATTCAAAATACACCTTTTTTAATACTCGATGAAGCAACTAGTAATGTTGATACGAGAACAGAAGAGTTAGTTCAAAGGGCAATGGACAAACTTGCAGAAGGAAGAACATCATTTATAATAGCTCATAGATTATCTACGATTAAAAATGCAGACTTAATTTTGGTTATGAAAAATGGTAATATAATTGAACAAGGTAATCATGAAGAGTTAATGCGTAAAAATGGTTTTTATGCAGAATTATATAATTCTCAATTTGAATTATAGTATATAGGCTACACTTTGGTGTAGTTTTTTTTATCTTGTGTTATAATATAGATAATTTTGAGGTGGTATTATGCATAATAAAGTATTAATTGCTGAAGATGATAATGATATTGTTGAATTATTAAAACTGTATTTAGAAAGTAATGGTTATCAAGTTTTTCATGCTAGTGATGGTTTAAAGGCTTTAGATATTGTAAAATTAAATGAATGTGATATTGCTTTAGTTGATATTATGATGCCTAAGTTAAATGGTTATGAATTAATTAAAAAAATTAGAGAAACTAATAATATGCCAATTATTATTATATCTGCTAAAACCTTAGATTCTGATAAGGTTCTTGGTCTTAATTTGGGAGCAGATGCTTATATATCTAAACCGTTTAATCCCTTGGAAGTAATTGCTTATATAAGTGCATTATTAAGAAGATATTATGAATTTAATACTAGTATATTGTCTGAAAATATTACTATAGGAAGTTTAACTTTAGAAATGGATAAGTATATTCTTCGAAAGAATAGTGTTATAATTCCACTTACATCAACAGAATTAAAAATAATTTCTAAGCTTATGCAAAATCCAGGTAAAGTTTTTACTAAAGCTCAATTATATGAATGTATTAATGGTGAATCTTTTGCTAAAGATGATAATACAATTATGGTTCATATTTCTAATATTCGGGGCAAAATAGAAGATAATCCTACGAAACCTCAATATATAAAGACGGTAAGGGGGTTAGGTTATAAACTTGAAAACCAAGAATAATAGTTTTATAAGACTTTGTTTAATACAATTTGCTATTTATGCTTTGATTATTACAAGTGTATGTATTATTACTAATGTAGTGGTAAATTATAAATTAAATAATAGTTTTTTAATATTAGATAACTTTTTAGTTAATGAAGAAAAATTAATTGATGAAGATTATAAATCAATTAATATGAAAAGGTTTTTAAATTGTGATTATGCTGTTTACGATGAAAACAATAAACTTGTTTATACAACTGATAAAGCTATAAATGATGTTGTAAATGGTGATGAAATTGAACTTATTAGTGACTATCATGACAATAATTACTATAATATAATTAATTATAAAGATAAAAATAATGTTGTTTATTATAAAGTTTATTTAACTCTTTATGACTATGATACTGATACAGAAATAGTAGAAGGATATGTTAAGTTAAATAGTGATTATGAAATAGTGGAAGGAGATTTATTTCCAGACCGAGAATATTTAACTAAAGAAGAACTAGATTTAATGCGCGGCATTTATAAAAAAAATCGTAGTATTGAAAAGTATGGTTATGAAAATTCTGATGGTGATAAGAGAACACTTCTTTTTATGGCACCAGAATTTAATACTAAAGAATATGACTTGGTAGTTAAAAATTCTCAAAAAATTTGGTGTGTTTCTATTCCTTTAATCATAATATTAATTATATTAGAAACTTGGATATTTAATAAAAAAATTAAAAAAAGTATTAATATATTAAATGATGTAATTAATTCTTATAATGAAAATAATAAAAAATGTAATACTGATAAATTACCAGGTGAGTTTATGCAAGTGGTAGATAATTTTGATAATTTGGTAACTAAACTTAAAATGACTGAAGAAGAAAAGTATAAATCTTATCAAGAAAAACAAAAAATAATTACTGATTTATCTCATGATTTAAAAACTCCCCTTACAGTAATACAAGGATATTCAAAAGCTTTTTTAGATAATATAGTACCTGATGATAAAAAAAATCTTTATATGGAAGCTATTTATAGTAAAAGTGTAGTAGCAACTGATTTAATTAATGATTTATTTATGTATGTTAGAATGGAACATCCTGAGTATAATTTAAAAAAACAAAATATAAATATTTGTGAAATAACAAAAGAATATTTAGCTGAAAAGTATAATGAACTTGAATTAAGTAATGTTGAGTTAGAAGTAAATATTCCAGATAAAGAAATAATGGCAAATATTGATGAAGCTGCATTTAGAAGAATATATGATAATTTAATAAATAATAGTATTAAGTATAATCCATCAGGAACTAAGATTTATTTTGAAATTAAAGAAAATAAGAACAATATTAGTATATTTATTGGAGATAATGGTGTGGGAATTGATAAAAATATAAGTAATAATTTATTTGATGCTTTTGTAACTAGTAATGAGGCAAGAACTTCTGGTAAAGGTTCTGGACTAGGAATGGCCATAGTCAAAAAATTAGTATTATTACATGATGGATCAATTGAGCTCATAAAAAAGCCTCAGAAAGGTCTTAATACAGAGTTTTTAATAATTCTTAAGAAAAATTAAGGTTATTTTAACAATATATTAAAACTAGTATTATATAATATTTCTTGAGGTAATTTGAAGTGAAAAGTGTTTTAGAATTTTTAGAAAATAATAATAGTGAAAATAAGATAATAGATGTAAGTGGTTCTATTACTTATAAAGAGTTAAAAGAAAATGGTAAAAGGATTGGATCTTTTTTAAGTACTAGAGTAAATAAAAATATGCCAGTTCCAATTTATATGGAAAAGGGAATTAAGGCTTTGGAACTTTTTGTTGGAGTTTTATATTCTGGTGCTTTTTATAGTTTATTAAATACAAATTTACCTAAAAAAAGATTAATTCAAATTATGGATGTACTTGATTCTGATTTTATTATTACGGATAAAGATCATTATGAATGTGCTAAAGAATATTTTGAAAATAAAGAAATAATTCTATATGAGGATATAATTAAATTTGATATTAATGAGGCTACATTATCTACTACTTTTAAACAAATATTAGATATAGATCCAGTTTATGCAAATTTTACAAGTGGATCTACGGGTACTCCGAAGGGAGTTTTAGTAAGTAATAGATCAATAATTGATTTTATAAATAATTTTACTCAAACATTTAATATTACGAAAGATGATGTTATAGCTAATCAAGCTCCCTTTGATTTTGATGTATCTGTTAAAGATATATATTCTGCTTTTAAAACAGGGGCCACATTAGTTATTGTTCCTAAGGAATTGTTTTCTAATCCAGCTGGATTAATAGATTTTTTAGTAGAACATAATGTTACTACATTAATTTGGGCAGTATCAGCACTTTGTCTTATATCAACTTTTCATGGTCTTGATTATAAAGTACCAACTTCAGTAAATAAAATATTATTTAGTGGAGAAGTTATGCCCCTTAAACATTTGAATTCTTGGATGAAGCATTTACCAGATGCTATGTTTGTAAACCTTTATGGTCCAACGGAAATAACTTGTAATTGTACTTATCATATTATAGATAAAAATTATGAATATAATAAAATTCCTATTGGTAAACCATTTAATAATGAAAGTGTTTTTTTGCTTAATGAAAATAATGAACTTGTAACTAAGGAAAATGAAAAAGGCGAAATTTGTGTAAGAGGCACTGCACTGGCATTAGGTTATTATAAAAATATGGAACAAACAAATAAAGTATTTGTTCAAAATCCATTACATAGCAATTATATAGATATGATTTATAGAACTGGTGATTTAGGTTATTATGAAGATGGAATGTTATATTTTGGGGGAAGAAAAGACTTTCAAATTAAGTATTTGGGACATCGCATAGAATTAGAAGAAATAGATAAAGCAATTAGTCAATCTGATAAAGTAGAAAGAGTTGTTACGCTATTTAAAGAAGAAAAAAATAAACTTGTAGCTTTTTATATTGGAACTATTGATTCAAAAGAATTGCATGCTGAACTGAAAAAAGAATTACCTATATTTATGGTACCTGGAAAACTTGTAAAAGTAGATGATATGCCCCTTAGTAAAAATGGAAAGATTGATCGCAAAAAGTTGGAGGAAATGATATAATGACTAATTTCGATGACAAATTAATAAAAAAAATAGAAACACCTTTTTATACATTCGATATTGATATATTGCATCAAAGAATAGCTTATTTACAAAGTTTATTACCTAAAAATGTACGCTTGTGTTATGCTATGAAGGCTAATCCCTTTGTAGTTGAAAAGGTTTCTGATGTTATAAAAAAATATGAAATATGTTCTTATGGAGAATATAAAATTGCTGAAGAACTTGGAATAGATTATTCTAATATGGTTATATCTGGAGTATATAAAGATAAAGAAAGCATGGAATATATTATTAAAAATTATAAACATGGTGAAGTTATTACGATTGAATCTTTAAATCAGATAAAATTAGTTGATGATATAACGAAAAGAAAAAAAGTAGTAGTTGATGTTATATTGAGACTTACAAGTGGTAATCAGTTTGGAATGACTGAAGAAGAAATAGAAAAAATATTAGAAAGTAGATTTAATTATAATTTTTTAAATATTATGGGAGTACAGTATTTTTCTGGCACTCAAAAACAAATAATAAAAAGATTGGAAAAAGAAATAAATTATTTAGATAATTTTGTTGATCATTTACGAAATGATTTAGGTTATATTGTAGAAGAATTAGAATTTGGACCTGGATTTCCAGTTGTTTATTTTGAAAGTGATAAAGAATTTAATGAAGATGAATATTTAAAAGATGTATTTAATTTGCTTTCTAATATGAAGTATCAAGGTCGCATTACAGTAGAACTTGGAAGAAGTATTGTTGCTTGTAGTGGAAAGTATTATACAAAAGTAGTGGATGTAAAGACTAATAAAGAAGGAAATTTTGCAATACTTGATGGTGGAATGAATCACTTAGTTTATTATGGTCAAATGATGGCTATGAAAAAGCCAAAACTAGAAATAATATCTAGCGCAAAAAATAGTGCTACCGAGGAGTGGAATTTATGTGGTTCACTTTGTACAGTAAATGATTTAATTGTTAAAAAGTTATCAACAAAACAATTGAAAATAGGTGATGTATTTATATTTAAAAATACAGGTGCTTACTCAATGACTGAAGGCATAAGTTTATTTTTAAGCCGTGATTTACCAAAAGTTGTTTTTATGCAAAATGGTAATTATGAAATAGTTCGAAACAATTTTAAGACTTATAAACTTAATATGCCAATTAAAGGAGGTGATATAAATGGATAAATTGATTGAAATACTAGAAGATTTAAATCCTGAAGTTGATTATAATACATGTACAAGTTTAATTGATGATCATTATTTAGATTCATTAGCAATTCTTTCTTTAGTTGCTGAAATAGAAGAAGAATTTGATGTAGTAATACCAACAGTTGAAATAGTACCAAATAATTTTAATTCTGCAAGTAGTTTATGGGCTTTAATAACAAGATTGCGAGATGAAGATTAATGCAATATTGTAGTCTTTTATTTTTATTAGTATTTTTACCCATAACTTTGCTTATATATAAGATTGTTCCTTTAAAAAATAAATGGAAGGTCTTATTAATTGCTAGTTATATCTTCTTTTTATCTTTAAGTGGTAAATTAATATTTTATTTATTGTTTTCTACTTTGTCTATTCATCATTTTGGATTATGGCTTGGAAAAATATATACGGATCGAGATGAAAAGATAAATGCTTCATCTAAAGATGAAAAGAAACAAATTAAAATTGATTATAAGAAAAAAGCTAAAAATGTAATTGTTTTAGCGGTTTTAATTCACATTGGATTATTATTTTTTCTAAAATATACTGGATTTTTAACGATAAATATTAATAATTTATTTACAATTATGGGAATAAAATATCGTATTATTATTCCTAAGATTTTGATGCCTATTGGAATATCTTTTTATACATTTCAAGGCTTATCTTATATAATAGATGTATATAATGAAAAGGTAAATCCAGATAGTAATTTGGGAAGATTAGCTCTTTTTATGGCTTTTTTTCCCACTATTATGGAAGGCCCTATTTGTAGATATAATGAAGTTGCTGAAAGTTTATATGAAGGTAAGGATTTAACATATAAAAATATTACATTTGGTGCTCAAAGAATTCTTTGGGGAATGTTAAAAAAAATGGTGGTAGCTGATCGGCTTAATTTATTTGTAAAAAATATTTTTTGGAGTTATGCAGTATTGGATGGTGGCTTAATATTAATTGGTGCTATAGCCTATACTATTCAGCTATATATGGATTTTTCTGGAACTATGGATATTGTTATTGGAATTTCGGAAATGTTTGGAGTAAAATTACCAGAAAATTTCAAACAGCCATTCTTTTCAAAAAATATATCTGAATTTTGGTCTAGATGGCATATTACTTTAGGTGCTTGGTTTAGAGATTATATTTTTTATCCATTATCATTGTCAAAGACAATGAAAAAAATAACTTTGATTATGAGAAAAAAATTAGGAAACCATTTTGGCCCTTTAGTTGCTGGATCAATTTCTTTATTTGTTGTGTGGCTTTGTAATGGTTTATGGCATGGAGCAGCATGGAGTTATATATTTTTTGGTATGTATCATTTTACTTTGATAGTTCTTGGAAATTTATTTACTCCTTTAATTGTTAAAATCTGTGAAAAAATGCATATAAATAGAGAAAATAAAATTTATGTTTTTTTGCAAATTGTTAAGACTACTTGTCTTGTTGTTATTGGAGAACTATTTTTTAGAGCAAATGGTTTAAAAGCTGGACTTGCTATGTTTAAACGAATTGTTTGCAACTTTAGTTTAGCTTCTGTTTTTAATGGTAGTGTTTTCACAATGGGATTTGATAGGCATGATGCCTTAATTGTAGCTATTGTATGCTTGGCAGTATTAATTGTAAGTATTTTAAAAGAAAAAAATATAAACATAAGAGAGAATATATCTAAGAAAAATATAATTGTTCGTTGGACTTTATATTATGCTCTGATTCTTTTTATAATAATTTTTGGAGCATATGGAACTGGATATAAGCCTGTTGATCCTCTTTATGCTAATTTTTAGGTGATAGAATGAATAAAAAAAGAAATATTTTTAAAATTATATTGTTTTTATTGGGTTTACTTATATTACTAGTGATTTTATCAAAAGTATTTATTCCCAAAAATAATACTGTTGAAGCTGGGATACATAATGCTACTGCAAATGGTATTTTAGGAGAAAAATCAAATACTATAGATATAATTATTTTGGGAGATAGTGAATCTTTTACAGCAATTTCACCAATGCAAATTTGGAAAGATTATGGATTTACTGTTTATAATGGAGGAGTATCAAGTCAATATCTTTATGACACATATTCTTATTTAAAAAAATCTTTAAATAATCAAAGCCCTAAAATTGTAGTTCTTGAAACAAATGCTATCTTTAGAACAGTACCCTTAAGTAATGTTTTAGGAGCTTATGGAAAAAGAATTTTACCTATTTTTAAATATCATAATAGATGGAAAACTATGACTAGTAAGGACTTTAAAGATAAAGTTAAGTATACATGGACAGATGATTTAAAAGGTTTTTCTATTAATAAAACTACTAAAAGTGTTCCTTTATTAAAAGATTATATGTCTTATACTGAAGAAAGGGAACAAATAAAACTTTTAAATATGTACTATTTGAATAAAATAGTTAATGAATGTAAGAAAAATAATATTGAAGTTGTGTTATTAAGTACTCCGAGTACTGTAAATTGGAATTATAAACGTCATAATTTAGTTGCTGATTATGCTAAAAATAATGGTGTTACTTACCTTGATTTAAATTTGGTAAATGATCTTAATATTGATTGGCAAAATGATACTAGAGATGGTGGAGATCATTTAAATTATTATGGAGCAATGAAGGTTACTGATTATATGGGAAGTTATTTTGCAAGAATGCATATATTAGATGATCATCGTGAAGATGAAAAATACAAAAATTGGAATGTTGCTTATGAAAAATATATAATAAATGAAAAATTAAAAAATAATGTAAATTATTAGTTCTACTTATTATTTTTTAACTTTTTAGTGGTACACTTTGTGAGTGATATGAAAAAGAGATTGTTCTTGTTGGGAGATATCTTATGATATTTCCTTTTTATTTAAAAAAATAACTTATTTGAATAAAATAACATATATTATCTTAGGTGATAACATGGATGAAAGAGCTGTAAAAAAAGTGGTTATTGATGCTGGTCATGGTGGATACTGAAAAATCCAAAAGTAAAGAAATGACTATAAATTTTAGTAAATACAAGGATTTAAGGTACTTTGAGAAAAAATAAGATTGGAAAAAGAAAAATATAATAATGGTAGAGGATTTGATACAATTTTAACTAAATATAAAAATGATTATGTTTTAAATAAGATAAACTATTTTAAAGAAATAACAGATGATATTAAAGGAATATTAAAAAGAATATAAATATTCTTTTTTTGTGAATTAAGAAAGAGAGGATGATATATGAATTTAAATTATGCAATATTTAGAAGCAAACCAATTATGACCATTCCTTATTTAGCGCAAATAGGTTCACATAACAAAAGGGAAAAGAAAGCATATAATTCTAACCATGATATAAAACAAGAATTAAGTAAAAATAATATTGAATTAGTACCCTTAACAGGTAAATATGTTAAGGGTTTTTATAACCTTACAAATGAATATAGAGAGCAACATGAAGAAAAGCAAAAAACAGAAAGAACTGATAGAAAAAAGACTTTTAATCAAATACTTAATAAATCTAGAAATGTAGTAGGTGTTGAATTATTATTTACTGCAACCTCAGAATTTTTTAAAGAAATGACAGTTGATGATATTAAAGAATGGGCTAATACATATATGGAATTTGTCTATAATGATTTAGGGTATACTAAAGAACAAGTTCTCCATAGTGTAGTTCATTTAGATGAAACAACACCACATATTCATTGTGTTGTTGTTCCGCTAGTTAAGAAATTTGATGAAAGATATACTATAACTAAAAAAGAATATATAAGGATAAAATACACTTATCACAATTACAAGATAAGTATCACAAAAGACTAATAGATAAAGGATATGAGTATTAAGGGTAGTGATAATCAAAATATTAATATCAAACAATATAAACAAATAACTAAAAAATTGAATCATAGTTTGAATGTAAGAAATGAAAAATTTGATAGTGCTATGAGTGAATTTGAAGAAAATATGAAATCAAACAAGACTGCTATTTTTGATAAAGAATATGTAAAAGTTAAAAGGGAAACTTTTGATAGTATGAATAAAGTTATTGATGAATCAAAAAAGGTAATAGAAATACAACCTAAATTACAGATGATATTTAATGAAGTTGAAAATTATGCTAATAGTTATAAATCATTAGAAAAGGAAAATAAAAAATATGTTAAAGAAATAAATATAATAGAAAAAGAAAATAAAGAGTTAAGACAAGAAAATAATAGTTTAATTTATAGATTAAATTATTTATTTGAATTATTAAAGAAATTTTTAGGAAAATTATTACAAAAAGGTAATGATTATACTAAAGATGAAACAGTAGTAATTGTTAAAGATAAAATGTTTTTGATTTAAGTAGATAAAAAGGAATATGCTTTAAACATATTCTTTATATTGTAATTTCAACCGCACCACTTAATATAATTTTAACAAATAATAAAAATTAGTCAATTCTACTTTTATTT
>CAKOOS010000016.1 GCA_934098735.1 uncultured Bacilli bacterium | reverse complement strand
CTTGCCGGGATTTGGCTCTTTTATTATATCAAAAAACCGCACCCTGGTGGTGCGGTTCAAATTTCAATTTAGGAAAAGGGATTAATCCCTTTTTTCGTATGTTATAAATTCATAATTGGATAATTTAACTCTTTTATTCATTGCATCTTCAACTTGTTTTTCTAAATCTTTTATTTTTTCTTTTTTACTATATTTTTCACCAGGTAAAAATGGACCATCTATAAAAATAGTTATATTAGGTTTTTTATGCCATTTGCTTTTTTGATAAGTTGTAGTCATTGTAAAAACTTCTTTTTTTTCTTCAACAGGAAATTGAAAAGAACCAGATTTAAAAGGTCTTATCTTAGTATAGTATGGCCAAACATGAGCTTCTGGATAAATTATAATCGGATGATTTTTATTATAAAAAGTTACAGCTTTTCTAAATTCCATCATTGCATGTATTTCATCTGGAATAACTAAAGCACCGAGCATTGGCAGAAGTTTTCCTAAAATAGGTATTCCTAAATTAGATTTACTAACAATAAAATATGGCTTGTATGGAAAAGTTATAAGTGGGGGATTAAAAGCATCTCCAACTTCTTGAGTATGATTTCCATAAATAAAAAAGTCTTTTTTTCCTTTTAATAAATTTTTATTTTTTACAGTTATGTGTAATATAAATTTAGAATAAATAAAACTAATAATATAAAAAATAAGATATAAGAAAAAAGAAATAACTTTATAAAAAATATTTTTATGAATCCATTTATAATTAGCTTTTAATTTATATTCTTGATTTTTAGATTTAACAACATCATCTTCATAAGAAGAGTAATAAAAAACTTTTTTCATAATAATCACTTTGTTATTATAACATAACAATAAACTATGGGACAAATACTCTTTCTAAAAAAAGGACAAGTTCATAAAATATATTAGAAAGGAGAAATATGAACTATTTAACTTATCCATTAAAAATCATGAATATAACTCAAAGTTATAGTGATAACTATACTCATCTAAGGCATAGCAAAGGAAATCTTAAGGATTATCCAATAGATGATGCTTGTGGCTCGGGAATAAATAGTTACTTTTATACACCATGTGATGAAGTAGTGGTTAAAAAAATATATGGAGTTGGAATGAGTGCCTCAAATACATTATGGATAGAAAGTACAACCCCAGTTATTACTCCAACATTTACAGATTATGTAACAATTATGATTGTGCATCCAGATGATAAAGAATTTAAAAATATTTATGTTGGAAAGAAATATAAAAGAGGTGAAAATATTTTTCAAAAAGGAAGTGATGGCAATGCAACGGGACCACATTTTCATATAACTGTAGGACGAGGAAAATTTTATGGAGGTGGATGGCAAAAAAATAATCTTGGTTTATGGATTTTAAAAACAACTAAAGATAATATTAAACCAGATCAAGCATTTTTCATAGATCCTAAATTTACTGAAGTTATAAATACTCGTAATATAGATTTTAAAGTATTATATGAAGAAACTATAACGGGAAATGAATATTATACAACTGTTAATTTAAATATTCGTTATGGACCTGGAACAAACTATAAAGTTGTTAACACACTGCCTAAAAATACAAAACTAAACATCTTAAATATAGAAAATAATTGGGCTAAAATAAGTGAAAAAGAATATGTTTATTTAGAATATTTAACTCAAACTAAACCATCTAGTTATTATGAAACAACAACAACTACTGCTTATTTTCTAAATGTACGTAATAAACCAAATGGTAAAATATTATTTACAATTCCTAAAAATACAACTATAGCCAAAATAAGTAATAAAGGATCATGGACACAAATATATTCTAATCGATGGGTATCGAGCAATTACTTAAACAAATAATTGCTAAAACCAAAAAAATAGTATAAAATGTTTATAGGTGATAAAAATGGGACAAGTATATGACAAAGCATTAGAATTTAAAAGAAAGCATCCCGGTGGAGTAGTTTGGAATTTAAAAGATCACTGCAACGTTGTTGAAAAACATTTAAATCCAGGCGAATACGTAAAATTTGCTTTTGGGGGACAAAAAAATGAAAAGTTTTATGAGTTTTTTACAACTTGTGTAGTTGTGCTTACAAATAAAAGAATATTAATTGGACAAAAACGTGTTGTATGGGGTTATTTTTTAAGCTCTATTACACCAGATTTATACAATGACTTATTTGTTTATCAAGGACTTTGTTGGGGAAAAATTAAGATTGATACTATAAAAGAAGAAGTAACTATTTCTAATTTACCTAAAAGCGGTCTAGATGAAATAGAAACAAATATTAGTGAAATGATGATGAGTGAAAAGAAAAAATATGCTAAATTAGATACAAAGTAAAATGAAAAAAGTTTGGAAAGTAGTAGTAATTTTAATAATATTATTTATTATATTTTTGTATATATATCTTAAGGAACATAACTATAAAATGGATTATAGTATCGATAAAGTAAAAGTTACTGAAGAATATCATAAAAAAAATAAGTACTATAGATTTTTATTTAAGTATAAAAATAAAGAGTATGAAGTAATTAGTTTATCTAAATATACTAATAAAAGAAAATTAATTAATAAAATTAATATAAATGAAAATGATAACACCACCTGTTTAGAGCTTGAAAGTAAATATGTCGATGTATTTTCATTATGTAGTGAAGATAACAATTACTATATTAGTAACATAAATAAAATAGATAACTTTAAAGAAAATAATAATTTTGAAAATATTAAAATAAATTCTTTAGAAAATAATATTTATTTACTATGGAATTATCATAGTTTTATATATTTGAGTCCTAAAAAAAATGAAGTAATAAATATATTTGCTAAAGACATATATAGTTTAAATTTAATTTATCAACATGAAAATTATTTAGTGTTACCAGACTATAATCAAGATTATAAATTTGATAAATTATATTTTATAAATCCCAAAAATGCTAAAATTAAAGATATTAAACTTCGATATGAGTTATATTTTAATAGTTACTTTTTAGGAGATTATAAAAATAAAATATATTTATATGATATTAAAAATGAACAAGAATATTATATTGATTTAAAGAAAAATGATATTTATAAAACAGGATATAAATTGTTAATAAATGGTCACTGGGAAAAAACTACTAATCAAAAACTTAAAAATAATCAAAAAGTTTTTGAAAATGAAAAAATATTTAGTTATTTTTTAGAAAATAATAAATTAATGGGACAAATGATTGATAGCGATAAAAAAATATTGATGTCAAATAGAAATATTAGTAAGATTGTAAAAGCAAATAATTTTGATGTTTATTATATTTCTGATGATATTTTATATTATTATAATCCATTAAAAGGAGAAAAAGCATTACTTAAATATAGCGAGTGGCAATTTAATAGTCAAAACATGATATTTATATTTTAACCAATTTTAAAATTGAACATATTTTATTACTAGGAGTGATAGAATGTTTAATAAATATATTGTAACACCAAACGATAACCTAAGATCTATAGCTAAAAAATTTAATACAGCACCCCAAGATATACTTAATTTAAATCATATGAATTATGATTATGACTTAAGAGCAGGAATGGAGATTATAGTACCAGAAAACGAAGATAAATATTTTAATACCTATGTAATTGAAAGTGGAGATTCACTTTATAAAATAGCAGAAAAATATAATATAAATCCAAAACTTTTAGCAAGTTTAAATGGCTTAAACATGGAAGATTATATTTATCCAGGTCAAGAGTTATTAATTCCTAAAAATAATTATAGCTATTATATAACTGCTGAAGGAGATACTCTTAAAACTGTAAGTGATGTATTTAAAATTTCTAAATTGGAACTATTAAATCAAAATGAAACAATCTATTTACTAAAAGATCAAATCTTAGTAAGTAAACGATAAAGCAACTTCATTAAGTTGTTTTTTTTTTTAGTTTTTGATACAATACATTTAAGAATGGGGTGTATAGTATGATTCTTAAAAAGCCGTATGCTATGCTAATTAAAAATTTTAGAACTATTCATATTATTCTAACACTTTTAACAATTTTTATTGCTTATAAAAGTCACACAGTAATATCCTTTTTTAGAAGCTATATTAATAATAATTACAGTGTCTCTGTAATAGATAATTTAGCAAGTAATACTATAAGCCCATGGTTATTTGTGGCAATTATTTTAGCAATAGGTATATTAGTAACAATATATATATTACTAAAAACTAAAAAAAAGCCTAATAAAACATATTTTATTAGTATTATTTATTATATAATTTTATTAATATTTTTATTTATTGCTTGGATACTTATTAATTCATTATCTAAAGGACTTTGGGATGCAGCATCTGCTAGAACATATCGTGACTTTGCAGGATTAATTTATTATCCTCAATTTATCTTAATAATTATAATGGGGCTTAGATCTTTTGGATTTAATATAAAACAATTTAATTTTAAAAGTGATTTAAAAGAGTTAGAAATAACAGATAAAGATAGTGAAGAAATTGAATTAAATTTAAACTTTCAAACATTTAAAGTTGAAAGAATGTTTAGACGTTTTTTTCGAGAATTTAAATATTATTATTTAGAAAATAAATTTATCTTTTTTATAATAGGTATTGTTTTAGTTTTAGTAATAGGTTATTTTATTATTACAAAAAGTGAAAAAACAAAGTATAATTATAAAGAAAATCAAAGTCTAACTTATAATGGCTTAAATTTAACAATTTCAGAGAGTATGATTACTAATTTAGATTTAAAAGGAAATGTTGTAGAAGATGGGAAATACTATGTAGTTATAAAGTTTAATGTTAAAAATAGTTCTAATGCTGATAAGTATTTAGATTATAATAATTTTAAACTTTATTATGGAAATCAATATTTGTATCCTTCCCTAGAATCAGGAAATTATTTTTTAGATTTTGGTAATCCTTATATGAACAATAAATTATATTCAGGAAATACCTACAACTTCATCATGGCCTATAAAATTGATGAAAAATATAAAAATAGTAATTTTAAACTAGTATTATATATAGGAACATCTACGAAAAGTCAAAATAAGTTTTTAGCAAAAACTGCTACAATAAAATTAAAACCTAAAAAATATGAAAATGTAGATATTGTAAGTACAGCTGAAATTAATCAAAATATATCTTTTTCATCATCTTTAATAAAGGATTCCAATTTATCTATAAATTCAGTCTTATTTAGTAATAGATACGAATATAATTATCAAAATTGTTATAAAAATAGTTGCCGTACTTATACAGATGTAGTAGTAGCAGATGCCTCATATATGAATAGACAAGCTTTAATTGTTATGGATTATAATTTATCATTAGATGAATCAGCCTCTTCATATCAAAATATAAATGATATAAATTCTTTTGTTAATAATTTTATGGAAGTAGAATATGTTTTAAATGATACAAGAATTAAAAGTAGTGTTAAATATGTAACACCAGCAAAGCTTAAAGACAAAATAGTACTTCAAACAAGTGGTGATGTTTTAAAAGCAGACGAAGTAAATTTACTTATTACCATAAGAAACAGGTGTTACCTTGTTAAATTAAAATAATTTACTTAAGACTTAGATAATGCTATAATAAGGACATCAGGGAGGAAACATGAATATTAAAGATTTAAGAAAACTAAAAAATGTTTTAGAAAAAGAGGATAAATATGTATTACTTTATAACAATAAAGTTTTAGAACAATATGATGATATAAGCGATTATTTCTTTCAACTAGATACAGAAAGAGTAATAGATGATTGTGAAAAGTTATTTGAAAATGTAGCTATAGATTTAGCTATAAATAATATTCCTTATGATCAAATTGGTATTACATCTAGAATTGGCCTTTTATGTCAAAAGGATTATCCAGAAGCCTTAGAAAAAGTTCAAAAGAATAGTGAATTAACTTATAATGAAAAGTGTCAAGAAAAAATGAAAGTATTTGAGAATCATATAACAAGCATTGATCCAAATATTGTCTACGTTCATTTTTATCTTAATCCAGAAAAGACAGGTATTAAAGAATTAAATATAGATAATAAAGTAGCTTTTAGTTATCATGCTGTTTCTGGTTTTGTAGATTATCATAAATTTAGAAAAGCTATGCAACGTTTAGGATTTGATGTTGAAGTAAGCGTTTATGCTACCAAAAATGATCAAAAATTTAGTCAATCAATATTTAAAAATAAAGAACTTGATAATTATAAAAGAATTGCTGATATAATCAAAAATGGAAAATATGTAGATTTTACAAGAATTGAAGTTATTGCCAACTTTGGAAGAAATCAAGAAATACAATTAAAAAGAAAACCATCAACAAAATAGTTGATGGTTTAATTTTTTTTGGAGGAACCGACCAGATTCGAACTGGTGATCAGGGTGTTGCAGACCCACGCCTTAGCCACTTGGCTACGGTTCCAGACAAATTAATTTTAATATAAATTATGCTTTTTGTAAAGCAAATTCACTAAATAATATGTAATAAACAAAAAAATATACTTTTGTATTGGTAATTATTGTCTGTGATTTTACGTATTATTTGTCGAACTTTATTGCTATTTAAAAGAAATTTGGATATAATAATAAAGAATAGGGAAGTGCAGTATGGATAATGAGGTGAAAAATAAGTTAAGTTTAAAAGAAATATTTAAGTTGATTTCAACCATTATAAGTTGGACTGTTTTTGTTTTACTTTTAATTTGTGCTGCATTTTTACTTTATTATTTTATTGCTACGAAAGTATACGTAGCTAAAGGAACTGGTTATGAACCAAAATTTTCTTTATATACAATCGTAAGTCCAAGCATGGTACCTAATATAAATGTTTACGATGTTGTAATTGACGTAAAATTAGAAAAACCAGAAGATGTTAAAATAAATGATGTTATAACATTTAACTCTAGTATTCCAGGTGTAGAAGGAGGAACAATTACTCATCGCGTTATAGCAATAAGTAAAGATAAAGAAGGAAATTATTATTATAAAACTAAAGGTGACAACAATCTAGTTGATGATGGTGTAGATGTTTCTTTTAATAGTATCGTAGGTAAAGTAGCATTAAGAATACCTGGGCTGGGTAAAGTTCAAAGTTTCATGGCTTCAAGTATGGGCTGGCTAATGTTTATTTTAGTGCCAGCACTATATATAATTATTAAAGATATTTTAAGAATAATAAAAAATAAAAATGAAGAAAAACAAGAAAAATTAAAAATAAAAAATATTTTATTTAATAGTGAAAAAAAATTATTACCTTATACACCAAAAATTGTTTCTGAGCCTAATAATTTAACATTCATGGATGATGACGATGATGTTGACATTGATGACTTACCAACACTAAAATAAGATAATAATTATTAGAAAGCGGTGCGTAAAATGAACGAAGAGAGAAAAAGAACAGTATTAATGATAATAAGTGTAGTAACACTAATGATATTTGCAGTCGGAGTAACTTATGCTTACTTTAGAACACAAGGTGGCGGAGCAACTCAAACAGATATAAATGTAAAAACAGCAACAACAGATTCACTAGTGTTTTCAACAGGTAGTGATATATTCTTTACAGCAGATCAAACCTCATTTGGAAAAGGTAAAGGAAATAAAATGGGAAGTAGTTATGCTAAAGTAGTATTAACAGCCAATAATAGTACAAATAGTGCAACAGCTAATTATTATGTGTATCTAAATATAACAGAAAATTCATTTAAATATACAACAAGTAATAAAACAGCTGAATTAATATTAAGCATAACAGATAAAGCTGGAAACGAAATAAAAAATTTAGAAGGAGTAAGTTATGTAACAATCGGGGGAGTATCAGGATATGATATAACAAATAAAGAAGGCTTAGTAAAAATAGCTAATAATCATGAAATCGTATCAACAGGAACAAAAGAAGAAGATTGGAATATAACAATAACGTTAGTAAACTTAGATAGTGATCAAACAGCTAATGCTGGAGCTACATTTAAAGCAAAAATAAATATTCAAAAAGAAAATATAAATAGCGTTCTAGCAGATGTATGTGCAAGAGGAGCAAACTTAGCAAACTGTATAAAAACTCTTTCAACATCAAGCACAGTAACAGAAATATATCATCATGATCAATCACTTACAAACGGAGCAAATGATGATTCATATCGTTATGCCGGAGCAAGTGAAAACGTCAATAATTATGTATGTTTTGGATCAGACGCAAGTACTTGTCCAAGTGAAAATCTATATAGAATCATCGGAGTATTTGGAAGTGAAGTAAAACTCGTAAAAGCTAGCTATGCCAAATCAGATTTACTAGGAACAGATGGAGATTATGCCCGCGAAGATGCATATTATATGAATTATAAAAATGACACTACGATAAATAATGGTAAAGGGTCAAATGACTGGACAACATCACTTTTAAACAAAGTTAATCTAAATACAAACTTTATAAATAACATTGGAACAACTTGGGCAAATAAAATTGCAACTCACTCATGGAAAATAAATGCTGGCAGTTGGGGAAGCATAGCTTCAGGTTCAGTTAATAAAGTTTATCAAAATGAAATAGTTTCACCAATAACTAATTCAACTTATGAAGCGAAAATAGGTTTAATATATATATCAGATCATATTTATGCATCTTCTCCTCGATATTGGTTATATGTTGGTTTTAATAACAATGGTAACGATTTTAGAAATTCCAAAGGAAAAAATTGGTACAATATGAATTATTATGAGCCAGTAATAACAAAACGATCTGAAGATAAAAGTAGTTTTTTTGCTATAAATAGCAATTGTTCTATCTCAGGATCATCAGCAAATAATACTTTTACAATAAGACCAACTTTCTATCTAAATTCAAATATAACTTATGTAAGTGGAGATGGCTCATCAACACTACCAATCAGAATTAATTAAAGAATAATCAGATAAGTGATTATTCTTTTTTAGCATAAAATTTGACGAAAAAAATATAATGTGGTAAGATTTATTTAATTGAGGTGAGAGTAATGAAAAAAGTACTAAAAAATTATAAAGGCACACTTATAATGCTTATATGTGTGATTGTTGGTGCTATAAGTGGTTTAATTTTTAAAGAAAAAGCAAGTATAGTAAAGCCTTTTGGAGATTTATTTCTTAATCTATTATTAGTTATAATAGTGCCACTTATATTTTTTACCATTACATCGTCTATATCTAAAATGAAGGAAAAGAAACGTCTTAGTAAAATTTTGATTAATACTATCATAGTTTTCTTAATAACATCTGTTGTAGCTGTATTATTTGGTTTTGCTGTAACATCTAAAGTATCACTGGTAAATCCCAAAGATACAAATAATATAAAAGAAGCTTTTGATAGTAGTATAAAAACTGATGCTGATCTAAATATATTAGAAAGAACTGTAAGTGTATTATCTACTGATTCATTAAATAACTTGTTATCAACAAATAATTTGGTAGCTTTAATCGTTATGTCAGTTTTAGTTGGAATTGCTATTAATAAAAGCGGTGAAAAAGGAAAGAAAATAGCAGAATTTGTAGATTCTGGTAGTGAGGTAATGTATAAACTCATTGAATTAATAATGTATTATGCACCAATTGGACTAGGATGTTACTTTGCTAGTCTTGTTGGTACAATAGGAAGTACAATAGCTGTAGGATTTTTAAAAACATTTGTTGTGTATAGCGTTGTGTGCCTATTGTTTATGGCAATATTTTACACATTATATGCATATATAGCTGCTGGAAAAAAAGGAATAAAAGCTTATTGGAAAAATATTATTCCATCGGCTTTAACTAGTTTAGGAACATGTTCATCTGCTGCTAGCGTTCCAGTAAACATAAAATGTACAAAAAATATTGGAGTTCCAAGTGATATTGCAGAGACAACAGTGTCATTAGGTACAAGCTTTCATAAAGATGGATCATGTATTGGGAGTGTTTTTAAAATAATGTTTTTGGTTGGATTATTTGGAACATCCCTTTCAACATTTCCTGAAATAGCAAAAGTTTTAGGTATAGCTTTGCTTGCGACTCTTTTAGTTACTGCTGTACCTATTGGAGGAGGAACAATAAGCGAAATGCTTATTATTTCAATGATGGGTTATTCAACAAGTGTCTTGCCAATTCTTACAATTATTGCTACAATTATAGATGCACCAGCAACTTTATTAAACGTGGTTGGAGATTCAGCTAGTGCAATGATTGTTACTAGAACAGTCGAAGGAAAAAATTGGCTTAAAGAAAATACAAAGAAACAAAGTAAGTAGTTTTGATAAAAGTCTTTACAGAGAAAAAATATAAAGCTGAGAATATTTTTAAGATAACAAAATGAAATTTCATTTGTGGAGTATTTACGGGGTAATTCCCATATCAATTAAAAGTGTATGAATAAGTTCATAAACTAAGGTGGTACCGCGGAAAATATTTTCGTCCTTAAGTTTATGAACTTTTTGTTTTATGGAGGAAAAATGAAAGAAGAATTACTAACACTAAAAGAAGAATTTGCAAAAGAATTAGAAGAATGTAACAAAGAAGCTGAAGTATTAAATACTAAAGCTAAGTACTTAGGAAAGAAAAGTAGATTTTCAGAAATAATGAGTAATCTTAAAAATATGTCTGTCTCTGAAAAAAAAGAATTTGGTAGTTTAATAAATAATACAAAAAAAGAAATGGAAGAAAAAATAAATAATAAAATTATATCTTTAGAAAGTAAAAGTAATATTTTATTTGATGACACAGTGGTTTATGAAACACCAATTGGATCCTTACATCCGGTTACAATAGTGGCCAAAGAAGTAACAGATATTTTAAAAAGAATGGGATTTACAGTTGTAAGTGGTCCAGAAATGGAAACTGAATATTATAATTTTGAAGCTTTAAACGTACCTAAAGATCATCCTGCAAGAGATATGCAAGATACATATTATTTAAGTAATGGAATGGTTTTAAGAACTCAAACAAGTGATAACCAAATACATGCCATGGAAAATTATGGAGCACCCCTTAGAATATGTGCTCCAGGTAGAACATTTAGAAATGAAGATTTGGATGCTAATCATGAAAATACTTTCTTTCAAATTGAAGGTATGGTAATTGATGAAGATGTATCAATAGAAAATCTTATGTATGTTATGCAAGAGTTACTTAAAAATATATTTAAAACAGAATTAAAAGTACGTTTACGACCAGGTTTTTTCCCATTTACAGAACCAAGCTATGAAATGGACATGTCATGTGTAATTTGTGGAGGAAAAGGTTGTCCAACTTGTAAAAACTCTGGCTGGATAGAATTAATTGGTTGCGGTATGGTTCATCCAAATGTTTTAAAAGCTGGAGGTATAGATACAAGTAAGTATTCAGGATTTGCATTTGGGATTGGTTTAACAAGATTAGCAATGATGAAATATAAAATTAGTGATATACGTGGGTTAAATTCTGGAGACATACGTTATTTATCTAATTTTGAAATTAAGTAGGAGGATAAAATGTTAATATCATGTAATAGACTAAAAAAGTATATAAAAAATAGTGACAATATAAATTGGCAAGAAGTATGGGATAAATTTACTATTCGTACTGCTGAAGTAGAGAAGGTAACAAAAGTTGGAGATAGTTTTGATGGTGTTGTTATAGCTGAAATAAAAGAGTGTGTAGAACATCCAGATAGCGACCACATGCATATACTAAAAGTTGATGTTGGTGAAGAAGAACTTATTCAAGTTGTATGTGGGGCACCGAATGTCAAAGTGGGTTTGAAGACAGCTTATGTTAAAGTAGGGGGACATATAGATGGTATGGAAATAAAGCCACGTCCTTTACGAGGTGTTTTATCAAATGGAATGTGCTGTAGCATGAAAGAACTAGGCATTGGGGAATCACATGATGGTATATTAGAATTACCAAGTAATGCCGAAAATGGCCTTGATATAAAGAAGTATTTACCAATTGAAGATACAATCGTAGAAATTGATAACAAATCACTAACAAATAGACCAGATTTATGGGGACATTATGGTATTGCAAGAGAAATTGCAACCATAACTGAACATGAATTATTACCTTTAGATATTGAAGAAATAACAAATAATCAAGAAGATTTAAATATTAAAATATCAAATCCTGATTTATGTTATCGCTACACAGCATTAAAAGTTGATAATATACTAAATAATAAAACTCCTCTTGATATGCAAATATTTTTAAATTATGTTGGAATGCATTCAATATCTCTTATCGTCGATTTAACAAATTATATAATGCTAGAATTAGGTCAACCAATGCATGCTTTTGATGCCAATATAGTTAAAAATATTGAAGTAGGATTAGCAAAAGACGAAGATAAATTTACAACTTTAGATGGTGTGACTAGAACTTTAAATAGTGAAAATTTAATGATTAAAAACGATAATGAATATTTTGCTATTGCTGGTGTTATGGGAGGATTAGATAGTGAAATACTTCCAACAACTACAAGCACATTTTTAGAAAGTGCAACATTTAACGCAGGATCAGTACGTAAAACTGCAATATCTTTAGGACTTAGAACAGAAGCAAGTGCAAGATATGAAAAATCATTAGACCCAAATATGACTAGCATAGCTATAAAAAGATTAGTTTATCTACTACGTAAAGAAAACCCAAATATTAAGATTGCATCAAATTTAACAGATGTTTACCCTAAAGTATTGAAAGAAGCTAATATAACGCTTGAAAAGAAGTTACTAACAAAATATATGGGATGTACTTTAGAAGATAATGAAGTTAAAAAAATATTGGAAAGTTTAGGTTTTAAAGTTACTATTTTAGAAAATACCTATGATGTAACGGTACCAACATATAGACATAGCAAAGATATCAACATAGCTGAAGATATAATTGAAGAAATAGCCAGAATTTATGGCTTAGAAAATTTTGTACCAAAACCATTAAAACTTGATTTAACTGTTACGGAACATGAAAAAACTTTTAATGAAGAATATGAAGTGAAATATACATTAGCTACAAAATATGATATGCATGAAGTACATAGTTATATATGGTATGATACAAATATGCTAAAAAAATTGGAAATAGAAAAAGACGGTGTTAAATTATTAGGTAAAACTGAAAATAATATTTTACGAGATGATTTAAGTTTTTCACTTCTTAATATTGTTGAAAGAAATTTTAAAAACTATAAAAACTTTGGTATTTTTGAAATAGGTACAATAATTAAGAATAATAGTAATAAAAGAATATTAAGTATTATTTTAGCAAATGAAGAAAAAAATATTGAAACGGAATATAATAAAGCAAAAAGTATTGTTACATATTTATTTAAAAGCTTAAAAAATCAAAAAATAGAAATTAGTAATAATATAAATGAAGAAAAATATTATGATAGAAACTTAGGAAAGATAATTATAGTAGATAATGTAAAATATGGAGAAATAAATGTTTTAAATAAAATATATACTAACAAACTAGCTAAAAAGAAAGTAATTATTACAGTTGATATTGATTTTGACAAATTTGTAAGCTTAGAAAAATTAGATAAAAAGGAAATTGTTATTAGTAAATATCCTAGTGTAGAACTAGATTACACTGTTATTTTACCTAATGAATCTAAATATGTAGATCTAAAAGAAGTTTTAAATGAATTCCATAGTAATTTAATTAATAAAGTTGAACTTATGGATATTTATGAAAATAAATACACTATAAAATATACTTTAGGTAGTGATCATAAAACATTAGAACAAAAAGATTTACAAACATTTAAAGAAAGATTTATTAAGCATATTAAAGATCATGGATTTAATATAAATGAATAATAAAAATAAGTTGTGTTATTTAGCACAATTTATTTTTTTATTTTATAACTAAAACCTTTGTGTTATTTTATAATTATGATATAATAGAAACATAAGTTACCATTGAGAAGCTTAAAGAAAGGTGGTTTTAAAATGCCAGCAGTTGTAGAATTATCTAAAGATCGTGTTGTAGAAGTTGCAGTAAAGATAGTTAATGAAGAAGGTTGGGATAGCGTAAATGTTCGAAAACTTGCATCGAAGTTAGGAATATCAACAAAACCACTTTATCGTATATATAAAAATATGGATGAAATAAAAGAAGATATATATAAAGAAATATCCAAACTTTATGATGAATTTTTAACAAGTAGAATAGATTCTAAAAAAGCATTACTTACTCTTTGTATTGCAAATGTAGAATTTGCTCAAGAATACAAAAATTTATTTATTAGTTTATTTTTAAGCAATAATTTGAAATGGCAAAGTATTGAAAATGTTTTAGATGAAAAATGGAATCAAGGTGTAATAATTAATTTAGTTAATAAACATGGTTTGAAGTTTGATGAGGCTAAAAATTTGTTTATGAACCTATGGTTATATGCAAGTGGTCTTGCAACATTAATTGCAACCAATGATATAAAAATGGATGAAAAAGAAATATTAGTTAAACTTGTAAGAATGTATAAATCATTAGTAAAGGAGAACAATGAAAAGAATTGAAATTAGTCCTGGAAATTTAAGTATTGATCGAATAGAAGAAAAATGTCTTAATTGCGGGATGTGTTTAAAAACATGCTCTAAAATAAATGGGATGGAAAGAGAATGCTTTAATTGTGGCAATTGCATTTTAACTTGTCCAAGTGGAGCTTTGATACCCAAATATGATTATAAAAAAGTTTTAAATTATATTAATGATACAGATTTTACTGTTATAGCATTTACAGCTCCGGCCGTCAGGGTAGCAATAGGTGATGAATTTGGCTTTCCATCTGGAGAATTTTTAGAAGGCAAAATGGTCAGTGCTTTAAGAAAAATAGGTTTTAATTATGTTCTTGACACAACGTTTGGGGCAGATTTAACTGTTATGGAAGAAGCAAATGAATTATTAGAAAGAAAAAGAAATAATAATAAGTTGCCGCTTTTTACGAGCTGTTGTCCATCATGGGTAAATTACATGAGTAAATTTCATCAAAATGATTTAGATCTTTTAAGTACATGTAAAAGTCCAATTGCTATGGAAGCTAAGATGACTAAAACTTACTTTTCAGAGATGTTAAATATTAATTCAGAAAAAATAATTGCTGTTGCTATAGCACCATGTGTTGCCAAAAAGACTGAAAGGATGCTTTATCCAGAAACAGATATTGTTATTACTACTAGAGAATTATCGATGATGATAAGAGAAATGAATATAGATTTAAAAAACTTGAATGATAGTCCCTTTGATTCTTTAATGGGAAAAGCATCTGGAGGTGGTACAATATTTGGTGTATCCGGAGGAGTGACAAAAGCAATATTAAGAACAGCTTATTATATGTTAAACGGTAAAAAAGCTCCGAAAACTTTTTATAATGATGAAAAACTAAAAAATGAAGATGATTTAAAGACTATAGAAGTAGATATGGAAAAATTTAAATTAAAAGTTGGAATAGTCAATAAAATCATAACAGCAAAAGAAAATTATGAATTATTAAAAAATTTTGACTTTGTAGAAGTAATGAGCTGTCCTGGTGGATGCATTAATGGTGCAGGTCAGCCCCTAAATCCAATTAAAGACATGATTAATATAAGAAAAATGAGAGCAAACAATCTTTTGAAAGATGATGAAGAAAATAAAATAAGAGAAAGTTATATGAATCCCGAAATACAGGATGCTTATATATCTTATTTGAGTAAAAATGATGTTAAACTTCATACCAAACATTATCCACAAAAGACTTTACAAGAAACTTTAAAATAAGTATAATATTTGCGGAGGTAGTAATGAAAAAATATTTGGTTTTATTAATAACAATTATAAGCTTTGCTTTTATGACTAGTTGTAATGCTAAAACAATTAGTTTGCCTGAAAAAACTAATCACGAAAAAGTAACCGTTTATTTATTTCGTGGAAAAGGATGTTCTCACTGTGCAGATTTTTTAACATATTTTTCAAGCAGATATAAAAAATATGAAGATTATTTTGAAATAGTTGCTTATGAATCTTGGAACAATGAAGATAATCAAAAATTAATGTTAGCAATCAAAGAACAATTGGGAGAAGAAGCTAATGGTAGTGTGCCTTTCATTGTGATTGGTTCTGATTATCATTTAAGTGGATTTGGAAGTAAAGCTGGGGAAGAAATTATTAATGCCGCTTTAGAAGCTTATCAAGATAAGAATTATACCGATATCGTCGCTAAAACAATTAAAAGTGAAAAAATAAATCCTACTAAGGAAACTCTTTTAGAAGCTGCAGCAGCTGAAGATATTATTAAATTAGATGAAACTGGAGAAGTAAAAAAAGGTCTTAGTGATGGCGCAATAATAGGAATAATATTTGGTGTAATCATTTTAGGATTTGCTGGACTCGTAATTTTCTCTAGAAAAGACCGTTAGTATAAAAATAAACCTCATTAAAATAAAAATGAGGTTTTTTTATGAATAAAAAAAGAAATAACTAAGTATTTCTTATAAATATTTATTTACGATATATTCACGACCACCATTAATATTTACGTAATAGTCTTCAATTATTTCTTTTTCATTATTAGCGTTTACAATTGAAACCACAATTCTTAAAGTATATCCTACAATACCTTTTCCATCAGTATTTAAAACTGGTCCAATTTCACTATTTACATATACATTTTCTGTATTTAGATTAATTTTGCTAAATTCTTTATTAAGTTTAGATTGTTCTGATTTAATAATTACATTTACAGGATCTACTACATCAGCATCTTGATAAACATTTAAATCTAATGCACAACCATTTTCTGTAACATTTACTGCTAACTTATAAGCGTTTGTATCATAAGAGGAATTACCATATTTACAACTAGTATTTACAGGTCCAACATCTTTTCCAATTATTAATTTTGCACTTTGTGGTGATGTAGAATTTCCAGATTCATCACTGGCAATTATTTGAACAGTATAAGTACCTTCTTCAGTATATTTACTATAATCGATTTTTTCTCCAGTTTGACTCAAGCTTAAATCATAAAATGATACGTTGCATTCTTTTTTACTATTATCTTCACATTTTTTAACAAAGTCGCTAGCTTTATAACTAGAGCCTACTTCAATTGTAAAATCTTTAAGTGATAATGTAGGACTTTCCGTATCTACTACTTGTAACTTAGACTGGTAACTCTTTTTATAAATTGTTAAAACTACATCATAAGTTCCTATTTCTTTTAAATTAGCCTTATCATAATTTACAGAAATATCACTTTCTTTAACATTTTCTAATTCTGAGAAAAATAAAGTTTTATCTGGATAACTACTATTTACCTCAACAGCGACAGAATCACGCATTTTGATAACAGCATCTTTATGACTGTTTTTGGAGTTTACACTTATTAAAACACCAATAGCAATAACAATTAGAACACCAACAATCGATCCTATTACAATTGTAGTAACCGAATTACCAGAATTTTTTACTTTTTGATTGAAAAATTTTCCCACTTTCAATTCCTCCCTATCCTTATTATATATTAACATATTTTTTTTAAACTTCCAATAAAAAGTTAAAAACCATTGATTTTTCTTGTAAAATATAAAAAAATATGGTAATATCGTAATTGCAAGTTTATATTTTTAATATAATTTGCTAAGTGGATGGGATAACTTGCGGACTTGCCCAATAACCACTTACGCGAAAAAATTTTATAGGAGGTGTTTTCGTGGCTAAAGAAGTCGTAAAGAAAATTAAATTACAAATTGAAGCTGGAAAAGCAACACCTGCACCACCAGTTGGTACAGTTCTAGGACCTGCTGGAATTAATCTTGGAGAATTTTGTACTAAGTTTAATGAAGCAACTAGAGATAAAATGGGCGATGTAGTTCCTTGCGAAATTACAATTTATGATGATCGTTCATTTGATTTTGTTCTAAAAACTGCTCCAGCAGCATTCTTACTTAAAAAGGTTGCTAAAATTAAAAGTGGAAGCAAAAAAGGTGCTAATGAAATTGTAGCTACAATTACTGAAAAAGAATTAAGAGAAATTGCTGAAACAAAAATGCCTGACTTAAATGCTTATGATGTTGAAGCTGCAATGAGATCTATTGCTGGTACAGCTCGTAATATGGGTATTGCTGTTAAAGGATTTAATGATGCTGAACTTGCTGAACAAGAAGCAGAAGCTAAAGAAGAAGAAAAAGAACAAGCTAAACGTGAAGAAGAATTAGCTGAACTTGAAGCTGAAGCTAAAGAAATGGCTGAAGCTAGTGCAGAAGTTCCTACTCATAACGATTTAGAAAAAACTGAAGAATCTGAAGAAAATTAATATATTTAAATGTCCGCTTAATGAACCACAGTTAGGAGGTAAACTATGAAAAAGTATGGAAAAAAATATGTGGAAGCATCTAAAAATGTTGAAAAAAATAAATCATATTCATTAGATGATGCAATCAAGTTAGCAAAAAGTACTTCAACAACAAAATTCGATAGTACTATTGATGTTGCTATAAAATTAAACATTGATCCAAAAAAGTCTGATCAACAAATGAAAGGATCATTATCACTTCCAAATGGAACTGGTAAATCAAAAAAAGTTTTAGTTATTGCTAAAGGAGCATTTGCTGAAGAAGCTAAAAATGCTGGAGCAGACTATGTTGGTGAAAAAGAATTACTTGATAAAATTAAAAATGAAAACTGGTTTGATTTTGATGTTGTAGTTGCTACACCAGATATGATGCCAGAAGTTGGAAAAATTGGTAATATTCTTGGACCACGTAATTTAATGCCAAACCCTAAAACTGGAACAGTTACTACTAAAGTAGGAGCAACAGTTGAAGATCTTAAAAAAGGTATGGTTACTTACAAGAATGATAAATTTGGAAACATCCATACTGTAATTGGAAAGGTTTCATTTGATGAAAATAAATTAAGTGAAAACTTAAAATATGTAGTTAGCACAATTGCTAAAGCAAAACCAAATACAGTAAAAGGTACATTTATTGAAAATATTGCTATTTCAACAACTATGGGACCTGGAATCAAACTAGATAAAAATAGTTTTGACATTTAGTAAAAATTATAATATAATACATTTTAGAAAAAGCGAGAACCAAAGACAGTAGGCATAAAACAAGTCCTACCGAGGGGATACTTAAAACTACAAAATAATTTTAAGCTTCCCTTGGGAAGCTTTTCTAATATGACGAGGAGGAAAAAATGGCAAGCACAAAAATTCTTGAACAAAAGAAACAAGTTGTCAATGAAATCGTTGATAAACTTAAAAATAGTGAATCTGTTATTATATTCCAATATCAAGGGTTAACTGTTGAAGAACTAAGTGATTTAAGAAAAAAACTTAGAGAAGTTGATTCTGAAGTAAAGGTTTATAAAAACACTTTACTTAAAAGAGCTGCTGATGAACTAAATATCAACTTAGATGATTTTTTAGAAGGACCAAATGCAATTTTATTTGGTAAAGAATTACTTGAACCAATTAAAATAATATCTGAATATGCTAAAAAACACGATAAACTTGATATTAGAGTTGGTGTAATCAGTGGTGATGTAGCTGATTTAGCTACTATTAAAGAATATGCAGCCATTCCATCTAGAGAAGGATTACTTACAATGCTTGCTGGTGGTATGATGCAATATGTTAAAGATTTAGCAATAGGTTTAAATCTATATGCCGAACAATTAGAAGGGAAGGAATAGAAAATGGCAAAATTAAATAAAGAAGATTTTATAAGTGCATTAAAAGAAATGACAATTCTTGAAGTTAAAGAATTAGTTGACGCAATGAAAGAAGAATTTGGTGTTGACCCTATGGCTGTTGCTGTTGCTGCTGCACCAGCTGCTGCTGTTGATGAAGGACCAAAAACTAGAACTGTAGTATTAAAATCTGCAGGTGGAAACAAAATTGCAGTTATTAAAATAATTAAAGAAATTACTGGCTTAGGATTAGTTGAAGCTAAAGCTGTAGCTGATAATGGAGGAAATATTAAAGAAAATATTCCTGCTGAAGAAGCTGAAGCTATTAAAACTCAATTAACTGAAGCTGGAGCTGAAGTAGAATTAGTTTAATTTGATAGAAAACCACATAAGTGGTTTTTTATTTGACATTAATTTTTGTATTTATTATAATATCCACATGGGTGAAAAAAATGAAAACAGAAAAAAAGAGTATTTTGAAAAACAATCAAGGCTGGGGATTATCAGAAATGCTGATTTTTAGTGCCTTATTATTATTTGCTTTACTTATAGCAGTTTATTTCATTTATAAACTCTATAATAGTTTCTAGTTTTAAAAGGGAAAGAGAATAAAATTTCTTGACAATCATATATAAATAATGATATAGTATATTTGCATTTTAAAAACGGGTTCTGCCTAGGTAGAACCTTGTTTAAAGCAATGTTCGATACACCAGGGTGTGTGTTTATGAAAGGAGTGAAGACAATGCCTACGATAAATCAATTAGTAAAGAAAAATCGAAGCAAAAAAACAAGAAAGAGCAAAAGTCCAGTACTAAATGTTGGATTTAACACTCTAGAAAAGAAACAAACAGATGCAAAGAGTCCACAAAAAAGAGGAGTTTGTACTAAAGTTGGTACAAGAACACCTAAAAAACCGAACTCAGCATTAAGAAAATATGCTCGTGTTAGACTTTCTAATGGTAAAGAAATCGATGCTTATATTCCAGGTGAAGGACACAACTTACAAGAACACAGTGTAGTTTTAGTAAGAGGTGGACGTGTTAAAGACCTAATCGGTGTTCGTTATCATATCGTAAGAGGTACACTTGATACTCATGGAGTTCAAGATCGTAAACAAGGACGTAGTAAATACGGTACTAAAAAAGACAAAAAATAATAGAATAGGAGGAAAATTAAATGCGTAAAAGACGTGCAGTTAAAAGAGATGTATTACCAGATCCTATATATAATTCAAAAGTAGTTACTAAATTAGTAAATCAAATTATGTTAGATGGTAAAAAAGGTACAGCTCAAAAGATATTATATGAAGCATTTGATATAGTTGCTGAAAAAACTGGAAAACCAGCTTTAGAAGTTTACAATGCTGCATTAGAAAATATCAAACCAGCTTTAGAAGTTAAATCTCGTAGAGTTGGGGGCTCAAATTATCAAGTTCCAATGGAAGTAAAAGATGATAGAGCTCAAACACTAGCTTTAAGATGGTTAGTAAATTATGCAAAATTAAGAAATGGAAAGGGTATGGCCATAAATCTTGCAAATGAAATCATTGATGCCGCAAATGGTACAGGTGGAGCTTGCAAAAAACGTGAAGATACTCATAGAATGGCTGAAGCAAATAAAGCATTTGCTCATTATAGATGGTAATTTATTATGGCTAGAGACGTTTCAATTGATAAAATAAGAAATATCGGTATCATGGCTCACATCGATGCTGGTAAAACAACTACAACAGAAAGAATTCTATTCTTAACTGGTATTACACACAAAATTGGAGAAACTCACGAAGGTGAATCTCAAATGGACTGGATGGAACAAGAAAAGGAAAGAGGTATAACAATTACTTCTGCCGCTACTACTTGTCACTGGAAAGGATATAGATTAAACATTATCGATACCCCAGGTCACGTAGACTTTACTATCGAAGTTCAAAGAAGTTTAAGAGTTCTAGATGGTGCTATAGCTCTAATTGATGCTCAAGCTGGTGTAGAACCTCAAACTGAAACTGTTTGGAGACAAGCAAATGAATATAAAGTACCAAGAATGATTTGTGCTAACAAAATGGAAAAGATGGGTGCTGATTTCTACTATTCACTTGATACAATCAAAAGTAGATTAGGTGCAAACTCTGCTCCAATTATGTTACCAATTGGTGCTGAACAATACTTTGAAGGTTACATCGATTTAGTTACTAAAAAAGCATACAAATACGATGGAACTGAAAAACAAGAACTAACTGAAATGGAAATTCCAGCAGACATGGTTCAAAAGACTGAAGAATATAGAACTAAATTAATTGAAGCAGTTGCTGATTTTGATGAAGATTTAATGATGAAATACTTAGATGGTGGAGAAATTACTGAAGAAGAACTTAAAGCTGCAATCAGAAAAGCTACATTATCTGTAGAATTCTTCCCAGTTTTATGTGCAGATGCTTTAGGAGACAAAGGAACACGTGCTTTACTTGATGCTGTTATTGATTACTTACCAGCACCAACTGATATTGAAGCTATTGAATGTACTGATGCCAAAGGAAACGATGTATTAAGACATCCAAGTGATTCTGAACCATTCACAGCATTAGCATTCAAAATTATGACTGACCCGTATGTTGGTAGACTTTCATTCTTCCGTGTTTATTCAGGAGTTTTAAAAAGTGGATCTTATGTTTTAAACTCAACTAAAGACGAAAAAGAAAGAATTGGTCGTATCCTTCAAATGCACGCTAACCAAAGAAAAGAAATTACAGAAGTGTATGCAGGAGAAATTGCTGCAGCAGTTGGTTTAAAAAATACTACAACTGCAGATACATTATGTGATGAAAAAAATCCATGTATCATGAAAGGTATGGAATTCCCAGCTCCAGTTATTGATATAGCTATTGAACCAAAGAGTAAAAACGATCAAGATAAAATGGCTATTGCTATTCAAAAACTAGTTGAAGAAGATCCAACTTTAAGAGTTAAAACTGATACTGAAACTGGTCAAACAGTTCTATCTGGAATGGGTGAATTACACTTAGACATTATCGTTGACCGTATGCGTCGTGAATTTAATGTTGAATGTAATAAAGGTAAGCCACAAGTTGCTTATCGTGAAACTCTAACTCAAGCTGCTGAATGTGAAGGTAAATATATCAAACAATCAGGTGGACGTGGACAATACGGACATGTTTGGGTTAAGTTTGAACCTAATCCTGAAAAAGGATATGAATTCGTTGATGCTATCGTTGGTGGTGTAGTTCCTCGTGAATATATACCTGTAACTGACAAAGGATTACAAGAAGCTATGGCTGGTGGTATTCTTGCTGGTTATCCAATGGTAGATGTTAAAGCAACATTATTTGATGGATCATACCATGATGTAGACTCATCAGAAATGGCCTTCAAAATTGCTGCATCTATGGCTTTAAAAGAAGCTAAGAATAAATGTAAACCTGTACTTCTAGAACCTATTATGAAAGTTGAAGTAGTAGTTCCTGAAGAATACATGGGTAATGTAATGGGAGATTTAACAAGTAGACGTGGTAAACCACTTGGAAACGAATCTCGTGGAAATGCTTTATCAATTAATGCAATGGTTCCACTTGCTGAAATGTTTGGTTATGCTACAAGTTTGCGTTCAAACTCTCAAGGACGTGGAAACTTTACAATGACATTAGACCATTATGAAGAAGTTCCAAAGAACATTGCTGAAGAAATTATAAAGAAAAACAGCATTAATTAAGAATAATACTTGAAAAAAATTCAAGCATTAGATAAAATATAATAGTAATAAAAAAAAGGAGGAAATTATTATATGGCAAGAGAAAAATTTGATCGTTCAAAAGAACATGTTAATATTGGTACAATTGGTCACGTAGACCATGGTAAAACTACATTAACTGCTGCGATCACAAAATATTTTGGACAATTTGTTGATTATGCTGATATCGACAAAGCTCCAGAAGAAAGAGAAAGAGGTATAACAATCAACACTGCGCATGTTGAATATGAAACTGAAAAACGTCACTATGCACACGTTGACTGCCCAGGCCATGCTGACTATGTTAAAAACATGATCACTGGTGCTGCACAAATGGATGGTGCTATCCTAGTTGTATCTGCTGCAGA
>CAKOOS010000015.1 GCA_934098735.1 uncultured Bacilli bacterium | reverse complement strand
AAAGTAGAATTGACTAATTTTTATTATTTGTTAAAATTATATTAAGTGGTGCGGTTGAAATTACAATATAAAAAAAAGGGATTAATCCCTTTTTTTATAACCAGCAATATCACTTAAATCAAAATCGTAAGTTAGTTTTTTTCCATAAAAATCTTGATATGCTTGTTTTTTATAATCATAATCTTTTTGAGCCATCAAAATCGAATCTTTTTTAGCACTTAAGTCGGCATTTGGATAAAGAACTTCATTAATTTTAATCTCATAGTTTACTTTGTAAAATTCATCATTATCGTTTTCATGCGTAGAATTTAATTTAACAAAACATGATATAACAGGTACATCTAATTCATGAGCAAACTGATATGCCCCACGCTTACATGGTCTAGGTTTACAATAATTAAACCACATTTCCTCTTCAGGATAAATTAAAATTATACCGCCTTTTGCTAATATTTTTTTCATTTCTGGCATAAATGTTTTAATGATGTAGTTAGGATTTTTAGAAATTGGAATTACATCTAAATTATTCATTAAAAAACCTATGTAACCTTTCATAGAAAGGTTAGAATCTTGAATTACAATATACAATTTTTTATTTAGTTTTTTTTCTACTACATAACGCACAGCATAACTATCTAAAGGATTAAAATGGTTACTGGTAATTATTGCTCCCTTGCTAAAATTATTATTTTCTAATTTTTCTAAACCAAGTATCTTTATATTTTTATATATTTCTTTAGAAAATCTATTTAAAATCTTATTTGCCAAAATTTTATTAAATCCATAAGATATTTTTTTTTGATCATTATAAAATTTATTCAATGATTTTTCTATTTCTTCATCACTTAAATTTGGATCGTTAACTTCAACTTTTTGATTTAATTCGTTTAAAGAAGTATTTTTTTTTATGTTTTCTATTACCTGTTTTTTACTTCCTCCGATGATCATAATCTTTTTTCCAATCCATTTTCAAAAATCTTTTTCATAGTTACTTCCGAAGATGTTAACATTTTTGCTCTTTCAACCATTTGATTCATAAATTTTTCATCTTCTTGTTTATTTTCTTCACTATACTTATTTTTTATATTTATAAGTTCTTCATAATATGGCACTTTTTTAGCAAATTCCCAGAAGTAATCTTTATATTGTACTTCATCATATTGCCATGGTTTTAAAAATAAATTGTAGTGTATTATGATTGGATTTTTTACTTCTTCATTATTTGGATTAGGCATGGCATCGTAAATGTCACTTAGGTATTTAATATGCCCGTAGCACATTGAATTAATATAATCTTGATCTGGTGCCACAACATCAAATTGATATTTTTGATATAATTCCAAGAATCTTTCTCCAAAGTTAAGTTCTCTTAGTTTTTGAGAATTCATAAGCAAAACTCCTGAATTAATATATTTGTCTTTAGGCACACCTACAACGTTTTCAAAATAGTTAGCAAGTATTTCATTATCTATTGTTGATAAATCCGTAACACATCCCATGTAATTATCTTTAAGATCTTCATTGTATAATTTTGAAATATCTCCTGAAACAACTGTATCAGCATCAAGATATATACATTTATTATATTGAGGAAATAACTCTGGTATAAATAAACGGAAGAAAATAGTTAAAGTAAATGTATATTCTCTAAGCCTATTTCTAGCTTTATCTGTTATCATATCTAAACTTTTAGGCATAGCTATTAAATTTATTTTAACATTTTCTGTTTGTAATGATTTTAACTTTTCTGCATTTTCAGCATCTAGGCTTTCATATATTACGTTTATATCATAGTTATAATTTTTATTAGCATTTTCAATAAGAGATTTTATTGATACACTTAAAAACTTAGCATAATTGTTATCTATGGCATAAAAAATTGGTATTGTTTCTTTATTCATAATTATTCTCCTTTAAATTCAAATATTTTTCAATAATATCATCAAATTCATAACATTTTAGTGTACTATGTAACTTTTCAATATTCCATGGTTTTATTTTTTGAGTTCTAAAATACGGGAAAAACTTAAATGTAGTTGTAAAATGTCTAAATACAGTATCTTTTTTTAGTTTGTGTTGTTCATTGTATTTTCTTTTAACTATTAATCTTGGATTACAATATTTATTTAAAGCTGCTTGGTCTGGCAAAAGCATTTTTTTCTTTTGACATAGTTCACGACATTTTTGAAAACTTTTATTCTTTTTAATCAATTCTAAATTTAAAAGTAAAACTCCTGAATTAAGGTATTCTTTTGTTATTCTATTTTTACTATAAAAATATTTTCCATAAAAATCCCGTGCTCCGACCATTTCATATTTGCTTATGTCTAAATCATAGAAGTCTTTAAAAGATTTATTTGCTAAAACATCATTATCTAAATATAAAATTTTATCAGGAATAGGTAACAAATCAGCATATAAACGAAGCATGCAATATGGAGTAAAAAATGTATCAATGTTAGCTTCTGGTATATTATCTTTGAAAACTTTTTCAGTATTTATTAATACTGCTTTGCTTTTTTCATTTGTTTCTTTTAATAATTTGTTTAATAACTCAACTATTTTTTTAGGAATAATTTTTTTATCATTATAGTCCATGCTTAAAAGATATATGTTTATTATTCCTTTTTCATGTTTTAAGATTGATAACACAGACATAATTAAGCCATCAACTATATTTACATCTCCGCAATACATAATGTTCATATTTTCACCCATTTTCTTTTTCACATATCGCAACTAAAAATTTCTTCTTATTTATTATTTTTATTTTGTTTTCTAATTTTGTTGTATCAACATTTTTTAAACCATAACTTAATCCTATGCCTAACATTTTGACATAAGCTTCTTTCATTACCCACATTTTAGTAAATTCATATTTGGGATCTGTACTTTCTTTTATTTTTCTTATTTCTTTTTCATTAAAAGCTTTTTTTAGTACTGCTTCATTATAAGTTAAATATTCTATATCTACCCCAACTTCTTTATCAGATATGACAATTGCGGTTTTATTCTCGTCATGACTTATATTAAAGTAAACGTTTTTATTTTCTATATATGGTTTTCCAAACTTATTAAATTTCAAATTAAATTGATCAATATTAGATTCACTTTTTAATACCTCTTTTAAAAAGTCTATAGATAATATATTATCTTTTAAAAATAATTTATTCATGTTCTTTTATGTAATTTATTATATCCCCGACCGTTTGAATTTTTTTAATATCTTTATCTAATATTTCAATTTTATACATAGATTCAAATTTAGCAACTAATGTTACTAAATCTAATGATTCTAAATCTAAATCCGCTACTAGGTTTGTATTTTCATTAATTTTTTCTACTGGTACTTCTGAAACTTCAGATACTATTTTAATTATTTCTTCTTTCATTTTTTTCCTCCATTACAACATTTCTTAATATTTTTCGATTATTATTTTTAGGAAATTCATCCATTCTTAAAGTTACAAAAGCAATTTGATGATTTTTAGGTACCAACAAATTATATTTATAAATAAGACTATTAAAATAATTTTGATTACCAAGATAATCTTCAGTTGGGTATATCTCAGCGATTAGTTTATTATCTTTTTCATAAACAATAACTTCATTTACTCCCTTATTTTTTTCAAGCTTTGCTTCAATTTGTTCTGGTGAAATATTTTCCCCATTACTTAGTATAATTAAATTTTTCTTTCTGCCTGTAATATATAAAAATCCGTGTTTATCAACATATCCAAAATCTTCTGTATTAAAATATCCATCTTTAAATACTTCTTCTGTTGCTTTTTTATTTTTATAATAACCAAGCATTACATTTTCACCTTTTACATAGACTTCATTATCTATTATTTTTATATCTATATCTCGGCCTATTTGACCTACTGAACCATCTTTATAGTAATGATTTCTATTAACTGCTACTACCGGAGAACACTCCGTAATTCCATAACCATTTAAAATATTTATTCCTATACTTCTAAACCACTTTATATATTTTTTATCCAGATATGCTCCTCCACAAATAATATACTTTAAATTTCCCCCAAAACTTTTATGTATTGATTTAAATAATATTTTTCTTATATCAATTCCTATTTTCAATAAATTATTGCTTATCTTTATCATTGATTTAAGCATATAATCATGTTTATTTTCTCTAGCATTTTTCCATATTTGTTTATAAAAATTTTCAATAAACACTGGTACTACAAACATAGTATTTGGTTTACTTATTTGCATATCTAATAATAAATTTTTTAAACTACGATTTAAAAATATTGGGACTTTATAATAAAATGGCATCAGTACACCAGTTATTAATCCGAAGGCATGGTGAAATGGTAATACAGAAAAAGCTAGACCATCAGGCTTAAATAAGCTACAGGAAGAGTAAATATCACTTAAAATATTATTTTCACTTAGCATTACACCCTTGTAGTCACCTGTAGTTCCAGATGTAAAAAATATAACGGCTTCTTTCTCTTTTCTCTTATAATTTTCAAAGTTTCTATTAGAGTTTTTTTCTAAGCTAGGTATTTCAATATTGTGCATTTCAAATTTTTTCTTTAAACTATCTAATTCACAATAATTTTCTGAATAATAAATAATTTTTGTATCACTTTTTTTTAGTAATTCTATAACCTTATCTTCATTTAAGTCTTTATCAATTATAACTGCTATATTGCCACTAATTACGATTCCAAAAAATAAAACTAGGTATTCATAAGTATTTTCTCCAATTAATGCAATGTGTTGATTGTTATATCTTTTCTTTAAAAAATTATTAGTACTTAATACATCTTTGTAAAAATCTTCATACGTCTTTACTACTTTTTCCTTTTTCTTATTATTATAAATAAAAGCTTCGGCATTTTTATCTTTTTTATAATTGTATTCTAACAATTCTTTAAAACTATTTAGTTTATCATGTTTGTAATAATCATAAAGTTTATTCATATTTACACCTCAATACTATAATAATTATAGCGATGATTATATACAATATAATACCATGTTTTTACTTTTTTGAAAACCAATCTTTCCAACAAAAATTCATTTTTTGTTTATTAATCTAATTCTGACGTTTTAATATTAATTGATTTGCTATTTCATTTAACATTGCTTCATAGTCACCGAACGTATTTAAATTAAATGGTATTTTATATTTGTTAACAATATTTTTATACATTGTTAGTAACCTAATTTTTTCTTCTGCAGTTGCTGATATTTTTTTCAAATTATAATTATCGGATATTAACATTTGAGTTGGAATAACTACTTCTTTATTTTCAAATAAATCTTTGGGACTAGATGGCGCTAAAAGAGTTGATACTGTATAAAATTGATTTTCGATATTATCTTTATATTCAATTGGCATCTTAAGTCCCATCATAAAATAAGGACAAATTGATTCATTGCTAGGTACAAAAAATAATTTTTGTAAACTCTCAACATTTAAAATTCCATAATTAAAATGCTCAAAGTCACTTAGCTTATTAAATATTTCACATTTTATAGCAGATTTATAATAATTTATTATTTTTACTCTATTTTCAACATCGTTATCTAGCTCTGCTACTTTCTCAGAGTTATCTAAAATTGCATTTAATAGTTCAAAACTAGTAAAAGCTTCATTAGAAAGTGAAAGTATATTCCTTCTATATTTGCTAAAAAATTCATTCCTAATATTTTTATAATCTATTCCAAACATGTGACAAAGATTATAATCAAAAATTTTAAAGTTTAATTCTTCTCCGCTACTGCAGATAATATTATATTCTTTATCTTTATATTTTTCTTTCCAAGTTTCAAGACAGTCTTTTATATTTTTTAATACCTCTATGCTATACTCCACTCCTGGCATAGGAATTTTTGATGGCCATACATCAACATATTTTAATTCTTTTGAAGTAATCATAATATCCCCCTATTTGTGTTATATACTATCACATAGTTATGATTTTTTCAACTTTAGTTTAATATCAAAAAAATCAATCATTTTTGATTGATCCTGTTTATTAAAAAATCGAATAACTCAATTTAGATTTACTAATGGTACGAACGACGAAGTGGTTTACAACTCTTTCGCATAAGGACGATTGATTAATATCAATCACTATATTCATTTTATCAAAGAATAGAAAAAGTAGCAATAATCTCATGCTACTTTATAATAATTTATGGCTTTCTTCTACGATACCATTTTCTGACAATACTGTTGTTTCAAACATATCAGATATTCCACTATCCATGGATATTTGCGATTGATTTAATAATTCATTAAATTTAGTTAACATTAAATTTAACTGTTGTTTCTTCAAGATTATATTACTAATCATCAAATTTGGTTCAATATAATCATTAGCCTTTATTAAAGATTCAAATAATCTTATATATGAATTATTATCAATTGAATTGATTTTGTTTAATAATTGTAATTCTTCTAATGAATTAATATTGAAATTACTTAATTCATCAAAATTACTTTTTGAATTAGAAACATCCACTAAATAATCTATATATTTATCAATTAATCGTTGTTCATTAGTATTTTCAATCATAGATAATAATTCTTTTCCTGAAGGATATTTACAATTGATAAAAACTGTTCTAGGCTGTATATCTAAATAACTATAAATTTTATTTTTAATTAAGTTTTCTTCATAGTAATCAGTTTCTATATTTATTCTTTTTGAATCAGCAAATTCATATACAGGTGTAGCTGAATATTTTTCACCATTATACATAACAAAATATTCATCACGACCTAATTCATCCTTCTCACTAAATGAATCTATTGTAATTGATTCTTGTGATTTAGTTTGAATCTTATCTTGTATAACATTTAGTAACATATCATATTTATCATTTGGTGAAACTAATATTTGTTGATTTTCATAATCATGTTCTTTTATATTATAAAAACTTTGATCATATGATAAACCATCTTTTAATATTGAAAAAGAATCTTTTCTAAAACTCTCTTGTAAATCATCTATTTTGACTAAAGGCACACCTAAATATGCAGCAGCATTTATTTCTTCTTCAGTAGGATCATTGCCCATAAAAGCAATTCCACTAGGAAAAAGATTATCTCTAAACACATCAAACTCATTATAAGTTTCTGACCCATGTGTTTCAGTATTTCTAACCAATCTTCTAAAAGGAGCCATATTAGCTGATAAACGTGTATAAATATTTTTGCTATTTGATTTTGCAGTTATACCAGTATCCCTATTTGATGCACAAAACATATCGCCACTAGGAATACTTGAATACAATACTTTAATTGAAAACATTGAATCTCGATTAACACAAATTCTACTATATTCATCGCTTACACCGGTCAAACTTATATATGATTGTCCAATAAACTTTGGTGATAAGACAGATTCAATTGATCCAGTTGTACCACCATTTTGATAAGCATTTAAAACATGAATTAATGAATTAAATTCTTCTCCAGTTTTTATATGTGCAACTTTTACTCTTTTGCCATTAACATTTGTACCATCATTAAAGCTAAAGTCTGTTGCATCATAAAAAGTATCTGTTAAATATTTATTAAAATCAGTCATTCTTTCATTAGCTTCAATTGTATAGTAATTCATGACTTTTTTATTAAAATCTATCCAATTAAAATTAATACCATTATTCAAAATTTGTTGATTTATAACATTTGCTATTTCTCTAAGTTGTTCAACATTATCAATGCTATCAATTTTATTTATAAATTCACTTAAAATAATGTAACTATCTATTTTTTTCTTTTTTGTTTCATCTTTTATAGAATTTTTTAATACTGATAATTTATCTTTACTTGATAATTCTAATAACCCTTTTTTTGTTTCAAAATAAGTTTGATTTGTTAATAAATTACATATTATATTTTTTAAATCAATTATATTATTAGTTGATTCTATCTTATTTTGCTCAAAATCATATAAAATATTGTCTATATTGTTTATATCGTTAATATCATTAATTACCAATTCTTTAAATTCAAAATATATTTTTAATTTATTTAAATCTATAGTATCTTTATTATAATTAACAAAAACATTAGGATTCATATTAAATTTGTATATTATATTAGTAAACAAATTAATATCAAATGTATTATCGTTAATTAAAGAATCATAAATATCTTTAATTTGTTTTATATTGTTACTATTTATTTTTGACAAATCAATTTGATAATCGCCTAAAACAATATATTTAATCATTTGCTCAACAGCATTTTCTCCAAATGTTTTAATAAACTCTTCATTAAAAATTTCCTTTGTTTTGCTTTTATATAGCATACCATAAGCACCAGATATTGAACTTATTTCACTATCTAACTTATTAAATACATCACTATTATTAATTTTTATTAATTTTAAGAATTCTTCTTTCATTATTTCATTATTTTGTAATAAATTATAAGGTGAGTTTTCTGATATTCGATATCCTAAATTAATAAATTCTCTAATAATATAAGTATCTAAATCACATACGTTAATAACTTCTAAATCAACTTTATCAGGATTTTCTTTAAAAAATTGTATAACTTTTTTAGAAACAATTTTATCCCTTAAATGATAATTAGATTCCATCAATTCAATTCTATCATCACGAATTGCCACTATGTTTGCAATTTTTTCATCAACATATGCAATCTTGCTTAAAACATCTTTAATTTGATCATTGTTAGCTTTTGATATTAAATATTCAATCAAACCTTTATATTGAAATATTTGATATCCAACATTTATTGAAATATAGTCTTCAACACTATAATTAATACTTATTAAATAATTTAATAAGTTTTCATCATGTCCTTCTTGTTTTGACATACCTAAAATATAGTTAAACTGCTCTTTATTTTTTGCATGCTGTAATAATTCAATTAAACCATTTCCATTATTTAGATAGTTATCTAATTCATATATTTGTCCATATCCATCTAAATAATATATATCATTATTAGAATTAGTTTGTGGTGAGGTATTATCAAATGTTTCCCATTCGGGTTCAGAATCATCAAATTCAAAATCTCCCCAGTCATCTGACCAATCATCTTCAGTGTCTGACCAATTATCATCGGATGAATTATTATTTTTTACTTCTTGAACTTCTAAATCTTCACCCCAATCAGGATCATTTTCTTTTATTATTTCATTTGAATTATTATTATTCATTGAAACACCTCCATTATCATAATTATATCATATAATAATGTATTTATCGTTCAAAATCATCACGATTTTTTTCTTTTTTATTGATAACACTAGTATATTCATTTTCGTCCATAATACCATTAATAAATAAATTATCAGCCATTTCTTTGTATTTTTCAAATATACCATGTATTTTATCGTGAATAAATTTTACTACTCTTTGAAATTTATCTTACCAATACCTTTAAATCTTTTATTTTTGATTTTAAAAATGATATTTCATTATCTTTACTATTTAAATCATATCTTAAATCATTTATTTCTTCATTTTGTGATCTAACTCTTTTTCTTAAATCTTCAATAGTATCATGATTTTCTTCAAAATCTTCCCTAATCTTATCTACTGCTAAAGAATACTTAGTTATTTCTTTAAAATCATTTGTTGATTTACTTACTTCTTCTATATAATCAATTATCTTATCTTTATTTTGATTAGATAAAAGTAAATTCTTATTTGATAAAGGTTGATTTTTTAAATTATTAATAATATCTTTTATTTCTTCTGATTTAGTATTTAAATCTTTAGTTTGATTATTTAGTTTATTTATTTTTGGTCTCTGCTTATTATAATTTTTCTTTAATTCATTATAATCAGCCATTTGACTAACTCTATAATCTATATTTTTTCCTTTTTGTTTGTCTTTTAAAACATCATTTAAGCCATATTCTTTATTAAATGATTCAATACACTTATCTCTCATTTTATCTTGTATTTTAGGTAAATTATCTTTTGTAAAAACACTACATTTACCAACTTGCCTATTCATACCTATTTTACAATTGTCTTTAACTGCTATTCCTACTATATGAAGATGTGGACTAGATTCATCAAAATGTATAGTCGCATTTGCTACTTTAAAATCAGGAACTAGTTCTTTTAAATATAAAACTTGTTCATCATAAACGTTAGTCATTTTATACATTTCTTTTTCATCTTTATCCAACCAATAATTCATATCTCCAAGTTCTATAATTATTTCTACTGCTAGATCATGTTTTGTATCATTACTTATCTTACTATAATAATCTTATGATAATCCATCATGATACATATTAAATATTCTAATAGCGACATCTTTAGTTGCATAATCAATTACTAATTTCTTATCTTCATGTTTATAACTAAAGGTGCTTGATGTGGAATATGACCAACCTTAATAGCTCCTGCAAGTCCTATTTTTGTTCTCTCTGATGTTCTTTCAATTTCTTGTTGTGAAACCGATGTAAGTATTCTAGAAATCATTTTACCATTAGCATTAGTAGTATTTATATCATCATTAGCACAATCTAGGTAAGCATCATTTTCTTCTAAGAAAGTAAGAATCTTTTCCCAGTCAGCAACTGAACGTATTAATCTATCTAATTTTAATACAACAATAGTGTTTAATTTTTTATCTCTTATATCTTGTAATAGTTCTTCATATACATTATATACTTCGTATCCTTTAAACTCACACATAGTCCTTAAACGCTTTTCTTGTTCTGGTAAACTAAATCCTTCTCTTGCTTGATCTTCGGTACTTACACGAATATAAAGTCCTGCTATTTTCTTTTCTTCATTCATACTTTATCACTCCTTTTTCTACGAAAAAGAGGAGACAAAAGCATTAACAAGTAATACTCTTAACTCCTCTTATATTTCTATTATAAATTTTATTTAAATGAATTGTGTATTTGACCATAGATGTACCTCGCTTTCTAATAAAAGACGGATACTGCTTGTCATTTATTGGTTACTTATAATAATAGTTTTTATTTCAAAAGTCAAGACCTATGCTTGTTTTATATAATCATCAAGTTTTGATAATTTAATCTTTTTACCTAAATTATTAACATATATATCACTTGAATAATTAAATGCTAGATATAGATTGTTTTTAATATATATTCTATGTGGCTCAATATAAGCTAAATTAGTTTTATCAATTCTTCTAATACTTCCATTTTCTATTATTGGTGTAGTATTACAAAACTCACATATTACTCTTAACCTCGATTCTAAAGATTCTTTAATTTCAATTTCTTCTTTAATAATATTTACCATAGACAAATCCTTTCTATGATTTTTTTAAGAAACGAAAAAATCAATCATTTCTGATTGATTCATATATTTAAAGTTCGAATAGTTCGAACAGATTCGTCAATGGTGCGATACAAGAGCCTATTTTGAACACTTATATCTAAAAGAACTACTAATAAATATCAGTTCCGTATATAATATAACATGAATTTATTAAATTATCTATATTTATTAGATAAAAAATCACGAAATATCAAAATCGTGATTTATTAATATTATCTTCTTCTTCCGTTTGCTTGTTCAAAATCTTCTGCAGTCATTGTTGCTCCACCAATATTAATACTTGCGCTTTCATGGAACTCTTTCAATTGTTCTAATGAAGGAAAGCCAAAAACAAAATGTAATTGTCCTTGTTCAACACGTTGAGCCTTTATTGTTGCTCCACAAGTTGAAGCCCATTTACAAACAGCTCTTGCTCTATCATAGCATTCTTTATCTTGAGCAAGTTGTGCTTCATCTCTTTTTACAATATAACTTTCTTCTGCAGAATGTATGTCCTTTGACATAATAATATGATTTCTCTCTGGTGATTGAATAGAAACTGCTACAGTCAAATTGTTATAATCTGGTTTTGTAGTCATGTTAATTTTAATTTCACTCATAAAATACCTCCGAAAACATTATACCGTATTTTATTATATTTGACAATTTATCTCTCAAAATCGTCCTTTTCTTTGCTTAAATCTAAATCTTCAATATCATCATAGTCTAAAACCTTATCATCATACATATCATTAACAACATCAATATATTTATCATACCAACTATGAAGTTTATCATGTAAGAACGATATTAATTTTTCAAACTTATCTTTCCAATAATCTAATGTATTTTTCAAATCGTGAAGTTTAGATTTTAAAAATGATATTTCATTATCTTTTTCTTTAATGGTATCATTTAATGCTTTAACTCTTAATTTAAGTGCTTCATTATTTTCAATAAGAGTTTTTATTGTATTATTTTTCCCTTTTAATTGTTCGTGAGCATTGACTAATGTATTAGATAGAGTTTGTATTTTATCATATTCTTTATTAGTATTATCTACTTGTTTGATAAAGTCGATAAAATAATCTTTATCTTCCTTTGATAAAATATAATTATCTTTATTAAGTTTAGATGTTTTAAGTTTATCTATTTTATCTTTTATATCTTTTGAATTATTTTTTAACTCTAAAGATTTTTTATTTGCTTGTTTTAAGTTTTCAGTATTCTTTTCAATTTGTTTTTTTATTTCAATATAGTTATCCATATTAGAAACATGAATATCTCTGTTTCTACCTTTTTGTTTTTTCTTTAAAGTAGAATCTAAAATATATACTTGATTAAATTCTTCAATACATAAAGTTCTCATTTTATCTTGTAATCTTATAAGCAATTCTTTTGTAAATACATCAGATTTACCGACTTGTTTTTCCATACCATTTTTATTCTTATATTTTATTGGAACACCAACAATATGTAAATGCGGACTTGTTTCATCATAATGAATAATGGCACTAGCTACTTTAAAATTAGGAACAAGCATTTCTAAATCATCAACTTGTTTTTTATATACTTCAGACATTTTCTTTTTAAAGTTTTCATCTTTAGTATCTTAGTATTCTTTATCTCCAATTTCAAGAATGATTTCACAAGCAAGATCTTTCTTTTCGTTATTAGAAACATTTTCAAAATAATTATCTATCATTCTACTAGGTCTAGATTGCTTTGAATTATATTCTAATCTTGCTTCTTCAAATTCACTTAAGTATAATTCTTTAACCTCATCAAGAGGCGAAGAAGTACCTCTAACTATTTCAATTAGTTCTTGATTATCATCATACTTTCTATAATTATGTTTATCCACTTTTGATAATTGTCTTACATTTTGAATAGCATTATTTGGTAAAGAAGTTGTTTCACTTAAATTATTTTTACCATTTTGTTTAGATATATTTTTTCTGTTTTTATCACTACCTAAATGTAATGAATAAGCAAGTTCTGACATAGTTTTCCTCCTTTCTAGAAATGACCACTAAAGTGGTCATTTTGGTCATCCAAAATTTCTAACCCCCTAGGAATTTTGTACGACGAGCATACAAAATATCCAGTGGGCTAAGGTTTAACACCTTAGAATCCGTTTACTTTATTTCGTAATAACCAAAACTTCGTAATGGTTAAAACTACATAAAGTTCCAAAATAAATACTTTTCTCACTTTCATTTTTACTATCGTAAAAACAAAACGTGTTCGTATTTATTCTGGTATTGATTCAAATAAATCATGATAATCAACATATATATCATTAGGACTATCACTAACACAAATCATACCCATACCAATTCTATCTTTATTTGAATCATCTTCTTCAGTAGGAAACATTCTTACAATTACTTCACCTTTCTTTAAAGGTAGCATATCTACCATTTCAGTATCTTTATAATACGTTCCCTTATAGAATGATACATCATAGCAATCACTTAATCTTTTTAAATGCTCATATACTTTTTTAAATGGTAGATATTCACTATATCTAACTTTACTATCTATTCTTATACCATTAAAATCATATATGAATTTTCTTTTCCAATCTATAAAGCCATCATCATATAACTTTTTAAAATCTTTATAGAATGTTGTTCTAAAATTTACACTTTCAACTACATATTGATTTAAACTATTTTTAGTAAGTTTAATATCATCAATATAATTCACTATTATTCTAGATTTTTCTTCGCGATCTAAATCTTCCCAACACTCAACAATTGCTTTATATAGCATTGGTAATTTAACTCTATTGATAAAGTCCATATCTCTTTTGATTAATATATCTTCTGGTGTAAATTTTAGTTCTTTTACTTGTTCTTGTTCCAGTATTTGTCTTTCAAGTTCAGCAATAGTATCATCAACATATTTAACTTATCCTTCCACAAACTGGACATTTAAGTTTTTGTAAGAATAAATAAATTTGGTATCTTTGATAACTTCTAGAATTCTTTTGTTGTTGAACTTGACAATTTTCCCACATTTCTTTACTAACTATTGGTTCAACTACATCTTCATAATAAGCTGGATATTTATTTCTTTTTCCATGTAAATAATCACCTTTATAAATTGGATTTTCTATCATTTCAAGTATTGTATTATCTCTCCATTTTTTATTACCTACATTTTCAGCATTAAATATATTAGCAATAGTTTGATAAGAATTACCTTCAAAATATAATTGATACATTCTTTCAACTATATGTTTTGTTGTAATATCAGGAACCATTAATTTTCCTTCTCGCTTATAACCAAAAGGAGTATGTCCTGGAATATGACCAGATTTAATTGCACCAGCAAGACCTATTTTAGTTCTTTCTGATGTTCTTTCTATTTCTTGTTGAGATACAGAAGTTAATATTCTTGAAATCATTTTTCCGTTAGCATTAGTAGTATTAATATCATCATTAGCACAATCTAGGTAAGCATCATTTTCTTCCAAAAACTTTAATATATTTTCCCAATCATAAACACTTCTTGTTAATCTATCTAATTTTAATACAACAATGGTATTACATTTCTTATCTTTAATATCTTGTAATAATTCTTCAAATGCAGGTCTATAATTACCAGTTTTAGCACTTATACCAGCATCTTTATAAAGTTTATATATTTCATAACCTTTATACTCACACATAGCGCGAAGTCTTTTTTCTTGCTCTGGTAAACTAAAGCCCACACGAGCTTGATCTTCAGTTGATACTCTTATGGAACACATATGCCATATTATTTTAAAACATTAGATATAATAAATTTTGATTATAAAATAAATACCAATATTACTATTGGTACAGGTACAAAACAAGGAAAAGTCCATATTGATAAATTAGTAATAACTTTATCATTAGGACTTTAAAATAGTATATTTCAAATTAAAATAATAATTGTTGAAAAAACGCAAAAAATTGCGTTTTTAATTATTTTTTAAAATTATTATTTTGATTTATAGTTTGCTCTAATAACATTCTATATTCGCTACTATCAAATAATTGGGGTTGTGCTAATTGTCCAAACTTACTTTGATAATATCTAACTACTTGATTAAAAGTTCCTCTAGCATTATCACTTGCATATTGTTGCGCGAAAGAAGTAAGTTGCCTTTGTTTATATTCGCTCATTAAATCAGTTCTATCATAGCCAGCAAAAACATTAAATTGTTCCCAAGAATATGCCATACCATTAGGATTATATATTGGGCAGAAGTTTGTATTAGTAATACCTTGGTTAATACTCTTATTATATACACCTTGAATTAAGTGAGGGCAAAAAACACTATTTCCATTGCCAGTATTTTTCCATAGTGGCATAGGAATATCAACACTTCCGTCTCTATGAGGCATACAAGATAAATATTCTTTTGGTATTTTAATTAGAAATACTGAATTAAAGTCTTCTAATTGAGAGTATGACTGCATTATACTTTCTAAACCTTGTTTTTTAATATATTCGTCACTAATTGGGGCTAACGTTGAATGTAGACTTAATGATGTATCACCCTCTAATATCAAACCATTATTGAAAATATCTTCTAAAGTTTCCGAGCTTTGATTTGCCGTTCCGTGAAGAAAATATGCGTATTCAATATTATTTTGTTTAACACCAATTTGATTTGTAAAATTCTTATCTTGTATTTCATTTAAAAGATTTTCTGATATTTGTGGGTTAGTTTTTGAAACTGATTCAACTAGTCCTTTAACAAAATTTATTATTTGTTGTTTTCTAGTTTCTAATAACTCAATGCCCTTATCATCAAGTTTAGAGTAATGTTTTGTTTTGCTTAAAGTATAAACCTCATTCATTAAACTAGCAAACGAACTAAATTTTCCATTAGTAAGTTTATCAAACTCTTGCTCAAACTGATTATTGTTATTTAGATATTGATTTGCCAATTTATCAGCACCAAAAATAATCTTCATAACTCGCATTGTATTTTTAACAAAATATAAATAGTCTTCTTCTTCGCCTAACTGACATTGTTCAATGTCTTCTGCAAATAATTGAGTAGTTGCCTCATCAATTCCAGTGTATATGCTTTGACCATTTCCTTGATACTGATGGCCAAAGAAATATTGATTTCCATCTTTCATTTGACTCAAGCCGTGTAAAACCTCGTGAGTAATTTGAATATTTGTTATTTGTGGGTTATTTAAAGCAAAAGCCTCATCAATATATATTTCTTTTGAACCATCTTGGAATGGCCAACAAGTCATATTTGACCCTCTAATTTGTCTTACTGGAGCATAAAATAAACTAAATCTTTTGCTCATATTTTGTTCTAAATTATTTACCAACACTAGATTTCTAAAATATTCTCAAGCCATTCTTTTTTTGCTATTTATTACATCTAACGATTGTTGTTTTCTATGTTTTTGTAATTCTGTATATTGTTCTTGTAGTGTCATAAATTACCTCCTAAATTATCTGATATTATTTATTGATATTAGCATATTATTATCATCAAACTCTAGTTTAAATAGTTCAGGACATTTCCAGTCTCCGTCAAACACTAATTTCTTATTAAAGTACATTTCTATCAATTTTGTATCTTCATTTAAAACTACATCACACCATTTTGATAGTAGAGTTGAAATAGCCGTTCCGTGTGACACAATGGCAATTTGTTTGTTAGGATGTTCGCTTAATACATCCATTATTCCGTTATACATTCTTTCACAAACTTCATTAGCACTTTCACCATTATCAAGTTTATAATTCCAGTCTCTAAATTGGTCTTCAAAAAAAGTTTTTGGTAATTCGGACATATCATTGACACCAAATCTTCTTTCGCCAAATCTTTCATCAACATTTAGCAAGATATTATTTCTATCTGAAATATATTTTGCCGTACACATTGCTCTTACATAATGAGATGAGTAAAGTACATCAATGTTTTGCAATTCATCACGTCTACTCATTTCTTCTGCTAGTCTTTCGCCATCAACACTTAGCATATTCTTTTCATTTCTGATTTGTTCTAGTTCATTAGCATTATAGTTTCCCAATAATTTTCTAAAAGGTTGAGAATGTCTCAATATATATATAGTTGTCATTATAAATTTCCTCCAATATTAAATTCTTGTTTCATTATCTCATAAATTTTCAATCGTTCTTCTTTTGTAAAAATATCTTTTTGACATTTAAATTTACTTAAAGCCCATTTCCAAAAGTTGTAGCCAAAATGTTTGTCATTATATTTTTTATTTAATATAACTCTTTCACCATTATATCTTGGTATAAATTGAAAGTGAACATGAGGTTTTTCATTATCTCTATAAGCATTATTCATCAAACAAGCAAAATTAAACATAGTTGAATTAAATAGTTTTTTACAAACTCTTTCAAGTTCCTTTTCTAATATACCCAATTCAATCCATTCATCATTAGATAAATCACTTAATGATTCCTTATTAGAAGAAAGAATACATTGACCTGGAAATTCTTGACACCAATCTACAAATACAACTTCCCAATTATTACTTTTATATAGTTCCATAGTTTCACCTCAATTATAATTATACCATTAATTCAATATTTTTTGTTAAATTATGCTAATAAAAAATTAAATATATCAGTCAATAGCTAAATATTTATCAAAGTATCTATTTTAAAAATCTTAGTGTCTACAAGTGTTTACGAAGATTTTATACAACATTTTTGGCGTAATTTATTCAATATTTTATCCTTATTGACTTAAAATAAATGAATGATACAATATAGTAGAATATGAAATAATTAGGTGCAAATACCTCCATTAAGGGTACTAATTTTATAATAATTCATATTCAACCAATTCCCCGATGTTATAATTTTTATGGCCGTAAGATGGACTATAAATCAGTAAAATAATGTCTTGATTTTAGCCGAAAATTGCAATTTTTACTATCTAAAAAGTGTGTACGATTGTTATACACCCCTTATTTTATAAGGAACAAAAGTTAACGATTGTATAACAAATCTTTCAAATGTAAACACTTGTGTTTTCCCTAGTACCTTATGAAATAAGGAAAAACTAGCCAGTGGCTAGTTCTTTGTAAACAGGTTTATCCTGCTGACTTTAGATTTTAAGATATTACAATTTTTATGGCCTAAACTTCGGCCAATTTGTGTCTTAATTATGACTGAAACTACAACACAAATTTTTATTATTTTTCTAATTTTGATAGCTATAACTTTGCTATCTTTTTTTGTTTAAGTGGCTGTAAAAAATAAATAAGCGCGTTATAATTTTTAAAGAAGTTTAAAGAAAGTTGGTGCTTAACTATGAAATGAATTGTTTAAGAATTTAAAGGGGGTAATAAAATAATGATGAAAGAAAGTGATAAACATTATGAATATTTAAGAGCTTATATAGCTGAACTTGCTATGTTAGAATTTATAAAAGATAATAACTTGATTAATGATATAGAGTACAAAAAAATTAAAAATAAAATTGAAAATGAATATGCAAAACGTAATAAATTAAACAATTCTAATTATGGTTTTGCATAATAAAAATATTATTTGAAATATGCTATTATTCAACAATTAGGAAAGGAATAAATGAATAATAACAATGTAGAAATAATAAAACCAACTTTAAAAACTATATGTATAAAACAAAATAGAGAAATAAAATTAATACGTGCTTGTGCTTATTGTAGAGTTTCGACTGATAACGAAGATCAAAAAACAAGTTATGAATCACAACGAATTCATTATAAAAATATGATTGAAGAAAATCCAAATTATGAGTTTGTAGGAATATATGCAGATGAAGGTATAACTGGTACACAAACTAAAAAAAGAGAACAATTTAATCGAATGATGAACGACGCTATTAATGGAAAAATAGATTTAATAATTGCAAAATCTATTTCAAGATTTGCAAGAAATACTGTTGATACTTTAAACTGTGTAAGACTACTTAGAGAACATAAAGTTGATGTATTTTTCGAAAAAGAAAATATCCATACACTAGGTTTATCTAATGAATTGTTTTTGACTTTATATAGTGCATTTGCTCAAGCTGAGAGTGAATCTATATCAGAAAATGTTAAAGCCGGTGTTAGAATGAAAATGAAACGTGGTGGTATGGTTGGTAAATATGCACCATTTGGTTATTTATATGATAAAGAAAAAGATATAATATACCCAGATGAAAGCAAAAAAGATATTATTATCTATATCTTTGAAGAATACTCTAAAGGAATTGGTTTTAGAACTATTACACTTAATTTAAATGAACTTGGAATACCTAGTCCAACAGGTAGGAAATGGTGTCATGCATCGGTAAGAAGAATAATAACAAACGAAAAATATGTTGGCGATTTAAGAAGTGGTAAATATTATTCTGATAATGTAATATCTCATAAAAGAAAGGTTAATTATGGCGAGAAAGAACAATATTTTACATCTAATCATCACGAGGGTATTGTATCTCGTGAGTTATGGAATAAGTGTCAAGAAATATTAGAAAAAAGAAGTAAGATAGTTAAACCTGATGGCAATAGAGATAAGTTCAGTAGAAAGTATTCGTTTAGTAGTAAAATCTATTGTGGTATATGTGGCGAAAGATTTATAAGACGTTCGTATAAAATTAGAAGTAATAATAAAGAAGTTGCTTATTGGATTTGTAGAAGTCATAGAAATCAAATTGAGTGTTCTAATTTACTTCATTATAAACAAGAAGAATTAGAAGATATATTTATTAAAGTTTATAATAAATTGTTTGAAAATAAAGATAAATATATTAATACTTTTATTAAGAAAATTGATGAAGTAATTAATGAAAACAATAACTTTAATTCAGATAAAATAAAAGAAAATATTTTAAATCTTCAAAATAGATTATCTAATTTAATTGACTTAAAATTAGATAATAAAATATCACAAGAAATACTAAATAATAAAGAAATAGAAATAACTAATAAAATTAAAGAGTTAGAAAACAAACTTGCTGATAATAAAGATTTAGAATTATTCCGTAAAGAAAAATTAGAACAAATAAATAATATTACAAAGATTTTAAAGCAATATGAAGGACTAACTAAATTTAATGAAGATATATTTAATAATTTAGTGGATAAAATTATTATTGGCGAAAAGTTAGATAATGGTAAAGAAGATTTATATAAAATTAAATTTATTCTTAAAACTGGCGAAATGATTAAAGATAATCTACCAAACAATAAATTAAAAATTGGTAGTGATATGGGACATTATGGTTTTAGTATAAATAAACAATCTCTTGAAATAAAAGAAGATAATGTGTCTGCCTATGTATTACGTAAGAACACGAATATATAGACCAGCAATTTTCTTTTCTTCATTCATAAAATCAAATCCTTTCTAACAAAAAAGGTGTCAAAAGTATTAAGGATATTAATACTACTGACACCTTATTAATTCTAAATAATAAAATATAATTAAATTATCTTTCCATCGCATCTATTTAACCCCCTTAAATAGATAGTTTCTCTTGATTGGTTTATATTCTATCACTTTTTAATAAAATGGCAAATATTTGGCTTAAAATCGTTATCTAAAATGGAATTGATAAGTTTTTTTAAATACTTTTAATGTATTCTTCTAAATCTTTAATTAAAATCTTATTACTTAAATTTTCTATATAGATATTTGTTTCATAATTAAATGCTAGGAATGTAATACCTTTAATTATTATTCTATGTGGTTCTACATAAGAGAGATTTGTTCCTTCTATTGTTCTAATTGAACCTTTTTTAATTTCATATTTAGTATTACAAAAACTACATATAAACTCTAATTTCTTTTTTAGTGCTTCTTCAATATCTAAATCTTCTTTAATTATATTTACCATTAAATCATCCCTTTCTTTTACACAACAAAAAATCAATTCCATTCCTAGAATTGATATTTATTAGTAAATTGAACCTAAGTTCAACCAGATTCTTTAATGGTGGAGTAGAGGAGAATCGAACTCCTGTCCAATGCATCCTATATCACAACGTCTACAAGTTTAGGTAGATTTTAATTTCCTAATTAAATGGCTCTACACTAACCTATTAATTAGTAAGTTTAGTTTAATTCGATATATTATCCTAAACAAATAATATATTATATCTTATATCTATGAACCCCTTATTCAACCTATAAGAAAAATTGAACAGAAGTGCTCCCTATCCTATTATTAGGCAAAAGCAGGAGCGAAACTATAATTAGCTTCGTCATTTAATTTTAATTTTGCACTTAAGGTATGCCGACCACTTGCAGTCATGCCTAGTAATACATGTCGAAACCAGTACTACCCCGCATATTAGTTATTATAACATAGTGTTTTAAAAAAATCTACTTTTAACACACATCTGCTTGAGATTCAGCATTTAGTGTAAAATCTGCAAATTCTTTTTTTAAGTATAATGGATAAGCTGCTGCGCCAATCATTGCAGCATTGTCAGTGCAATATAAAATTTGAGGTATATTTAATTTAGCATTATGTTTTTCAGCAACTTGTTGCATTTCTTCTCTTAAATACTTATTAGCTGATACACCCCCAGCAACTAAAACATTTTTAATACCTGTGTTTTTTAAAGCTAAATCAGTTTTTCTTACTAATTCATCCACAGCAACATATTGAAAACTGGCTGCTAGATCAGCTTCTCTAATATCGTTACCTTTTTGCTTCTCATTGTGAACAATATTTATTATTCTACTTTTTAAGCCACTGTAACTAAAATTATATGTATTATCCATAACAGGTTTAGGAAAATCATAAGTTACTTTTCCATCTAGTGCCTTTCTTTCAATTCCTGGTCCACCTGGATAAGGTATGTTTAGTATTCTGGCTACTTTATCATAAGCTTCGCCAATAGCATCATCCAAAGTACCACCTAAAAATTCAAAATCATAATCATTTTTCATTATAACTAATTCTGTATGACCGCCACTTACAACTAATGCTAATAATGGAAATTCTAACTCATTATTAATAGCATTTGCATATATATGACCTATTAAATGATTCACCGCAATTAATGGTTTTTTATAGACATAGCTTAAAACTTTAGCAAATTCAATTCCCACTAAAAGTGATCCTAATAAACCTGGTTTTTGAGTTACAGCTATAGCATCAACATCATTTACTGTCATGTTCGCTTTTTTAAGTGTTTCTTCTAGAACCATTGTTATATTTTCAGTATGCATTCTTGAAGCAATTTCAGGAACAACTCCTCCATAATTTGCATGAGTTTGCATTTGCGTTAAAATTGTAATTGCTACTACTTCTTTTCCATTTTTTACAATGGCTATACTAGTTTCATCGCAAGATGTTTCTATAGCAAGTATATATGTTTCTTTCATTTTATATCCCCCATTTCATAAGCAAAGCATTGCTTCCATCTGTATAATAATTTTTTCTAGTCGCTACTATTTGAAAGTCATTTTTTTCATAAAATTTATAGGCAACTTTATTTTTATCACTAACTTCTAAAGTAATTGTTTTTGTTGAAGCTATTTTTTTTAATTCATTTAGTAAATTTGTTCCAATACTTTTATTTCTTTCTTTATTTTCTACAACTATACTAAGTAAATCAATGTTATCTTCAAAATTCTGAGCATATAAATATGCTTTAATTTTATTATTCTCTAATGCAACAAAAATGATAGCTAAGTTACTAGATAATTCGGTTTCTAAGTGGTAAGTTTTTTCAAAGTTCTTATGTAAAGTTGAACCTAACTCATTTATTTTGTGAATATCTTCAGCTGTAGCTTTTCTAATCAATTTCGACTCCAATTTTTTTGATATAAATTGGTTTTACAGCATGGGCATTCACTGAATCAACTTTTTTCATGTATTCATAAACTTTTTCAACATTTAAAATATATTCCGTATTATACTTTTCTAAATTTATACTGTTTATATCTTGATTTTTAATGTAAGTATAATCCCTTACTTTTTCGTAATTTGAATCAAACTCACCAATATAATATCCATTACCGTCACTTAATGCCACATTTTTAGATTCAGAGCTTATGCTAAAAGCTTTTAAAGAACTTACAACTTTTATTGGAACATTTAAAGTATAGGCTAGAGTTTTGGCAATTGTTACGCCAAGTCGAACACTAGTAAATGATCCTGGACCATTTATAACAATTATTTCGTTAATACTATGTTTATCAAGTACTTCTTTGATTGCAGGAAAGAGCATTGTACTGTTATTTTTTTTATTTATAATTTCTCTATAATCTATTACTTTACCATTTTCTAAATAATATACCAAAATATCATTTAAATGAGTATCTATAAATAGTGTTTTCATTATAATACCGCATTGCATATTTCTTCGTATTCTTCTCCATGTGGATCAAATATTAATACTCGTGCATCTTCATCTAAAATTTTAAATTTTATATCTAATCTTTTTTCTGGTAACTTGTCTTTTATTATATCTGCCCATTCTATTATGGTAACTCCACCTTTATTAAAATAGTCATTAAAACCTATTGATTCATCGGATTCTTCCAAGCGATAAACATCCATGTGATATAAAGATAGCTCACCACTATTATACTCTTTTATTATGTTAAAAGTTGGACTTGTAATAGTTTCATCTATTTCCATTGCACTGGCAAAACCTTTTGTAAAAACTGTTTTTCCACTACCTAATTCACCATATAAACAAATTACCATATTAGGAAATTTTTCACTCTCAATATTTTGTGCAATTGTTAATGTATCATTTACTGATCTTGATGTATATTTGTAATTCATTTTTTATCACCTATTGATATTATAAAAAAAAAATATAGTTAAGACAAGTCAAACTATATTATTTTACATATTTATTTTCTATATTAAAGCAAAAAAAAATTGGCGACTACCTATCTTAGCGTTTCCACTATTTTCGGCGTATTAGGTCTTAACTTCTCTGTTCGGGATGGGAAGAGGTGTACCACCTAAGCTATCGTCACCAA
>CAKOOS010000014.1 GCA_934098735.1 uncultured Bacilli bacterium | reverse complement strand
TCAAAAAAGAGAAATGAGAAAAAATAAAAAAATGAACGAAGATACAAAAAGTTTACCATCAACGAGTATCAACTGGTTTCCTGGTCACATGGCCAAAACAAAGAGAGAACTTAAGGAAAGAATTAATTTAATAGATATTATATATGAAGTACTTGATGCCAGAATGCCTATTTCATCAAAAATGAAAGACATGGATGATATTTTAAATGGAAAACCAAAAATTATAGTTATGACTAAAAAAGATTTATGTGATATACCGGTAACAAATAAATGGATAAAATACTATGAATCTAAAGGTAGTACTGTTTTATTAATGGATTTAACAAATAACGATGATTATAAAAAATTGATTAAAATAACTCATGAAGTCATGAATCCTATTCAAGAAAAAAGAAAAGCTAAAGGATTAAAAAATAAGGAAATAAAAATTGGGGTTATTGGAATACCTAATGTTGGAAAAAGTACACTAATAAATAAATTAGCTGGAAGAAAAGTAGCATCAACTGGTAATAAGCCTGGTATAACAAAACAAATAAATTGGTTAAAAACAAATAATGGTTTCTTATTATTAGATACTCCAGGAATACTATGGCCAAGACTAGATAATAATGAGGAAGCTTTAAATTTAGCTTCAACAGCTTCTATTAAAACAGAAGTACTAAATATAACCGATATTGGTGGATATATAATAAGTTTTTTAAAAAATTATTATCCTCATATTTTGGAAGAAAAATATAACATCCAAGTTCAAAAAGATCCTCAAGAAATATTTTTTGCTTTAGCAGAGAAATTTAATTATTTTGAAAAAGATGGTGAGATTGATTATGAAAAAGTTTCACAAAAAGTATATAATGATGTAGTAAGTGGTGCTATTAAGGGAGTAACGTTTGATTTATGGAAGTAGATTTATTAGAAAATGAAAAAGAACTATACAAGGAAGGATATAAATTAATTGCGGGTACTGATGAAGTAGGTCGAGGCCCCTTAGTAGGACCTGTCGTGGCTGCTGCTGTTATATTACCTGTAAATTATAAGCTTGAAGGGTTAACAGATTCTAAAAAGCTAAGTGAAAAAAAACGTAATCTCTTTTATAAAATAATTATTAAGGATGCAATTAGTTATGGTATTGGTGTTGTGGATGCTAAAACAATTGATGAAATAAATATTTATGAAGCTAGTAGAAAAGCTATGATAGAAGCAATAAATAAATTAAATCCTAAACCAGATTTTATTCTGTCAGATGCCATGCCACTACCATATAAAAATAGTAAAGCTATTATTCATGGCGATGCTTTATCCTTAACTATTGCTGCTGCCAGTGTATTAGCTAAGGTTACACGAGATGAAATGATGTATGAACTTGACAAAAAGCATCCAGAATATGGATTTAAAGATCATAAAGGTTATCCAACAAAAAAACATCTTGAAAATATCCAAAAATATGGTATATTAGATAATTATAGGTTTACTTATAAACCTGTAAAAGCCATAATTGAGGTGAAGCAACATGAAGAATTTGTTAAAGAATAAATTATTTAAAAATTTCTTTTTATTAATAATAACGACTTTTTGTATTGAAATATTTTTTAGATTATTAAGTGGTATAAAAGTTTTAGATATATCACTTTTACGTATTTTTGTAGGTCTTAACTTTATAAGTATTTTTCTTAGTTTTTTGTTATCTTGGCTTAGTCCAAAAGCTAGCAAAGTAGGCATAATTTTACTTAGTTTTGCTTTTAGTGCTTATGCTTTTTTTGAAATGGGATTTAATAATTTTATTGGTGTTTATGCATCGGTTAATAGTAGAAGTCAACTTGGGGCTGTAACAGCATATATAAAAGATTTCTTTGGATCTTTCTTGGGCAAATTCTATTTAATTTTTATTCCATTTATTTTGCTTTTAATATATTACATATTTTTAGATAAAAAATTAGCAGGAAAGATTACTAAACGTTTTCCTTTAAAAACTCAAATTTCTTATGAAAAAAGTGTTAGAACTTTAACATGTTTGATTCTTTTAATAAGTACTGGCTTGATATATAAAGAAACTTTAACAGCTTCTTTTATGCAAAATAAGCTTCAAACGGTAAGTAATAAAGACCTATTTAAAAACCCTAGTGTATCAAGCCTAGCGATAAATCAATTTGGTATTCTAGGCTTTGGAGCACTAGATTTTAAATCAATATTTATTAAAACAAATTCAAGCTATAATTTTGCCTTAAATACTGAAGAGAAAAAGGAAAATACAACTCGTAAGGTTGATGATTCAAAATGGGAAAGTGTAATAGCAAATGAAAGTGATGAAACTTTAAATAGCATAAGCAATTATTTAATTAGTAAAAAAATCACAGACTATAATGAATATACTGGTATATTCGAAAATAAAAATTTAATTGTAATTATGATGGAAAGTGTAAATGAAATAATTATTAATCCAGATTTATATCCTAATTTTTATAAATTATATAGTGAAGGAATTAGTTTTAGTAATAATTTTAGTCCTCGAAATAGTTGTGCAACTGGAAATAATGAATTTAGTGGAATGACTAGTTTATATACAATTCAAAATAATTGCACGGCAAATGTTTATAAAAATAATACCTATTTTACATCAATTTTTAATTTATTTGATAAGGCAGGATATAGAACAACAAGCATGCATAACTATACCGAAAATTATTATGCAAGAAGTATAATTCATCGTAACTTAGGTAGTGGAAGATACTATGGCGTTGAAGAGTTAAATATTCCATATTACAATGAATACAAAAATTGGTCAAGTGATGAAGACTTCATGAAAGTAGCCATGGACATTACATTAAATTCAAATTCTAAAGATCCTTTTATGTTATGGCTTACTACAGTTTCATCACATCAACCTTATAATCAATCTAGTGTTGAAGGTGATAAATATTTAAATATAACTGAAAATACTGACTATCCAATGGATTTAAGAAGATATATGTCTAAATTAAAAACTTTAGATAATGCTTTAGGAATACTTTTAGACTCTTTAAAAAAATCTGGTAAGCTAGATGATACTGTGATTGTATTATATGGAGACCACTATCCTTATGGCTTAAAAAATGAAACAATAAATTATGTTTTAGATTATGATTTAAAAGATTATGAAGTTGAAAGAACACCAATGGTTATTTACAACAGTAAAATTAAAAGTGAGGTCGTAACTAAATATAGTTCTTATATCAATTTAACGCCAACTATTGCTAATTTATTTAATTTAGATTATGATCCAAGACTTTATATGGGAACAGATATTTTTAGTGACGATTATTTAAATCTTGTAGTATTTGCAGATGGATCTTGGAAAAATGATATAGCATATTATGATGCAAGTAAGTCAAGTATTAAATATTATACAGATAAGACGTATACAACTGAAGAGATAATGAATATAAATAATATTGTTACAACTAAAATGAAAGCAAGTGCTGCCATTATAGAAAATAATTATTTTAACTATTTAAATGAAAAAATGAATAATAACGATAATGAAATACTAGCAAATATAGGAGGATAAATGAAAAATTTAGTTATTGTTGAATCACCAGCTAAATGTCGAACAATTGAAAAATATTTAGGAAGTGATTATAAGGTTGTATCTAGTAAAGGGCATATAAGAGACTTAGCTACAACAGGAAAATATGGTCTTGGTGTAGACGTTGAAAATGATTTTAAACCAAATTATCAAATAATAAAAGGGAAGACTAAAGATGTAAATGCCTTAAAAAAAGATGTAAAAGATGCTGAAATGGTTTATTTGGCAACAGACCCAGACCGTGAAGGAGAAACTATTTCTTGGCATATTTATGATGAAATAAAAATACCTGATGAAAAATATAAGAGAGTTGTATTTAATGAAATTACTAAAGATGTTGTTATAAACTCCATAAATAATCCAGGAAAAATTGATATGAATTTAGTTAGATCTGGAGAAACAAGAAGAATCTTAGACCGTATTATTGGATTTAGGTTGAGCAAGCTTATGCAACGTAAAACTGGAGGAAAAAGTGCCGGAAGAGTCCAAAGCGTAGCATTAAAATTGATTGTAGATAGGGAAAGAGAAATTCAAAGCTTTATCCCTAAAGAGTATTGGACAATTGAAGCTGATTTTAAAGATTTTAAGGCTACACTAGAAAAATATCATGGAAAAGAAATAGAAATTCCTGATGAAGCATCAGCAAATGAAATATTATCTGGGTTATCTAAATCATTTAAAATCGATAATGTAAGTGAAAAAGAAAAAAATAAAAGTGCTAGAGAAGTTTTTAAAACTAGTACTTTGCAACAAGCAGCTTCAAGTAAATTAGGTTTTGCTCCCTCAAAAACAATGAAAATTGCTCAAAGTTTATATGAAGGAACTGATCTAGGTAGTGAAACTGTTGGGCTAATTACTTACATGCGTACTGATAGTGTTAGAGTTAGTGAATCATTTGTAAAAGAAACTTTTGGATATATTAAAAATAAATTTGGAGAAAATTATATTGGATATGTAAAAAAGGGTAAGAAAAATGAAAATATGCAAGATGCTCATGAAGGGATAAGACCAACTAGTATAAATAGAACTCCAGAGAGTGTTAAAGCTTATTTATCAAATGATGAATATAAATTATACAAACTTATTTATAATAGAGCTTTAGCATCTTTAATGGCTGATGCTAAAGTATTATCGACATCTGTAACTTTAGAAAATAATGGTTATACATTTAAAGCAACTGGTAGTGTTTTAATTTTTGATGGTTATTTAAAAGTTTATAAAGAATATGAAGATAGTGAAGATGTTATTTTACCAGATTTAAAAAATTATAAATCAGATCTTATAGTAGCTGATAAAATTGAAAAATTTCAACATTTCACTAAGCCAGCTCCAAGATTTACGGAAAGTAGTTTGATAAAAGAAATGGAAAGTCTTGGTATAGGAAGGCCATCAACTTATGCAACAATCGTAGGTACTATAAAAGAACGTGGATATGTTACATTAAAAGATAAAAAATTTGAACCTACTGAAATAGGAATTGAAACAACGGATAAACTTCAAGAATTTTTTAGTGGTATAGTAAATGTTGAGTATACTGCTTCAATGGAAAAAGATCTAGATGAAATAGCCGAAAATCAAAAAGACTATATAAAAGTTCTTCATAATTTCTATGATGATTTTGAACCACTAGTTGAAAAAGCTTTTCATGAAATGGAAAAGAAAGAACCTGTATCTACTGGCGAAATTTGTCCAGAATGTGGAGGAGGCTTAGTTATAAGAAAAGGCAAATACGGAGAATTTACAGCATGCAGTAACTATCCAACTTGTAAATACATAAAAAAAGAAGCTAAAGAAGAAACTATCATAACTAAATGTCCAAAGTGTGAAAAAGGATCAATTGTTGAAAGAAAAACTAAAAAAGGGAAATTGTTTTATGGATGTAATAATTATCCCAAATGCAAATATGCTTTGTGGTATAAACCTACTGGCGAAATTTGTCCTAAATGTGGGGAACTTTTGGTAGATAAAAATGGCACTATAACTTGTGTAAATTGTGAAGAAGATAAGTAAAAACTTAATCTTCTTTTAAATTGATTTTAAATAAAAATTAGTATATAATTTAAATAAAGTTGGTGAAAATATGCAAGATAAAAATATTGTTTTTATGGGAACACCAGATTTTGCCGTTCCTATATTAGAAATGCTAATCGAAAATTGTCATGTTGTCATGGTTGTAACTAAGCCCGATAAAGAAGTAGGGCGAAAACATGAAGTGGTTTTATCACCTGTTAAAAAAGTGGCTTTAGAGCATAACATTCCTGTTTTTCAGCCAATAAAAATAAGAAATGATTATGAAGCTTTAGCGAATTTAGATATAGACTTAATTGTTACTTGTGCTTATGGTCAAATAATACCTGAAAGTGTTTTAGATATGCCTAAATATGGATGTGTAAATGTTCATGCTTCCTTGCTTCCAAAATACCGAGGATCTGCACCAATTCAATGGGCTTTATTTAATGGCGAAACTGAAACTGGAGTAACGATAATGTACATGGATGCTGGTATGGACACTGGAGATATTATAAATGAATATAATCTTAAAATTAATGATACAGATAATGTTGGAACACTTCATGAAAAATTATCTCTTCTAGGTAAAGATGCTCTTTTAGATAATCTACCTAGTATTTTAAATGGTTCTGCTAAAAGAACAAAACAAGGTGATAATTATACATTAGCACCAATGATAAAAAGAGAAGATGAGAGACTAGATTTTGATCAAAATGGCCTTAGAATAATTAATAAGATTCGAGGACTAAATCCATGGCCACTAGCAAATATAGTAATAGATGGAAAAGAACTTAAAATAATCGAAGCAGAATTTAAAGAAGAAATAGCAAGAAATGCTGGAACAATTGTAAAAATAAATAAAAAAGAACTAGGGATAGCTTGCCAAGATGGAATTATTTATTTAAAAAAAGTAAAGCCGAGTGGTAAAAAAGAAATGACTATTGAAAATTATTTAAATGGAATAAATAAAGAAAAGTATTTAGGTATGGTGATAAATAATGGAGAAAAATAATTTTTGGCAAACTACAAAAGGAAAAGCGACTTTAAAGTTTTTTGCTTGGATGATTTTTATTGTTCTGTTAATAATATATGTTGCTTTTATTGATAAAAAAACTGAACCTAAAAAAGAAGAAAATACCACAGTTGAAACGTTCAAAAAATATGAAGAGATGCAAAAAGCTATTCTAGAAAATAATTATGCATATAAATATACTATAACAAAGGATGGCTTAAAATATTTATATGTTGGCATTAAATGTAAAGGCAATGATGCTGGCTTTAAAGAAACAAACGAAGGAATTATAAAATATTTAGTTACTGGTGATAATACTTATAAAATAACTATGGATAATAAAGAAGAATATTTAAATCTTTATGACAATATAGATGAAAACTATTTAAATCTTTCAGCTTTATTTTCTAACTTAAAAGATTATTTATATACGACGGAAAAAAGTGAAGATGTTAGAGTAATTTCTTATAATAAAGAAGGATATCAAGTGAAAGTAACTACTAATAAAGAAAACATAACAAATATAAACATAACAACTGAAAATGAAGTATATGATATAATGCTTACAAATATTGGAAAGTGTGATAATTTAGCCTTTACAAATTAATAGGGGGTATAATGGATAAGAATAAATTTAATTTTTTAATAACAAATTTTGTTACATTTATCAGAGTAGCTGGGATATTTGCTTTAATTCCCGTATATAAACTTTATGGAGGATTTGCATTATTTTTACTATCCAGTTCATGCTTTTTAAGCGATTGTATTGATGGTATTATGGCTAGAAAGTTAAAGTGTTCTACTTTTTTTGGAAGTTTGTTTGATAGCATAAGTGATAAAGCTTTTTTAATCATAAACATGATTCTTTTAATGAGTATAACTCCACTTGCTATTATTCCTGTTTTTTTAGAACTTGGAATTGCTGTTACACAAACGATTAAATATAATATGAATATGAATGTTCAATCAAATATTTTTGGAAAACTAAAGATGTGGGTTGCTGGATTAAGTATTTCCCTAACTTATTTACTAGTTGATGAAAAAATTCTAAATTATTTAGGTTCAAGTCTTTTAAAAAAAATTAATAATATGAATCATATTCATCTTTTTAGTTTAATTTTAGCTCCGCTTGTTATTAGTGAATTTATAACTTTAACTAGTTATTTAAAAGAGTACTATGACTATAAAAAAGAACTAACTCCAGAACTAATAAAAAAGCATCAAAAAGAAGAAGAAAAAATAGTCAAAGAAATGCAAAATACTTCAGCAAAAGATTTATTTTTTAAACATGAGTATTATGAAAAATATAAAGATTATGGTAATTTAAAATTAATTAGAACCTTAGCAAAAAAGAAGTAAACATCAATTGATGTTTTTTCTTTTGGAAAGTAGACAATTAGATGAAAATTTAGTAAAATACTAATAAGAAAGAGAATAATTATGGAAAATATATTTGGATATACTAAAGAAATGTTAGAGAATTATTTTTTAGGTATTGGGGAGAAGAAATTTAAAGCTACTCAAGTTTTTGAATGGTTATATATTCATAAAGAAAAAAACATTTTAAATTTTAGTAATATTAAAAAAGAAATCCAAAATAGACTATTGAAAGATTTTAATACTGATTTTATAAAAATAGAAATGATTTTAGAAGGAGATAATGTAAAAAAATATTTATTTAGACTTATTGATGGTGAAAAAGTTGAAGCTGTTTTAATGAAGCATGATTACGGATTATCAGTTTGTGTTTCAAGTCAAGTTGGCTGTAACATGGGCTGCAAATTTTGTGAAAGTGGAAGATTAAAAAAAGTAAGAAATTTAGAGACTTATGAGATTGTTGAACAAATATTATTGATTGAAGAACATATAAATAAAAGGATAGATAGCGTAGTTTTAATGGGAATCGGAGAACCGTTTGATAATTATGATAATATTATAAAATTTATTAAAATTATAAATGATCCTAAGGGATTAGCAATCGGAGCAAGACATATAACTGTATCAACATGTGGGTTAGTTCCTAAAATAAAAGAGTTTAGTAATTTAGATCTTCAAGTAAATTTAGCATTATCATTACACGGAGCAACAGATGAAGTAAGAAATAAAATAATGCCTATTAATAAAGCCTATAATCTTGACACAGTTATGACAGCAATTAGTGAATATATTGCAAAAACTAATAGACGAGTTACGATAGAATATGTTATGCTTAAAAAGGTTAATGATAAAGATGAAGATGCTTTTGCCTTAGCCAAGTTATTAAAAGGAATGAATGTTTATGTAAATTTAATTCCTTACAATGAAACTAATAATTTAGATTTTAAAAAAAGTAATAAAGATCAAATTAATAGATTTTATAAGATTTTAAAAGATTTAGGTCTTAATGTAACCGTAAGAAGAGAATTTGGGGGACAAATAAAAGCTGCGTGTGGACAATTGAGAAGTGAGAGTGATTAATACGAAATCGTTTTATTTAACAGATACTGGAAGAGTAAGAGAACATAATGAAGATAGTGTAACAATATTAAAAAATGTTAGTGGTGAATACTTACTAGTAGTTGCTGATGGTATGGGAGGTCACCGTAAGGGTGAAGTTGCAAGTGCTTTAACGGTAACTCACCTAGGGAAAAGATTTACAGAAAGTGCTTCGATTGGTACCAAAATTGATGCTGTAAATTGGCTTTCTGATAACATAAATGAAATAAATAAAGAGATACTAGAATATGGTGATCAAAATGAGAACTCAAAGGGCCTTGGAACAACCGTAGTTGCAGCTATAGTAACAAAAGAGTTTTTAATATTTGCCAACATTGGGGATTCTTCAGGATATGTTATGAAAAATAATAAATTACATAGAGTAACTAAACCTCATACTTTGGTAAACTTTTTAGTAGATGCTGGTGATATTACGGAAGAACAAGCTATAAATCACCCTAAAAAAAATGTTTTAATGAAAGCTTTAGGTGCTACCGAAAAATGTGAACCAGATATATTTGATGTTGATAATGGAAGTGATGCCGTATTTTTATGTAGTGATGGCTTAACGGGAATGCTAAATGATGAACAAATAGAAAAAGTATTATTGGAAAATGACTTAACTGTGGAAGAAAAAGTAGTTAAATTAATAAAAAAATGTAATGCCAGAGGTGGCAGTGATAATATATCAGTAGCTTACTTAGTTAGAGAAAGTGGTGATTTTGCATGATAATGAAGGGGCAAAAAATTAGTGATAGATACCAAATAATAAAATCAATCGGTGAAGGTGGTATGGCTAATGTTTATTTAGCTTATGATACTATTTTAGACCGCAATGTTGCAGTTAAAGTATTACGTGGGGATTTAGCAACTGATGAAAAATTCGTTAGACGTTTTCAAAGAGAAGCTTTATCAGCAAGTAGTTTATCAAATCCAAATATTGTTGAAGTTTATGATGTCGGAGAAGATAATGGCGAGTATTATATTGTCATGGAATATGTTGAAGGTAAACACCTTAAAAATTTATTAAAGAAAAGAGGCAAACTGACCGTACCAGAAGTTATAGATATAACTCTGCAAATTACTAATGGGTTAAGTGTTGCCCATGACTCATACATAATACACAGGGATATTAAACCTCAAAATATACTAATTTTAGAAAATGGTATGATAAAAATAACTGATTTTGGTATAGCTGTTGCTATGAATGCAACTCAGTTAACTCAAACTAATTCCGTAATGGGTAGTGTTCATTATTTGCCTCCAGAACAAGCAAGTGGCAAAGGAGCAACACTTCAAAGTGATATATATTCAATTGGTATTTTAATGTATGAACTTTTGACAGGAAAACTTCCATTTAGAGGAGATAATGCTGTGGAAATAGCTTTGAAGCATCTAAAAGAGCCAATGCCAAGCATTAGAGATGAACTTCCTGACATACCTCAAAGTGTTGAAAATATCATTTTGAAAGCTACAGCTAAGAATCCTAAAAATCGTTATGCTGATGCTAGAGAAATGCATGAAGATTTAAAAACATGCTTGGATGAATCAAGAGCTAATGAACTTAAAATAACTTTTAAATATCCTGATACAGATTATGATGAAACTAAATTACTTAAAACAGTTAAAACAGAAAAAAATAAAGAAGTTAAAGTAAAAGAAGAAGGAGAAAAAGAAATGAGTAAAAAAGTTAAAAATAATGAAAACAATTCTCAAAATAAAATATTAATTGCTTTAGCCAGTGTTTTCGTAGGATTGGTTTTAATAATTACAACTATATTTGTTTTAATTCCTTATATTACTTCAGCTAAACAAGAAGCTGTACCTGATGTTTCTAATTTATCAGTTACAGATGCCATTAAAAAATTACAAGATGCTGGATTTGTAGTATCAGATGAACAAAGAGAAGAAGCTAATGAAAATGTATCTGAAGGAAAAGTTTCAAGAACATCACCAGCAATAGGAAGCATACGTAAAGAGGGAACTGAAATAATATTATATATTTCTAAAGGAGATACTAAAATAGAAATTGAAGATTATACTGGTAAAGATTATGCTGAAATAAAAGGCAAACTTGAGGCTTTAAATTTGCAAGTAATAATAGAAAGAAAAGATATAGATCAAGATAAAGCTTCTGAATATGAAGAAGGAAAAATTATTGATCAATCTGTTAAAGCTGGGGAAAAATTATCTGCTAGAGATACCATAACTTTATATATTCCTAAATTAGATAACAAATATCCGAATTTTGTAGATGATGAATATTCTGTTGATGAAGTTCAAGACTTTGCAGATAATTATGGCATAAAATTAGAAATAAAATATCAAGAAACAAATGAATATCCAGCGGGCAAAATAATAAAACAAAGTAGAGCAGCTGGAACAACAGTAGTAGGGGGAGCAAGACTTACAATAACAGTCGCAAAAGAAGTAACTGGAAGTAATGTAGAAGATCCTGATAGTGGAGATTTAGAATAATGACAGGTAGGATTATTAAGCAAATAAGTAATCAGTATACAGTTAGTATAAAAGGAAAAGACTATGTTTGTAATGCTAGAGGAAAATTTAGAAACATTGGTCTTTCACCTTTAGTTGGGGATGTAGTTAAAGTAAATTTAGAAACTCTTACAATTGAAGAAATAATGCCTAGAAAAAATGAACTTGAAAGACCAGTCATAGCTAATGTTGATATTGCCTTAATTGTAACTAGTTTAAAAAAACCAGATTTATCTTTGAGTTTGCTTGATAAAGAATTATGTATAATTAAAGCAGCAAATATTGAACCCGTAATATGTTTTACTAAAAAAGATTTGCTTACTAAATCTGAAATAAAAGATATAAAAATATTAGAGAAGTATTATAAAAAAATAGGCTATCAAGTAGTGGATAATAAAAATTTGTTTAAATTAAAAAGAACTTTAAAAAATAAAGTTGTTGTTTTAACAGGTCAAACCGGAGCTGGGAAATCTAGTTTGCTTAATAAGTTAAATAAAAAATTAAATCTTGAAACAAAACCAATAAGTGAAGCCTTAAATCGTGGCGTACATACCACAAGACATACTGAAATATATAAAATAGGTAAAATTTATTTTGCAGATACTCCAGGTTTTTCTGCTTTAGACTTAAAAAATATTAGCCCTGAAGAATTAAAAAATACTTTTCTGGAATTTAATAATTTAAACTGTGAATATAAAAACTGTATGCATTTAAAAGAAAAAAATTGTGCAGTTCTAAACAATGTTAAAAATGGTTTAATATTACCATCAAGATATATAAATTATACGAGATTTATAAAGGAGTGCCATGAAAATAGTAGTAAGTTATATAAGTAGTTTATACGATTATAAAACTACGATTGATAAAATAGAGCATACAAGTGCTGATGGAATTCATGTTGATTTAATGGATGGAGTTTATGCCGGAGAGAAAAATTTCGATATAGATGATCTTTTAGATCTATTTAAAGATGTAACTAAACCTTTAGATATTCATTTAATGCTAGAAAATCCTAGTGATTATCTTGATAAAATATTAAAACTAAATCCTAGCACAATTTATATTCATCCTAGCACTGAAAAAGCTTTATTAAGTACTCTAAATGCTATAGAAGAAAATAAAGTAAAAAGGGGAATAGCAATTAATCCAGATGAAGAAATAGAAAAATTTGAACATTATTTTCCGTATATAGATGTCATTTTACTGATGAGTGTTAAACCTGGTAAAGGTGGGCAAAAGTTTTTGAATGAAACACCAAAAAGACTAGAGAAGCTATTAGAATATCAAAAAGAAAATAATTTTGAAATATTTATTGATGGTGGTATAAATAAAGATACTATAAAATTAGTTAGTAAAGCAAATGGAGTAGTATCTGGATCATACATTTGTCAAAATACTGATTTTGAAAAGCAAATAGAGACTTTAAGAATATAGTCTCTTTTTAATTGCTAAAATATATGTTAAAATGACTTAAGAAAGGATTATAGTTATGTATGCAAAGGTAATCATAGAATATAGTGTAAAAAAACTTGATAGAGAATTTATATATAAAGTTCCTTATGAGTTTCAAAATAAAATAAAGCCTGGTATGAAAGTTCAAGTTGAATTTGGCCATCAACAAATTACAGGTTTTGTTTTAGAAATTTTAGATAATGTTGAGCAAAATACTTATGAAATAAAATCTATACAAAGTTTATTAGATGAAAATTTTATATTAAATAAGGAACTATTAGATGTAGGAAAATATTTAAGTCAAAGCACTTTGTGTACTTTAATATCTGCCTATCAAACAATGCTCCCAAGTGGATTAAAAGTAAAGAGCCAAAAACATAATTATGATCTATACGACGAATTCATAGTTTTGTGTAATACTTCAAGAGCTTTGGATTATAAAGCTAAATTTAGCCAAAAAAGAAAGGCTCAAGTAAAGGTAATTGATGATTTATTAAAAAAAACAAGATTAAATAAAAAAGATTATTCTAAAGGCGTAATAGATAGTTTAATAGAAAATGATATAATTAAAATTATTAAAGAAAAAAAATATCGGATTAATAAGTCAGGTAATAATATTAGTAGTACTTTAACTAAGGAACAAGAACTTGTTAAAAATAGTGTTTTAGAAAGTATGAATAGTTATGAAACTTTTCTACTTAATGGCGTAACTGGCTCAGGTAAAACTGAAGTTTATATTAAAATAATTGAAGAGATTATAAAACAAGGAAAAACTGCAATAGTTTTAGTTCCTGAAATAAGTTTAACAACTCAAATATCTCAAAGATTTTATAACACTTTTGGAAGTGATGTTGCAATACTTCATAGTTCTTTATCAAATGGTGAAAAATATGATGAATATTTGAAAATATATCGAGGTGAAGTTCATATTGTTGTTGGAACAAGAAGTGCAATATTTGCGCCATTAAAAAATTTAGGAATTATAATTATTGATGAAGAAGATGCAAGCAGCTATAAGCAGGACAATAATCCAAGGTATCATGCTAAAGATATTGCTATTTTTAGATGTAAATATAATAATATACCTCTTCTTTTAGGAAGTGCAACACCTTCGTTAGAATCTAAAGCACGGGCTGATAAAAAAGTTTTTAAAGAGTTAATTTTAAAAAATAGAGTTGGGGCATCTATTCTTCCTAAGATTCATTTAGTTGATATGGAAGAAGAAATGAAAAAAAGAAATGTAATAATAAGTGATTTATTAAAAAGAAAAATAGAAGAAAAGTTATCTCGCCATGAACAAATAATTCTTCTTTTAAATAGAAGAGGTTTTTCTACTTATATTACCTGTAGTAATTGTGGATATACATTTAAATGTCCTAGCTGTGATATAACTTTAACTTACCATAAAAGTACTAATAATTTAATTTGTCATTACTGTGGATATCAAGAAAAAAAAGGAGAAACATGTCCAAACTGTCATAAAGATGCTTTAAATTATTATGGCTTGGGTACCGAAAAATTAGAAGAAAAACTTCAAGAAATGTTTAAAGAAGCTAAAATAATTAGAATGGATCAAGATACTACTAGAAATAAAGGAACACATGAAAAAATTTTGGAAGATTTTAGAAATGAAAAATATGATATATTACTTGGAACTCAAATGATTAGTAAAGGATTAGATTTTCCTAAAGTAACATTAGTGGGTGTAATTAATGCTGATACTACTTTAAATATTCCAAGTTTTAAATCAAGTGAAAATACTTTTTCTTTATTAAGTCAAGTAGCAGGAAGAAGTGGACGTAGTGATTTACTCGGAGAAGTTATTATACAAACATTTAATCCTGATAATTATGTTATTAAATGTGTTAAAGAAAATGACTATAATAAATTTTATCACTATGAAATGAATTTTAGACATAAATTAAAATATCCACCGTATTATTATTTGGTAAGTTTAAAAGTAATTGGAAAGGACTATCAAAAAACAATTGATGAAAGTAAAAAAGTAAAAAAATATTTAGATGAAAATTTAACTTCGGATTTTATAGTTTTGGGTCCAACAACAGCATCAGTATTTAAATTTAATAGTGAATATCGAATGCAAATAATTATTAAATATCAAAAAGAAAATAATTTGCGAGAAATTTTAAAAGATTTAATAAATTTATATACATATAATAATGATAATTATTTAGAAATAGATTTTAATCCTTTAAATATCTGATTGCATGTTAAAAGAAAATCATATATACTTAAAATAAGAATGGAGGTACGATTATAAATGAAAAATTTTGAAAGAATTTTATGGGGGATAGTTTTTATTGCTTTTGGTTTAATATTAGGTCTTAAAAGTTTAGATATAATAAAAGTAAATATTTTCTTTGATGGATGGTGGACTCTATTTATAATTATTCCTTGCTTTATAGGGCTTTTTGATTTTAACAAAGAAGGCAAAACTGGCAATTTATTAGGAATATTAATTGGTCTTTTACTACTTCTTGCAGCACAGGATGTAATTGACTTTGATATTATCTGGAAACTTGCTATGCCTATGGTAATAATAGTAGTAGGACTACTAATGATTTTTAAAGGCAATGATAAATTTAATATAAAAGAAAAATATTCTAAAAGTAAGTCAAAAGAAAACATAAGTGCTACTTTTGCAGAACAAATAATAAATAAAGATGGAGAAAAAATAGATAGCTTGAATTTGAATAGTACTTTTGGAAGTATTGTCTTAGATTTAAAAAAAGCTATAATTAATGAAGAATGTGTAATTAGAGTAAACGCCATTTTTGGTGGTGTTGAAATTCACGTTCCTGAAGATGTTTTGGTTAAAGTAAATGCTACGCCAATTTTTGGAGGAGTAGATAATAAGCATAAGGATGGATGTAAAGAAAAAATTATTTATGTTGATGCTTTTTGCCTATTCGGAGAAATAGAAATTAAATAATAATAATTTGAAAATAAAGATAATAGCTGTTTATGAAAATATAGATGAAACTTTAAAATCTTACGTTATGTTTTAAAGTTTTTTATTTATTATAAACCCAAAATATGATAATATTAATAATAGAGAGCGGTGGATAAAATGAATGAAGAGAGAAAAAGAACAGTATTATTGATAATAAGTGTAGTAACACTATTATAAAAATGACACTACGATAAATAATGGTAAAGGGTCAAATGACTGGACAACATCACTTTTAAACAAAGTCAATTTAAATACAAATTTTATAAATAATATCGGAACAACATGGGCAAATAAAATAGCAACTCACTCATGGAAAATAAATGCTGGCAGTTGGGGAAGCATAGCTTCAGGTTCAGTTAATAAAGTTTATCAAAATGAAATAGTTTCACCAATAACTAATTCAACTTATGAAGCGAAAATAGGTTTAATATATATATCAGATCATATTTATGCATCTTCTCCTCGATATTGGTTATATGTTGGTTTTAATAACAATGGTAACGATTTTAGAAATTCCAAAGGAAAAAATTGGTACAATATGAATTATTATGAGCCAGTAATAACAAAACGATCTGAAGATAAAAGTAGTTTTTTTGCTATAAATAGCAATTGTTCTATCTCAGGATCATCAGCAAATAATACTTTTATAATAAGACCAACTTTCTATTTAAATGCAAGTATAACTTATGTAAGCGGAGAAGGAACAGAAACAAATCCACTTAGAATAGCTTAAGAAAATTATTTAATTAATTTTCTTTTTTTATGAAAATGTTTATTTTTTTTAAAAATTGTAATATAATGAATATATGAACATACATTCATACAAAGGAGTTATTATGGAAAAAATAGAAACGATTATTAAACTAAGTGAATTTTTTAAAGTATTTGCAGATTCTACTAGATTAAGAATATTAGAAGTATTATTAAAAGGAGAAACAAATGTAAATAATATAAGTATATTAATAAATGTCAGTCAATCTGCTGTTTCTCATCAGTTAAAAAATTTAAGAGCATCAAATCTTGTTAAAACACGTAAAGAAGGACAAACAATTTATTATAGTATTGCTGATAATCATATAAAAACAATAATGAAGTATGGGATAGAACACACTAAGGAAGGAATAAAATTATGAAACATAAAATAATAAATGCAGATTTAGTAAAACTTATTTTAAGTTTAATACTTATTTTAATAGCTTATCTTTTTATAGAAAACCCAAATATTTTTAAAACATTATTGTTTATAAGTTACATTATAGTTTCTTGTGAAGTATACTTTAATGCTATAAAAAACATTAAAGATAAAGAATTTTTTGATGAAAATATTCTTATGATAATTGCCACACTAGGAGCATTTTATATTGGAAAATACACAGAAGCCGTAGCGGTAATGTTTTTATTCTCTTTAGGAGAATATCTATCAGAAATGGCTGTAAATAACTCTAAAAAGGCAATTATTGAACTTATGGATTTGCGTAGTGAAAATATTAATATTAAAAATGTTGGGATAGTCGATATAACAACTGCTAAAATAAATGACGTATTTATTGTTAAACCTGGTGAAAAAGTGCCGCTTGATGGAATAATAATCAAAGGAACAAGTCATCTTGATACTTCATCTTTAACTGGAGAATCTAAACCTAAGAGAGTAAATAAAAATGATACTGTTCTAAGTGGATCTTTAAATTTAGAAAGTCTTATTGAAGTAAAAGCAACAAGTACCTATAAAACCAGTACGGCTAGTAAAATTATTGAAATTATGGAAAATTCTGATGAAAAGAAATCAAATTCTGAAAAATTCATTACTAGATTTTCTAAAGTTTATACGCCAGTTGTAATTATTATCTCCTTATTAGTAGTTACAATTCCATCAATTATAACTGGAGATTTTTACACTTGGTTATATCGTGGATTAGAATTACTAGTTATATCTTGTCCATGTGCTTTGGTTATATCTATACCTCTAGGATTCTTTTGTGGAATAGGAAGAGCAAGTAGAGAGAGAATTTTAATTAAGGGAAGTGATGAACTAGATAGATTAAACAAAATAGATACTGTTATTTTTGATAAAACCGGAACAATTACTGAAGGAACATTTGCTCTAACAAAAATAGTTAGTAAAAACATTACTAAAGAAGAGTTACTAAAACTGGTAGCGACAGTTGAAAATAATTCTAATCATCCAATAGCTAAATCAATTAAAAGTGCTTATAAAAAAGAAATAGTAGATAAAGTTAAGAATTTTAAAGAAATAAGTGGTTCAGGAATAAAATGCGAAATTGATAATCAAAAAGTAGTTATAGGAACATCTAAGTTTTTAAAAGAAGAAGGAGTAAATTCAGAAAATATTGATGAAATAGGGACTGTGTTATATGTTGCTAAAAATAATGAGTATCTTGGTTATTTAGTTATTAATGATAGAATCAAAAATAATGCTAAGAAATCCCTAAATGATTTAAAAAATAATATAACTAATATTGTGCTTTTGTCAGGAGATAATTATAAAAACGTTGAAAATATTGCTCAAAAATTAAACTTTGATGATTTTTATGGAGAATTATTACCTCAAGATAAAGTTAAAATAGTAAAAGATTATCAAAAAAATAACTATGTTGCTTTTGTGGGCGATGGTATAAATGATGCCCCAGTTATTAAAAGTGCTAATGTTGGTTTTGCAATGGGAGCATTAGGAAGTGATGCGGCGATTGAAGCAAGTGATATAGTTTTAATGGATGATGATTTAAATCAAATAGGGGAAGCTATAAAAATATCTAAAATGACTAAGATAATAATAATGTCTAATATTACATTTGCTATAACATTTAAAATAGTTATGCTTTTATTGGCTATAATGGGGAAAACGTCTATCTGGCTAGCAGTCTTTGCAGATGTTGGCGTAACTTTAATATCAATATTAAATAGCCTAAGAATAATGTGGAAAAGAATCAAATAAAATTCTTTTCTTTTTTTACTTTACAACTTTAAATTTTTATAGTATAATCTTATTACATCGGTTAAATTGTTAATTGTGTGAAAAAAATAAAAAAAGGTATTGCCAAAATCGTTTAAATGTTATAAAATTAAATAGGTTTTGTTAGTACGGGCTTGTAGCTCAGCTGGTTAGAGCGCACGCCTGATAAGCGTGAGGTCGGAGGTTCAAGTCCCCCCAAGCCCACCATTTAATAATGGCCCGTTGGTGAAGTGGTTTAACACACATGCCTTTCACGCATGCATACATGGGTTCAAATCCCGTACGGGTCACCAGTTTGAAGATAAAATCTCTGCTATAGAGATTTTTTATTTGTCTCGAATAGAAATGTTATTCGGGATTTTTTGTGTGTTAAACTTAAGAAAGAAAAAAAGGGCAAAAAAAAACTTCCATAAGGAAGATTTATTATAAAAAATGGCGGAGTAGAGAGGATTTGAACCTCCGCGCCAGCATTCGCCGACCTAAATCCTTAGCAGGGATCCCTCTTCAGCCTCTTGAGTACTACTCCACAAGCTACTTCTATATTTTAATATAAAAGTAGCGTATTGTCAATCAACATTGCATACATTTCTAATATTATCGATAAATTCTTGCATAACTGTTAGATAATCATCAGTATTATTACTATCAATATTAATCATAGACTTAACATCAATTGTTTTCGCACCATATTTTTTAATTAAATCATTAATATTATCAGTATAGTTATTATCAAGAACAAATATCGTAGAATATTGTTTTTTCTTAAAATTACTTTGAATAGCATTTAAAGAACTTTCTGTCAAAGTTTCTTCATCTAAAGAAACGATATTAAAACCATAATTTTCTAAAAATTTGAAAGTATTATCACTTACAACCAAAGTATTATTTCCTTTACTACTTGCTTCTTTGCCAATTGATCTTAAATCGGCATCCTTTAAAGATAATATTTCTGATAATTCTTCATATTTTTCATCAACATACTGAATTATAATTTTGCTTTTTAAATACTCTTTTAAATAATCTTTTATATTTTTAGCAAGCATTAAGTAGTTATTTGGACTCATCCATAATTCTTTAACACCATAAGTGTAAGAAAGCCCATTTGAAACATCAATTATTAATAAATTTTTATTTTTGTTTATTAAATTTTTGGTAATATTTTTTTCATTACTAAGTCCATTATAAATAAATAAATCTGCTTTTGAGTACTTTTTAATTTGCTTATGAGTAAGTTCATAATCTAAAACGTCAGCTCCGCTTGGATAAATACTTTCGATAGTTGCATAATCTTTATAAAGAAACTCTGTTAAATATTTTATTGGATAAATAGTTGTATAAACTTGTGCATTTTCTAAGTTATCCTTATTTAAACTACAGCCACTTAATAACAGTAAACATAAAGCCAGCCCTAATAATTTTTTAAATTTCATCTTTTCCTTCTTTCTTCAGCTCATCATAACCAAAACCTCCATGAGGATGGCATCTAAGTATTCTTTTTATACTTAAATTCAGTCCTTTAAGACAACCGTATTTGTCTATAGCTTCACAAGCATATTCACTGCACGTTGGAATAAATCTACACATACTATGCGTATGAAGCGGAGTTATTTGGTATGCTCTTATAATATAAATTAAAACATTTTTTATATTTATCACCATAAAAATTTTACTATATTTTTCTAGTTTTGTAAATTGTTTTCAAATGTTAAAAAATTTGGTATAATACTTAAGAAAAGGATTGATATTATGGATTTTTTAGATAAAATGGGAATTAGCATAAAGAATATGGATTTAATAACAACAGCCTTAACACACAGTAGTTATTCTAATGAGCATGATTGTCAAAATTATGAACGACTAGAATTTTTAGGAGATGCTATTTTAGAAGCTGTTACAAGTGAGTATTTTTATCTATACACAGATTATAAAGAAGGTATGATGACTAAACTAAGAGCCAATTACGTTTGTGAAAAAGCCTTAGCAACCTATGCCAAAAAACTAGGTATAGATAAGCATATTCGCTTAGGACATGGTCAAATGCATGATTTAAATGATACCATTATTGCTGATGTATTTGAATCTGTTGCGGCAGCAATATACTTAGATCAAGGATTTAATACTGTAAAAAAATATTTAGATGAAATAATAATTCCTTATATAAAAAAAGAAGCAGATTTTAATGCTGACTATAAGACAAGGCTTCAAGAACTAGTTCAAACTGATAAAAAATCTTTAGAATATTTTATAACTAAGGAATATGGTGAAGCCCACAATAAAACTTTTGAAGTTATTGTAAAAATTGATGATATTATTTATGGAAAGGGAATTGGAAAAAGTAAAAAAGAAGCTGAACAAATGGCGGCTTTAGATGCTTTAAACAAAAGTGCGGTGAAATAATGTATTTAAAAAGTATTAGAGCTCAAGGGTTTAAATCATTTGCTGATAAATTAGATTTAGAAATAAATGAGGGAATCACAGGCATTGTAGGCCCAAATGGATCTGGAAAAAGTAATATAGTAGATGCGGTAAGATGGGTTTTAGGAGAACAATCAGTTAAATCACTTCGTGGCCAAAATAATATGACTGATTGTATTTTTAGTGGAAGTGAATCAAGGGAAGCTCAAAAAAGAGCGATGGTTGCCTTAGTTTTTGATAATAAAGATCATTATTTACACAGTGATTTCAAAGAAATAGAAATTAAGAGAATTGTATATCAAAGTGGAGAAAATGAATATTATATTAATAATTCGAGAGTAAGACTTAAAGATATTACAGACCTTTTTATAGATTCTGGAGCGGGGATGAATGCTTTTAATATCATTAGCCAAGGAAATGTTACTGATATAGTTAACTCTAAGCCAAGTGATCGAAGAATTATATTTGAAAGTGCAGCTGGAGTTTTAAAATACAAACGTCGAAAAGAAGAAAGTTTAAAAAAGTTAGAAAAAACTGAAGAAAATTTAATGAGAATTAAATTAGTAATAGATGAACTTGCAAAAACGGTTGAACCTTTAAAAGAACAAAGCATTGTTGCTCAAAAATATTTGGATATAAAAAATGAATTAGAAAGTATTGATATAGCTTTAACTGCTAAGGATATAACAGATTTAAATCTAGAATATAGTAAACTTTCTAATGAAATAGGTAATTTAAAAGAAAAACTTTTAACTTTAAAAGATTCAACAGCAGATACAAAGTTAGAAAAATTAAAATTAAATATAATTGAATTAGAAGATAAAATAAGTAGTAAAAGAGAAGATTTATTAAGAATAACCGAAGATATTGGAAATTTAAATAGTGAGAAAAAATTAACTTTAGAAAGACAAAAGTATGAAGTAAATAGTAAAACTGTTGATGAAAGCCTTTTGAAGCTAAAAGAAACAGAACTACAATTAAATAAAAATATAGAAGTTTCTGAAAAAGACGTTCAAGATATTGAAAATAGTATTAATTCTGAAAGAACTAAAATAGAAGAAGTAAAAAATAAAACATTAGTATTAAAAGTGAAAAAAAGTACAAGTTCTAGCACTTTACTAGAGAGTAATAAAGCTTTATTTATTTTACAAAATAAGATTGAAATTTTAGAAAATAATATTTTAAGTGCTGAAAATGCTCCGGTTTCGGTAAGAAATATTTTAAATAATCCTAGACTTTATGGAATTCATAATACTATTGGAAAACTTATAAATATTCCTGATAAATATATAACTGCAACTGACATAGCTTTAGGTTCAAGTAGTAATTTTTTAGTTGTAGATGATGAATTTTCTGCTTTGAAAGCTATTGAGTTTTTAAAGGAAAGGCGTTTAGGTAGAGCCACATTTTTTCCATTAAATGTTATAAAAAGTAGATATGTAAGTAGTGAAGTAATAAATGATATTAAAAATATTAGTGGGTATATTGGTATTTTAAGTGATTTAATAGATTATGATCAAAAATATAAAAATATCATTGAAAATCAATTAGGACAAGTAATTGTTGTAGATAATGAAAATACCCTAAATGTAATTGGAAAACTAATTAATTATAAATATAAAGTTGTATCATTAGATGGTGAAATTCTTCATATCGGAGGATCTATTACTGGTGGTACGAGCAAAAAAAATAGCATGCTTAATGAAAAAAATGAATTAAATAAATTAAAAAGTGATGAACAAAAATTAAGTATTAATATCAAAGATTTAACAGATGAAGTTCAAAACTATACTCAAGAACTAGAAGAATTAGAAGAACGAGAAAATGTTTTAAATAAATATATAATATTATTAAACGATGAGTTATTTAATAAAAAGACTAGTTTAAGTAGATTGGTGGAAGAACATAAAAATGTTTTAAGTGAACTAGAAGGAATGAATGATTTAAAATCAAATAAATTAGATGAACATCTAGTAGAAATCATGGAACAAATTAATTCATTAAGTAAAAATAAAGAAATAATTGAAAAAGATATTAAGCAATTAATAAAAAATAAAAATGATTTAACAGATGAAGTAAATGAATTAGATAAAAAACTTCGGGATAGTAATAGTAATTATAATCAGTTAAATAATGAATTAAAAAATAAAGAAATTACAGTGGGTAAATTAGAAGTTAAATTAGATAATTTGCTCACAGATTTAAGCAATGAATACAATCTAACTTATGAAGCAGCAACATCAAGTTATAGTCTTGAGATGGATGCTGATATAGCTAGAGATCGAGTAAGTACTTTAAAAAAAGAGTTACATAGCTTAGGAAACGTAAATATTGGATCTATTGATGAATATCAGAGAATTTCTAAAAGATATGATTTTCTAACAAGTCAAAAGTTTGATTTAGAAAGTGCATCATTAGAGTTAAAAGGCATCATTAAAGAAATGGATGACATTATGACTCAAAAATTTGCTACATCTTTTCAAAGTATAAAAAAAGAATTTAGTAAAATATTTAAAATGATGTTTAAAGGCGGAAAAGGAGAATTAGAATTAAGTGATCCAGATGATCTACTTAATACTGGTATCGATATTATAGCAATACCACCAGGAAAGAAAATAAATTCACCAGTATCTTTATCTGGAGGAGAAAAAGCTTTAACAGCTATATGTTTATTATTTGCTATGCTAGAAGTTAAACCTTCACCTTTTGTTATACTAGATGAAGCTGAAGCAGCACTCGATGAAGTAAATGTTGACATGTTTGGTAAATATTTAAGTGAAGAAAAGCAAAGAAGTCAATTTATTGTTATCACACATAAAAAGCGAATGATGGAATATGCTGATTCTTTATATGGTATAACAATGCAAGAATCTGGAGTAAGTAAGATTGTCAGTGCTAAATTAGAAGAATAAAAAATGTCAAAATAGACTTTTTTGTAAAAAAGATATATATTATTTTCTAAAATATGATAGAATTAACTTAAGGAGGATTGATTTTATGAAATGGTGGATTATCTTAATTATTGTAGTAGTTTTAATAGTTTTATGGGCTATAAGTGTTTATAATACTCTAGTTACCCTTAGAAATAGAGTAAAAGATCAATGGGCACAAATAGATGTTCAATTAAAAAGAAGATTTGATTTAATACCTAATCTAGTTGAAACTGTTAAAGGCTATACAAAACATGAATCAGAAACTTTAGAAGCAGTTATTAAAGCTCGAAATACTTACGTTTCTGCAACAGTACCTGAAGATCAAATGAAAGCTGATGGAGAATTAACACAAGCAATATCTAAACTATTTGCTTTAACAGAAAGTTATCCAGATTTAAAAGCAAATACTAATTTTCAACATTTACAATCAGAACTTACAGAAACTGAAAGTAAAATTGCTAGTGCTCGTCAATTTTATAACGATACTGTTATGATATATAATAATAAAGTTGATATGGTACCAAGTAATATTATTGCAGGTTTGTTTAAGTTTAAAAAAGAAGCTTTCTTTGAAGCAAATGAAACTGAACGTCAAAATGTTCAAGTTAAATTTTAAGACGTGCAAACGTCTTTTTTAAATAAAAGAGGTGAGTTTATGAAAAAAATAATAGTTTTAGTAATTAGTTTCTTAATTTTTCCGCTTCTTTCTTTGGCGGCAAACTACAAAATAGAGCACTTTTATGTTGATGCGACATTAGAAAAAAATGGTGATATGAGTGTTCAAGAATTAATTGTCTTAAAAGGTTCGTTTAATGGTTATGAAAGAGATATACTACATACATCTTCTTATGGTAATTATAATGCTTCTCAAATAGAAAATTTAAAGATATCTGGAAAATATGTAGATAATGTTTCTTTAGATACATTTGATGAATCATTTGAAACATTTAATCAAGTTGATTACGCTTTAAATGGAGATAAAAATAAATATATTTTAAGTGATATCACAAATGGCCTAAGAATGAGAATGTATTATAAAACAGAAAATAGTACGACTGGATTTTTAATAAAATATACCTTAAAAGATGTAGGTATTTCTCATGCTGATATGATTGAATACTACTGGAATTTTTTTGGAACAGATTTTGAAGATGATATCAAAGATATAAAAATTAGAGTAAATTATCCAGGATTATTAAATGAAGAAGATTTTAATTGGTGGTTTCATGGTTCTTTAGCGGGTAATTCTAGTATAATAAAACGTAGTGATAATTATACGAGTGTTTTGGCTACACTAGACAAACTAGAAAAATATAATCCAGTAGATTTTAGAACGCTCGCACCTAAAAATATATTTAGTTCAGAAGAATTTAAAAAGCAAGATAGTGAAAATGTAAGGGAAGAAATAATTAAAACTGAAGATGAAATTGTTGCAAATGATTTAAAAACAATTAAGAAAGTTAAAATAATATACTATACTTTTGTAACACTTGGAATAGGGTTTAATATATATTTAATTTTAATATGGATATACGTTTATAAAAAATTTGATAAAGAAAGAATTCCAAAATTTCAAAATAAATATAATAGAGAATTCATTGATGATTATAATGTAGAAGTTATAGATTATTTAATGAATAATAGTATTACTCCGAATGCTATGAGTGCATCTATTATGAATATGATTTATAAGAAAAATATTTCTGCTGAAAAATTGCCAGAAGGAAAAAATGAATATAAATTCAAACTACTTACAACGGATAAATTAAATGAAACGGAAGTTAAATTAGTAGATTTTTTATTTAAAACCGTAGGTAAAGAAGATGAATTTACAACAAAAGAATTAAAACGTTATGCTAGTTCAACTAAAACTTGTGATAAATTTATGGCTAGTTATACCGCTTGGCAAAATAAAGTTATTGAAGATGGTAAAAAAGAAGAATTTTTTGATAAAATTGAAGGAAGATTTAAATTTGGAGCTTTAACCTTAATTTTAGCTTTTCTAATTTATTTTGTTGGTGTTCAAGTTTTCCATGTTGAATTTTTCTTGCTTCATACAGTTATATTTGCTGCTATAATTTTTATTGTTTATCTAGGAACAATACAAAGAAAAAGTGAAAAAGGAATAGAACACTATGCTATGTGGAAGGGGTTTAAAAACTTTTTAAATGATTTCGGGGCTTTTGATACTAAAGAACTTCCTGAAATTATACTTTGGGAAAGATATTTAGTCTATGCAACAATTTTTGGTTTAGCTGATAAAGTGTCAAAAACAATGAATGTTAAAATCAAAGAAATGGATATAAGCACTTTAAATAATACTGATACTTATATTTTTATAAATAATTTCGGTATGCCAAATATCATAAATGGAGCAATATCTTCGGCATATCATGGTGCTCAAACAGCCATAAACAGAGAAAATGCTAATGCTTCTGGAGGATCATTCGGTGGCCATGGTGGTGGATTTTCATCTGGTGGTGGCTTTGGAGGCGGCGGAGGCGGAGGCCGAGGCTTCTAATAATAATAAAACCAACTTTTATATAAAAAGTTGGTTTTTATTTGTTATTTTTATTAAAATCTTTAATGTAATTTACTAAATCTTCATCACTTATTTCCAGAACAATAACAAGTTTAGCAAGTGTCTCCAAGGAAGGCGTTCTTTCTTTGTTTTCTATTCTTTGAATAGTCCTTGGATCTAGTCCAGCTAACTCAGCTAATTGTTCTTGAGTAAGTCTTTTTTTGTTTCTATATTCTTTAAACATTAATTTCAACCTCACGACCATTGTGTCATACTTAAGTACCGTCAACAACGGCATGAATGTCGCAAGCCTTATTGACACGGCTAATATGCCGTGATAAAATTTCATTAAAGAATAGAGGTAATTTGTATGAAAAAATTTTTTATATTGGTACTTGGTGTAGGTTTATTATATGTCTTAAATTATAGTAAACCAAAAGATGTAGTTGAAAGTTCAAAATCAAATATTTTAAAAAATTCTAATACTATTTCAATGATGATTGAGACAGATAACGATGGCATATACGAAGTAAGTAAAGAAAGTAGTTGGCCAACTAATGGTTATATATTTAACGAAAAATTAAGTAAATGTGAAAATGGTGGAAATTTAATTTGGGACAATACAAAAAATATTGTTAAAATGACAGGCGAAACAAGTGATAAGTGCTATGTATATTTTGACAAATATGAAGATCCAACACTAGCTTCAGTCTGTACAAATGGAGATTCATTAGCTAATTGTATAAAATCATTTGCAAATAAAGGAGCAGATATATCAAAAATTTATTATCATAATTCTGCTTTGACAAATGGAGCAGGAGATAACTCATATAGATTTGCAGGTCCAAGCGATAGTGTAAACAATTATGTGTGCTTTGGTTATAATTCAACAGATGGAACATGTCCAACAGATAATTTATATAGAATAATTGGTGTCTTTGATAATCAAATAAAACTAATAAAGTATGATTATCCAAAAAGCGCTTTGCTCAAAACTGATGGAGATTATGATAACTTATATTCTCAAGGCGGCGATCTCGGTGATGATATAAATAAAGGAGAAAATTTAACAACAGAAATAGGATCGTATTATTATAATTATAAAAATTCTAATTCTAGTTCAAATGTATGGAGTACATCACTATTAAATACAGTCAACTTAAATACAAATTTTTTAAATACATTTGACACCGTTTGGAAATCTAAAATAGCAACGGCAACATGGAAAGTTGGAGGAAATACATCCTCAAATATCATTGATGTTGTACCAGCTCAAGCTTTTAAAAATGAGATAACAACACCTGCCAAAGACACTACTTATGATGCCAAAATAGGTCTAATGTATGTAAGCGATTATGGGTTTGCAGCTTCTCCAAGCGCATGGACTACAGCATTAACAGATTATTCTGGTTTAGCTATTTCAGGTGTAAATTGGATGTATATGGGACTTCAAGAATGGACAATTATTCCCAGATCAGATAGTTCTATTCGATCTTTTGCCGTTAGTGATAGTGGAGATATTTTTGTTCGTGCATCATCTTTGAGTGTTGGAGTAAGACCAGTTTTTTATTTAAACCCCTACGTTGTTTATGCAAGCGGAACGGGAACCAAAACAAATCCTATAATTATAAGTTCATAGTAAAAAAAATAAATTAAAAATTAGTAAAGCTAGCACTTGTACTTGACAAGTGCTAATTGGTGTTATATAATATAATCATTAGAAAGAAGGGTGATAAAATGAATTTTGAAAATAATGATGAACTAAAAGATGTTTTAAATAAATATGGACGTGATATAACTAAAAATGTTAAAGATAATAAAGTCGATCCTGTTATAGGTAGAGATGAAGAAATTAGAAATGTTATTAGAATACTATCACGTAAAAGTAAAAATAATCCGGTTTTAATTGGTGAGCCTGGGGTTGGAAAAACTGCTATTGTTGAAGGCCTTGCTCAAAGAATAATAAAAGGTGATGTTCCAAGTTCTTTAAAAAATAAAACTTTATGGGAACTAGATTTAGGATCACTTGTTGCCGGAGCTAAATATCGTGGAGAATTTGAAGAAAGATTAAAAGCCGTATTAAAAGAAATAAAAGATTCTGATGGAAACATTATTATGTTTATTGATGAAATTCACATGATTGTCGGAGCTGGTGGCGATGGAGCAATGGATGTATCAAATATGTTAAAGCCAATGCTTGCTCGTGGAGAAATTCATGTTATTGGTGCAACAACATTAAATGAATATCGTAAATATATTGAAAAAGATGGAGCTTTAGAAAGAAGATTTCAAAAAGTTAAAGTTAGTGAACCAAATGTCATGGATACTATTACAATATTGCGTGGTTTAAAAGAAAGATTTGAAATATTTCATGGCGTAACAATCAAAGATAGTGCTCTAGTAGCAGCTGCAACTTTATCGGATAGATATATAACAGATCGTTATTTACCTGATAAAGCTATTGATTTAGTAGATGAAGCTTGTGCAACAATAAAAATGCAACTTGAGTCAATGCCAGTAGAACTTGATGAACTTACCAGAAAAATAATGAGTTTAGAAATCGAAAAACAAGCTCTAAAAAAAGAAAAAGATGAAATATCTAAAAAAAGAATTTCTGAAATAGATGAAAAACTAATTTCAATGAAAAAAGAAGAATCAGAGCTAAGAAGTAAGTGGGAAGAAGAAAAAGCTTCTAAAGAAGAAATAAATAAGAAAAAAGAAGAACTAGAAAAAGCTCGTTTCGATTTAGCAACTGCTGAAAATAATTATGATTTGGAAACAAGTGCTAGATTAAGACATGGACTAATTCCTAAATTAGAAAATGAATTAAAAAGTCTTCAAGAAAAAAGTCAAAATAATATTTTATCTGACGTAGTAAGTGATGAAAATATTGCAGAAATCATTTCAAGATGGACACATATTCCAGTTGCTAAATTAGTAAGTAGCGAAAAAGATAAGTTACTTCATTTATTTGATCGTTTAAAAACAAGAGTTATTGGTCAAGATAATGCATTGAAAATAGTAAGTGAAGCTATAATTAGAGCTAGAAGTGGCATAAAAGATCCAAATAAACCTATAGGCTCATTTATATTTTTAGGCCCAACTGGTGTAGGTAAAACAGAAGTAGCTAAATCTCTTGCTTATGAACTATTTGATGACGAAAGACACATGATTAGAATAGATTGTTCTGAATATATGGAAAGCTTCAATGTTTCACGTCTAGTCGGAGCACCTCCAGGATATGTAGGTTACGACGAAGGTGGGGAACTAACTGAAGCTGTACGAAGAAATCCTTATAGTATTGTATTATTTGATGAAATAGAAAAAGCTCATAAAGATGTATTTAATATTTTATTACAAATATTAGACGATGGAAGACTAACAGATAGTCAAGGAAGAACAGTTGACTTTAAAAATACTATTATTATCATGACGAGTAATTTAGGTAGTGAATATATACTTGATAATGAAAATAATGCTAATGAATTGGTAATGAATGAATTAAGAAATACGTTTAGGCCTGAGTTTATTAATAGAATTGATGAAATAATAGTATTTAATCCACTTAAAAAAGACGTAGTTGGAGAAATAGTTGATAAATTAATTAAAGAATTAAATAATAGACTTGCAGGTAATTATTTACATGTAGAAATAACACCTGATGTTAGAAATAAAATTATTGAAGAAGCCTTTGATCCAAGATACGGAGCAAGACCAATAAAAAGATATATAACTAAAAATATTGAAAATTTAATTGCTCATACTATTATAGGTAGCAAACTTGAAGTAGGTACACATATAATAATTGACTTACAAGATAATAATTATATTGTAAAAATTAAATAAGCTATGCATTTGCAATAGCTTATTTCCTAAATTGAAATTTGAACCGCACCACCAGGGTGCGGTTTTTTGATATAATAAAAGAGCCAAATCCCGGCAAGG
>CAKOOS010000013.1 GCA_934098735.1 uncultured Bacilli bacterium | reverse complement strand
AGAAGGACGAAGATGTAATAAGAATTATGGCTGTTGTAGTCCAATTAGGGGACAAATTGGTCCAACAGGACCGACTGCCCGATGTAATAAATCATCTATATATATTTTTAAATGGTAAAGTTCCATATTATTTTAATATCCCTTGAATTTGTTGTTTCGTCATAGTTCCCTATGAAAATTTTATCAATAAAATCTTCAACAATTTCAATAGATAATTCTTCTATATGTCTGTACTTTTTAAAGATATTCTTTTTAGTTTTTACTGTTTCTTTTTTTGCTAGTGTAGATGATATTTCTTTCTTCACTATTTTTTGTCGTTCTTCTAACTTTTCGTTATCATCTTTATATTTATTCATTAATATTAAAAACTCTTTTTCTGGAAGTATCCCATTTGTACGATCTTCATATAGTTTTTGAAAATATGTACTTTTACCTTGTAATTCCTTATTAATACTTTGTAATTCTTTTTCTAATGAATTTAATTTATCTTTGTATAAATCTTGTTCTATTACTTCATTTTGCATTTCTTTAAGATCATCTTCTTCATAAAATTTCTTTAACATTTCATTCATTTTTTCTAATATGAATTGATGTAGTTGATCTTCTCTAATAGAAGTTTTATTATCACAATTAGACCAGTTTGTCTTTTTATCTTTACAACATAAATATCCAGTACCGTCAGATCTACGATTACCTGTTTTGGTAAATATTTGATTACAATTAGAACAATACACTTTATTACATAGTGGGTGAACTGTACCACCTTTGCAACTTCTAGCGGTATTTTCTAATCTTTCTTGAACTGTGTACCATATATCTTTAGCAATGATTGGCTCGTGTGTATTATCCTTTCTAATTCTTGTTTCATCATCATTCCATACCACCGTGTGATTTTTGTAGCTAACTGTTGTTGATTTGAATTGTACCATATTACCTATATAAACTTCATCAGTAAGTAATGTTCTAATAGTAGAACTAGACCACTTAAACTTTTTTCTTATATTATGAATAAAGTCTGATTTTTTTATTTCATCTGTTGCTTTACCATAGATATTTATATAATAATCTTCGTGTTCTCTGTTTTCTTTTAGAGTAATTTCAAACTGATAATTAATAGTGTGAGTACGATCAAGTTCTTTGGTATGTGAAATAATTACTTTAGCTGTCTTTGGTATAACATCATTTTCATTTAATAAAATACAATCATCTATATTAAAGTTATTAATATCAATATTATCATTTTCACTATAATATATTTTTGTTCTATTATTAGTGTATTTCTTTAATACAATATCACATTTATTATTAAAGTTTTTCATATCGGTAGTTATGTAATTAAAACTTACTAAATCTTTTAAGATATATTCTTCTTTATTAGTAAAACTTACATCTAACATATAAGTACCAGTTTTCTCAATATATCCATAATTCACATAATCCTTAATTACTGGTATTTTCAATTTACTACCATTAAGTAATTTGTATTCATAAGGACTTAATATTTTATCTTCGTTTAATCTTCTTGCAATTTTATCAAGTCCAGTTCCTGACAAATACTCATCATAAATTCTTTTAATAACTTCAGCAGATATAGGATCAATTATTAAATGATTTTTATTTTCTGGATCTTTCATATAACCATAAGTCGCAAAACTTGAAGTAAGTTGACCGTCTTTTCTTTTTGACTTTAATGTTTCACGAATATTTAAAGATGTATCTTCTAAATACCATTGATCCGTTAATCCTAGAATTTGACTTGTTTTTTTAGTTTCTTTTCTAGCATTATCAATTCTATCAACTACTGTTATAAATCTTACATTCCATTCGTGAAACAAGTTATGAACGTACTTTTCTACAAGTTCCATATCACGAGCAAATCTAGCTTGCGTTTTGCATAAAACAATATCAACATTACCATTTTTACATTCTTCAATCATTCTGTTAAAATCAGGCCTTGTAGCGTCTGATCCAGACCAATCATCATCATTGTAAACACCAACAACTTCCCAGCCTTGTTCTTCAGCATAATCCCTTAACATTATTTCTTGATTCTTAATACTTTGTGATAATTCTTCTTTTGATAGTTTGTTTTTATCTTCATCTGATAATCTTAAATATAACACCACCCTTATAATAGTTTTAATAGTTTGTAATATACTCATAAAAATAACACTTCCTTTTTGATTATTTTTAATCGTAATTCCAAGCTAACTAAATTATAACGCGCTTTATTCATTTATACAGCCCCCTAAAGAGCGATTTTCCAATCTTCTTATATAATTAAAATATTTTTTATTAAATATATTTTTCAAATCTTCTTTAGTGGGGTTTTCTATATTAGTGATAAATTCTTCGCTATAATTGAATTTTGTATAATTAATTTTTTTCCCTTTTTTATTCTTTTTTTCTTCCAAATTAACCCCCCTTAATATAAATAAAAAAAACTATAATTAATAGTTCCTAATTTAACTTATGAGATAAAATTAAATTTGATAACTAAATCATAGTTTTAATATTGTTTATACATTATTATCATAATGATAATTTAATTTATTAAATAAGTCATTATATTTTAAAAATAAATCAAAATAATCTTTCTTATGAAATTTTTGATTATTTTTATATCTTTTATCAACTTTATTTTTCAATGTTTCTATATTGTTATTACAATTATCATACATTAAAATTATTTGTACCAGATAATTATCATCATCATCAATAACAACTTCAAGTTTATTAATTAAATCAGATGTACCATTTTTACTTTGAAGTTTTTTAACTATGTCGTTAATTGCTTTTTCTTTATCACTTTTTAAAAAGCAAAACATAGTTCCATTGATATAATATTCATTTAGTATTTCAACAACAGCATTTACCTTTTCATCACTTCTTACTTTTTCTTTTTCAATAAATGTTTTAACATTAAACATATTTGAATAATCATTTGCAAAATCATAATACATAGTAGCTAGTTCCATATTTTCATCACTCACTTTCTTATTTTTTAAATACAAATGGATTGTCTTGCAAAACTATAACATCATATTTTAACTCTAATAACTTTATTGCTTTTTCATAAATAGTTTTTACTTGAATAGGTTTTAATTCTCTAATTCCCGGTAGTTCTTTCAAAACATCAGCTTTACTAATATTATCATATACATATTCATACCTTAATAGTATTAATTCGCATAAAGTATCAGCATAAATTGCATTTATTCTTAATTCTTTAGCTTTGTTATAGTATTTATCCCAAGGATCTTTTTTCATATCAACACCGCCTTACAAAAAAATTATAACGCGCTATAAATATGTTTGTCAGCGCCTAAAGTGATAAATTATAATCTTCATATAAACCGATAGGTATGTACTCAAAGTTTTTCTTTTCAATACTAAAAAACTTATTAAAGTTATTAATAAATTTTCTTCCTTTTGATGATATTAATTTAAAAGATTTTTCAACATCATTAAAATCTGTTTTTTTATACCAATCATATAAATCAAATTTATCATCAAAGTCTGTATCTATTCCTATACCTTTACAAATAGAATACTTTAAAAGTTCTTTCTCAAAATCATTATTTGCATTATCAGATGTATAAATATCTAGCATAGACAAAACTTTAATTCTATCATTGATACCTTTTTTCAAATTAATAGTTTTATTATCTTTATCATAATCAAATTTATTTTCTAAATTATTACAATAGTTAATTTTATATCCGTCTGCATATAATGCTTTTACAAAAGAATTATATATATCTTGATAATCAAAAAGAAGTAATGCAGGTAATTCTAAACTTTTATAATCTTTTTGTTCCATAGTAGTATCTTTACAATCATATAGTTCTATAATATTCATTCCTTTTAGTTCTCTATGATCTAATGTAATACTTTTATCATTAGGATTATTAAGTTTTTCTTTTTCTTCATCAGTTAATGAAGTATAAGGTAATATTTCTTCTTTATCATCATTTTTAACTTTTACAAATACATCATTATCTGGTGATAGTATATTAATCTTTTTAGCGTTATTCAAAATAGTAAATCCATTTTTCTTAAATTTATTTTCAGTACCAAGATCCAAGAAAAAAGGATATTGATAATCAATTAATAAAGTATTAAAAAAAGAATAATCACTATATAGCACAATGGTATCAATTAATCTTTTAAAATCATTATGACTATGGTAATTATTCAAAATATTTTTTTCTATATTTAAAGTTGTATCTTTAATTTTTTCAAAGTCTTTTTTTGATGTATATTCTTTAATCAAATTAAGACTATTAATTATATCTATAATTTCAACCCCCTTTAAAAGTATAAAAAAAAGACTAACTTTCGCTAGTCAATTTCTCATACTTATTTTTTAAATTATTTATATTTTTATCAACATCAATTATCATTTTATTAATTATATAATCAATCGTATTATTTGATATATCATTTTTTAATTTATCAAAATATGTTAAAGCAGAATTTTCATCATCAGTTTTATATCCATATATATTATGAATACAATCTTTTTCATCTAAATTCTTTAAAGATAAATAAGTAATATATTTGTCATTATTCTTATAACTATAAATATAAAAGAAATAATTATCTTTAGTGGTTTTATAATCTTTTAAAATTGTATTATTATCAGTATCAGTATTATCATCTAATACAAATTCAAAATCGCCATTTATAACTTTTTTTTCAAAATCCTTCATTTCTTCAACTGATTCAAATTTTGGACCGTCATCTTTGTTCCATTCGATTAAATTAATCTTATCATTCAAATCATTTAAAATATTTATTTTGCTTTTTAAGAGCTTAAAACTTTCTGACTTCATAAAAACATTTCCCCTAAATCAGCTAATGATTTCATTATTGCTATTATCTTACATTAAATATAGGTTAAAGTCAATCAAACAGCTATAATTTGATATATTTTTTCTTAAAAAAACAAAGCCCTGTACTAGCGGCTTTAGTGAGCTACTTTTACTACAAACACTACTAGAAGTAAGGTGTAGCGTATGCAAGTCAAAGTAAAATGGTTTAATAGTCAGTATCTTACTGACAATATAAATATAACACATTTTGATTAGTCTTGCAAGACTAATTGAGTGATTTGTCGTATTTTGTCATATTTTGTAAAATTATTCTTCTTTTTTTATCATTCTGTTTATATAACATTTGACCTTATAGAATAGAACATCTAAATCAGATATATTAATTATTTTTTCGTTAGTTAAAGTATTTCTTATAACATCAATTATCTCATTCATTTCACATTCAAAGTAGTTGTCTGTTTTTTCTAAATTCTTTCTAACTTTATTTAAAAATATTTCATATTCCATTAATTAACACCCCCTTAAAATAAATTTTTCAATATGTAGTAAATAACATTTGTTGCTATACTATTACCGGCCTGTTTAAATAGTTGTCTATTAGACATACCAGTACTTTTGGCTTTATAAAAATCATCATCTGAAAATCCCATAAATCGCCAACTTTCAAGTGGACTAATTTTCTTAACAAAAAAACAATTATCTTTGTAGATAATCATTTTACTTGTATCTTCAGTAGAGTTAGCGGTTAAAGTAGGACAATACCCATTCATAGACCATAACCTTGCAGTCTGATTATATTTTGATGAAGTATCACGTCCACAATGATTTTTACCGTCAACAAATCTATATAAATTTATAACATATCTTTTTCTTTTGTCTTTCAAATTCTTACATATCAATTTACTGTTTTTAGAATAGTTTTTATTTTTAACAAATTTCTCTAAATCAAATTTTACTTTTTCTGATAATACCAAGTTAGGATCAATATCTTTTTCTAATAAGTCTTTAAGTCTTAATTTAAGTTTTATTTTTTCTGGAAAATGATAGATATATTTACCTTTAATTGCAACTAAAAAATATCTTTCTCTATTTTGAGGTGTACCATAATCAAGTGCAGTTAAAACGTGATCGTATAATGAATAACCTAGATTTTCTAAATCTTGTTTAAAAAGACTTAAAGTTTTTCTCATTTTAGAATTAGTAATAGCAGCTACATTTTCAAAGATAACAACTTTTGGTGGATTATCCATTTCTCTTATAAATTGTATCATCTTCCAACCTAGAGATGATCTAGTATTACTATTAAAATCAAATCCGCGTCTTATACCAGCCATAGATATATCTTGACAAGGAAAGCCACCAATCCAAATGTCGCAGTAAGGAAGATTTTTACCATTTATTTTTGTAATATCCCCAAGATTATCTTTTTCAGTTTTATTATGAATAGCACAATAACTTTTTACCGCCCATTTATCTATTTCACAAAAAAATACTGATTCATAATTATTAATAATACCATTATCTTTTAATCTCTTAAAAGCCATTTCAGGACTACCAATACCAGAAAAGAAAGTACCAACTTTAACATTATCTTTATTTAATTTTATAACCGGATAATTAAAATTAAAAAGATTTATACTAGGATTGTTTATCCCCATTATCCTTTTTCTTTTTAGTAGGGTTAGCCCTTTTAGTAGGTGTAGTCTTTTTAGTTTCTTCCGGTTTAAATAATTCTTTTTCTATTCTAAAAGTGTCTAAATCAAAAAGTTCTAATTTTTGAAATTCTGGATTATCAATTTTTATTTCATCAACAATTTTATATTTTATAGGATAATCACTTATTTGTTTTAATTTAGTTTTGATAGGATCCATACGAACTCTTAAAAATAATGCGTCGCCAACTTTAAAATTAATTAATTCATCAGTAGTAAGTAAATCTCTACCAGTTAAAGAAGTATCACTTGATAAATTAAAATCAGCTTTGCCATATCTATTAGAAGATGATGTCCTAGTAGTTTTTATTGTATATTTTCCTAATCGGTTTGATATTTCTCTAGCAGTATTATAATCATTTGTAAGAAGATAACATAAATTCATATTTGCCTTAATAGTAGTAGCTTGATCTCTATAATGTTCTTGTATCATTCCAAAATCTTGAACGACACCATATATTCTAATTTTTCTGGACCTTGCAACTGTTAGTTTTTTTGATAATTCGTTAATATGTATAGTATTACAAAGTTCTTCCAAGATTAAATTAACTCTAACATCTAATTCGCCATTAGGACTTTTTTGAGCTTCTTCTACTAAAGTCTGATAGACTTGATTCACAAATAAGCCACCTATAAAATGACGAGATAACTTTTCATCAGGTACTACCAAAAATATTGCAGTTTTTTTCTTACCAATATCACGCATATTAAAAGAAGTTTTACTTGTTATATAACTTATACCAGTATCGCCAAATACTTTTAATTTTGAAGCCAATATAGAGAAGATAGTAGCCCTTGTTTCCCCACGAGCAAAATTACCAGCAGAATACAAATTTTTAGCAGTATTACCGAAAGGCCTATCATCAAAGTATTTGTCTAACGAGTTTTGATCCCCATACTTTTTAGCACCGTGTTCTACTAACAAATTATAAATAGAATGAAAATGTATTTGATTTTCATTTTTACAATCTTCAATTAAAGCAAGACATAAAGCACTTAATACAGAAGAAGATGATTCTTGCCAATACTTATCACGACTATTAACTTCTTCACATATTGCATTTGATAAGTCATTAACTGTTTCAACTTCTTTTTCAAAATTATTTTCTTTATAATATTGATATGCTAAAGTAAGAGGATTCCAAAAATCACTATTTTTAGTATCTCTTAAATTAATAACTTTAACATCATAATCTTTTTTCTTTAAATAATCATAAGTATATTTATATAATTCGCCCTTGACATCATTAATAATCATTGACTCATTACTATCAGCTAGATTAAAAATTAGTGGTAATATGACACTAACAGTTTTACCAGATCCAGTACTACCAACAATTAAGTTATGATTAGAGCTTGTATCAATATAGTATTTATTATTTTCTATTGCAACAACCATACCACCTGATTTATTTTCTTTACCAAATTTCCAAGTAGTAAAGTTATCTTTAATTTCTTTTATACTAGCAAATTTACTACTACCAAATTCATTAGAACTTACACGTTCTGGAATACCATTAGTAGAGTGAGAGTTCTTAACCTTAAAATTATATTTATAATAAGTTATAAGCAAAATGAAAAGGATCTCTAAAAGCAAGATCCCCATAATCATTTTTTTATCATTTAATATTATCTTAATTAATTCTATTAAATTAAAATTAAAACTTAATTTAAAATTATTTTGAACTATGTTTATAAAATTCGGTAGAAAAAAGATAATTAATAATAGAGAAATAATAACTACTAAACAATAGTTAAATTTCTTTATTTTAACAACCCCCTTTAAATCTCTTTTCCTTGTAATTCTTTTTCTAAAATCTCTTGTAAATATCTTTCTTCATTTTTACTTTCAGATTCTAAAAAATAATTAGCTTTTTTAATAAACTGTTTAAATCTAATATTTTTATAAAAAGATTTATTTTTATAATTAGTATATTTTTCTTTTGTATAACCAAAGTGAGATAGTGATTTATAAAAATCAGTAGCGTTTATATCTTCGTTTGTCATTCTAACAGCAGTAAATACATTATCAACATTAACATCTAAATTTGATCTTCTAATCCAATCACTTAATAACTTTTTTATATCACTATCAGACAATTCAGCGAGACGACCAAGTTTATATAATTCTTTAGCATACTTTAAAATAGTAGAATTCTTTTTTACAGGACGACTTTTAAAATTCATATTCATTATATTAACTTTTAAAAATTCTTTTTGTCTTTTGATAAAGTCAGTAGAGTTATAAACTTTAAAGTTATGTAAAATATCATTTCCTATTTTAGAATATAAACGTTTCATTTTATTTTCTATATATTTATTATTTGCATTATTACCATATAACTTTTTTTGTTCTCTTTGTATTTCTTCTAAACTATGATAGTATTTTTCAAATTCATACTTGATAGTGTCGTGATATAAAATTCTCTCTATAACTTTATCAATATCTTTTCTACAATAATCTAAATTCTTTGAGTTATATTGAAGTCGGCCCCTTTTTGGTAGCTTATCATATAAATTCAATAAATCTTTATTTAATGCTTTTCTAAATTTACTACTAAAAAATAATTCTTTATCAACTTTTGTAAAATTGTTTTTTCTTATCTTATATTCCAAACCTAAAAATAAATAATCTTGTTCCTGATAAAAAGATTTGTTATCTACTAAATAAGAAGCAATATTACTTTTTAAATATTTTATAGATGACTTTTCTAATGTATCTTTTTTTCTTCTAGTTTCTTTTTCAAAAATAGTAATATGAAGATGTGGATTATCAGTATCATTATGTTTACTTGCATACCACCGTGTATTAGTTAAGTCAAAATCATTATCTAATAAAAATCTAGGCATAATAGCTTTAGTCATCATATAATAATCTTGTTTAGTTTTAAGTCCAGATTCTAAAGCAAAATCTGGTGGGAACGAAATAACTAAATTCCACATTCTACCTGATTCATCTTTTGGCAAATCTTTTAATATATCTTCTTTTTTTATATCTCCGTTTTTATCCCAAATGTAATTAATATCATTATCAATAGTATCATCATATATTCCAAATTCTTTATCAAACAATTCATCACTAGAAGAAAAGTCTTTTAAACTTTTTCCGTCAGCACCGTCCTTTGAAACATACTTGCACCAACCACCAACTAACTTTTGAAAATTAACATCTTTCTTATAACGAACGATAGCTACTATATTACTACTCATCAGTTAGTTCCTTTTTATTTCTTAATTCACGAATATTTTTTAATACTTGTTCTCTTGCAACTTCTGTTATAGGGTGATTTACTAAATGGGTATTTAATTCAGATCTTGTTTGTGGTATATCAAAATATTTATAAGTCATATCATTTTGTAATATTATAGTTTCTATTCCTATATTATTTTTATTTAGCATAGTAAGTATTTTATAAAATTGTTTTTCATTAGCATTTTGTACTGTTTCTGTAATTAGTTCAACCAACTTTTTTTGTGTATCTAATAACATTGATTGTTCCAAATAATCTAATAAAACTAATTTACAATACTCACTTAATTTCATATTATTTTTATCAGCTTGATCTTGTAATAATTTTTTCTTATGTGGATCTAGTCTGAAAGCAACAATATTTGAATTTTTATTTTCATTCATTATTTACTATTCAATATACAATCCAAGTTTTCAAGTATATAATTTTTAATTATAATTTCTAAAGCAGTTTGAATTGATAATCCTTTTTTCTCAATAATCTTTCTAAATGCTTCTTCCATTTTTTGATCCACTTGTACTTTTAAATAATTATTTTTTTTATCATTCATTTATATAACCCCCTTTTATAAAATAATAAAATTTTAATATAACAACTTAAATATCTTTATTTATTTTTTCCATTTCTTTATCACATAAACTTGCAACCTTACAAGCACAGAAAACAAATACAATTAAAAATATTAGAATATTAATTCCTAAAATAATCAAAAATAATTTCATAAAATCCTTTCTATCTTCGGCCAAGAGTTCGGCCAAAAAAATGTACTAACTTTTAAGTTCTATTTAAAGCAGGATAAATCCTGTTTACAAACAATTCGCCAGTGGCGAATTTTCCCTTATTTCATAAGGGTTTCTAAAAAACACAAGTGTTTACATTTTATCTTTTTGTTATACAATCGTTAACTTCTTACCCTTTGAAAAATAAGGGGTGTATAACAATCGTACACACTTTTTGAATATATATTTTTTAGAAAATCGCCACTTTTTGAATTGCTTTTTTGCCAAAAGTTCGGCCATTAATTATTAAGATTAGGTAATGGATTAAACTCTGGTGTAGTGGGTAGATTACCAAATGGCTTATTAAAACTTTTAGAATTATAATCATATAAGATATAATCTTTAGCAGTTATTTTATTTTTAATAATAGTAGTGGGATCGGTATATTCAAACTGATTTGTTTTAGCATTATATACTTGTAATACTAAATGCAAGTGAACCCCTGTTGCTCTACCAGTCATTCCCATAATGCCAACTTGTTGACCTTGTTTAACTTCGTCGCCAACATTTACAGTTCTTGAATTTTCTTCTAAATGCCAATATCCAGATCTATAAGTAGTTCCATTTATTTTATGTTCTATTAAAACATATTCAGCACCAGCACTATCAAGAGTACTAGCAACAACTTTACCGTCAGCTATTGCAACTATATTTTTTGTATTTACTGGGACAACATCTATACCATTGTGTTTTGCTTTTTCATTAGTAAATGGATCATCACGCAGTCCATAATCAGATGTGATAGTAAAGTTATTTGTATCAAATGGAAGTACAAAAGAAGTTTTATAAGTCATCTCTTGATTACCAAACAATGAAGTAAGTAAAGCTACAATTATTAAAACAATAAAAATGATAAATGCAACTGGAAGTAGTGCAATTATCATTTTACCTTTCATTATGGTTGATACAATATCTTTAATTATCTACCGCCACCTTTACCAAATAATTCTTTTTCTTCTGGCCTTAAATGGACGAAGATAGGTATTCGTTTGTCGTGAGTAATAACAAATAGTGCTTGACCTTTACCCGCAGTTTGTAAAAATCTTCTTTCATTTTCACTTAATCTTAATACTTTTTGAAGTGAAATTATTTCTTCACTTCCTTGAGCCATAATAATTTGATAGTCAGAATTATCAACAATAACTTGACCGTACCTAACTACTTCTGGTGAAGTAAAGTCAATCATATTTTGAGTACACACAATTAAGCTACCATTATATTTACGAATCCTTTTAGAAGTTCTTTTTAAAAATTCTAGTCCGTCTTTATTTTCAGGATCAATTAATAAATGAGCTTCATCAACAATTAAAATAACTTGTTCGTCTCTATTTTGACTAATAATGTGCCAACATAAAGATAAGATATTAAAGAATTGAGTTCTTAATATAGTGTCATCACTATCAAGTAAAGTATGAATATCAAATACTATAAAATCAGAGTTTAAATCTAAATTAGAATAATTATTCCATAATTTGCTATCAACACCGGTAGCCATTCTTCTAACAATAGCTTCTATTTTTTCTAAAGACTTAACTGTGTCATCATTAATCCTTTTATCATTTTTTGCATTTTCTAATTCGTTTTTTATTTCATTATGAAAATCGGTAATGATAGGATAATCTTTTGAAGATAACTTACTAACATCAGTATCTAAATCTATGTTTTTCTTTTTATATGTTTTCAAAAGTAATTCTTCAATTTTAGTAAGTTCTAATTCTGTTAAATCTTTAAAATAATATTTTATAAAAGTTCTAAATGTTTGTAAGTGTTTTATTACAGCAACATTATTATCTTCATCATTAGCAGAATTTTTAATTTCTAGTGGATTAATAACAAATCCCGATCCGCTACCACAGTCAATCCAATTCCCATTAAGAGTATTACATAAGTCTTTATATTCGCGTTCTGGATCTACACACAAAATACGAGTTCGTTTTTTACCACCACCACGTGCAAAATTACCACGTAATAACTTTTTAATTAAAGTAGATTTACCACTACCACTTTTACCTATAATACACATATTTGAGTTTGTTCTTTTATTAGTTCTTTTCCACAGATCAAATAATGTAAGACCGCCGTTTATGTCGTCGCCAAGTATTATAGAATTACCGTCATCTTGTATAGATTCAAAGACAAAAGGAAATGAAGCCGCTACTGTCGTTGTAGGCATAGGTAGTCCAAAATTTTCTTGAAGTGGCATATCAAGAGTTGGTAAACAAGTTTTTAAACCTTGTTCTTGCTCGAATATCAACTGTGATCCACGAAGATTTAAACTACTTAAAGCAGACTTTATTTCTTTTATTCTTTTTTGTAATTCTTCTAAACTTTCAGCATAAGTAAAAAACACTACTGACATCAGTAGCATTTTTTCATTTTCACGATCCATTTTATTTGTTAGTTTCTCATAATCTTCTAATTGATTTTTGAGTACTATTTGATCGTTTCTATCTTTAGAATTAATAAACTTACTTCTAGTTTCTGTCATTCCTTTTTTAAGAGTTTTATTAACTTCTATATTATCCATAGGATTAACAGAAATCATCATACGAGTATTTTTAATGTTAGATAACATACCTAACCAACTTCCCCTAGCATAAGAGGGGAAAGTATCAATTATAATACTTGTAGCATATATATCTCCAAGTAATATGTCTTTTTCATTAAACTTCATTGCAATAGGTGCAATTTTTTCTTTTAATGTTTTTAAACTACTGTCTTGTCTAAATACTTCAAGTGATGAAGTAGGATTAAGATAGACAAATAGTAATTCTTTTATTTCATCAGTTTTAGCTTGAGATGAAGATAGACCTATATTAGATAATTGAGATACAATATCATTTATTTTAGATTTTAACAATTTAACATTGTCTTTATCTTCATCAATTAATAAATAAAATTCACGATTGTTTACTAAATTATTATTCATTATTGTATCAGCATATTTTATATCTTCTTCTAATAATTCTTTTTTAATTTTATCATCAGTATTTTTAGATAAATATAATAAGTTTTCTATGTGTTCTGATAAACTAATCGGCTTATCAAGAGCAAGTATTTTAAATGGATATTCTAAACTTAATAATACTTTTCTAAATTGAAATATTTTAGATGTTTGTTCTTCATTAGAATATAGTTGAAGATTAATGCTATTTACTTTTATAATACCAACAACTTTGTCATTATCAAGATATAATAAATCATTCCAGACTTCTTTAAAAGGCAACCATTCAAGAATAGATCTATCAATCTTTTTCTTTTTATTCTTATTCAAAATAACCCCCAGATATTATGAATTACATATTCATTTTCATAGTGTTATAAGTATCATAGAAAATACTATCTTTATTATCAGCACCAACTTCAAATAAGCAATCTAAAATTTCTTCACTAGACATCTTTGTAGCTATTGAATAATCTATTATGATATTATCTATATTTTCTACAATTCCATTATAATATGGTCGCCAATTTTCATTTTTAACTTTGTTTTTGGTATATTCGTATATTTTTTCTTTTGCTTTTAGAAGTGTTATATACACTTCATCAAGATTCTTATTCATAAATTTTATAACCCCCTTAAATTTTCATTTGTTTTGTATCTTCAAATTCCTTGTTGGAAGTAGGAACAGAAGTTTTAATGTTATGATTAATAGATAGATCTTTATTATTAGTTATATTTATATTTTCTTGTTTTTCTTTATCTAAAACCTTATCATCATTAACTTTATTTTGACTATCTAATTTATCTTGTTTAATCATTTCTTTTAGTTTATCCTTAACTAAACTTTCTATTTCTTTTTCATATATTTTTTTAGTTTCTTTTTTTTTATGATTTTCAATTATTTTTTCTTTGGTGTTTTTGATATGTTTAGGTATATTTAAGAAATCTTTAACTTTATCTAAAAAGGTTTTCTCAACTTCAATATCATACAAAGAAAAAGTAATATCTAAAATTTCTTTACGAGACATTTTATTATTCATAGTATAATCAACAATAATATTATGCAATCCTTTAATAGTGTTCTCATAAGAAGTATTACTATTATCATTTAAAGCCGCTTTTGCTATGAATTTTTTTGTTTCTACAAGTTTATAAAGTACATCATCAACTTTATTATTCAATTACATACCCCCTTATTTAAGAATTATATTTCTTATATTTTTTTTGACTTGTTCTAAATTTTAACATTTTAATTAGAATACTTAAAATATTACCATTACCATTAGGCATAGGTAGAGTTATTAAAAATGTAAGTATAGGAAAAAATGAGAATAAAAACACTTTTAATAAACCTTTACCAAATAATCTAGCTAACAAATAACCAACAAAGATTGATATTCCTAAAAAGATAATTTCTTTAACACCATAACCTTTAAAAATCTCTCTTTTAACTCTTATGTTCTTTGGTATTAGATACATTTATATTCCCCCAATCAACATTAGTTTTATATGTAGGTGTATCATCATTTAATGATGAATAACGATTATCCATAAAGTCTTTATATGTATCAATTCTTTCTGATAAAGATGTAGTAGTATCCATATTGATATTATCACTTATATTACCAGATAAATCACTTACTTCAGGATCAGAAGAAGATATATCACTAGAACTATTATCAGGACTTTCATTATTTAGATTACTATTAGAATTATTATCTTCATTATTGGAAGCACTATTTGAAGCACTTTCTAAATTTGAAGATGAATTATCCATATTAGTATCAGCACCAGCTCCAGAACTATCACTATTTGAATTATCAGTATTAGTATTTGAACTTGTAGAATTATCTACTGTCTTACCATATTTAGACATAGCGACCATACTTGTACCTAAAGCAGCTAATGTATGTAATTCACTCATATTTGCACCAGCACCAGTATTTGCATTAAGTAATGCAGAAACTAATTGAGGAGAAGCTATTATAAATAATAAAGCACCTATAACAATTAAAATAACTGACATTACATAATTTGTTCCAGATGATACTTGACCGAAAACATTAAATAAGATACCTATACATAAGTATTGAACTGTCGTGACTAAAAAAGTACCCATAACACCTTTGCACCAAACTTCAAAAGCGTGTGATTTGTTTGACACTAAAGAAGTACATACAAAAGGTGCTATGGCCTTATAGAGAGCTAACTCTATAATTCTTTTAGCAACTTGTATTCCTATAAAGAAAAGAAGTACTACAACTACTAAACCTACCAGAAATATTGGAAAAGTACTAAAACTATACTTATAAACACCACTATCAAATAAACCGTCATCTTCAACTTCGTTATAATCAGCGGTAAACCAATTTTCTATAAAATATTTTTTATGTTCTTCTTTCATCTTGTCATCATCAGCAAAAGCATTAAGTATCATTGATGACATACTAGATTCAAAAGAAGTAGCACTAGCAGTATTATTTGATGATACAGAAACGACATACTGTGTCATTTTAGAAGATAAATCATAACCCCAATTAAACATAGGTGGAATTAAAAACATCATAACGACACAGAAAACAATACCTTTAAACACCCTAGTAGGTGAACTATTATCATCTTGATCTACAAAGTATCTCATAATCAGTTCTAATATAACTTTTAATATTAACCAAGTACAAGCAACAATAATAGCAGATGAATAGATTTTATTTACATAAGGATTATCAAAAAATTTAAACTTCCATATATCATCAATTATTAAAAACATTCCGTCTAGTAGAAGTAATACACCTTTAGCAAGAAACCAGAAGATAGAACGGACAGCGTCCATTAACCAACTTGCCGATTCTTGTTGAACGACTAATACTTGTAGCATAATATTACCTATATAGTTTTAGTATAATCATTAACTAATTTGATTTCTAAACTTCCAATATCTTTAAACATTCTTTTAGTTATATAAATGGCGTTAGGTGTTAGTTTTCTTTGCCAAGCAGAATTTTTTGGAGACCATTTGAAACCACGAGATTTTAATTCATCTCTTGTTTTTTCATCTGGCTTTTCATCAAAGAAAACTTTTACTCTCATATCTTCTTTATCAAAACTGACTTCGCCATTATCAAAATAATAACGACCTGTTTCTATGTTATCTATTTTATCTAGTGTTTGTAATCTATCTTTAACAGCTTTCATATTTTGATTAGAATTAGCAAGAACATAAGGTGGTAATTGTTCCGTTTTATTAAGTCTTGCTTTTTTATTAAAATCTAAATATGATTGATGTTTAGTTTGTAAGTATTCTAACTTTGCTTCTAGTTTTTCTCTAGCTAATGGATCATCAGAACTTATTGGCTCATTATATCCATTCTTATATTTTAATATTATTTCATCTTTTGAATAAGCATTTTTCAACATACTTTCTGTATTATCATAGAACTTATTTATTTTATCATTTATTTCTTCCATTTTTTTATCCATTCTATCAGCAACTTTTTTAAATTTATTAGAATTATATTTTGCTGGTCCAGCAACATTAACAGGAACAAAATTAGCAGATATACTTAAATATTCATTATAAACATTTGTTATTAATTCTTTAAATTGTTCTGTCCTTTTTTTAACAATTTCTAATTGCTGTGGATTAAGAGTACGACTACTAAAAGTATCTATAAACCTTTTATAATCACTTTCAGCACTTTCTTTGATATGTGTACCACGATTATACATACTTAGACTATTACAACGCTCAATCAATTCATTATTTAATTCTATATTCATAAAACCCCCTTAAATTTTTATAAACCTTTATAATAACCAGATAACTTTTTATTTATATTTTCAATTTCAAATGTCTGTCTATCTATAATAGAATTAACATAAGCAATATCATTTAGTTTTAAATCTTGCTTTATTAAAGTTCTTATATAATCAGACATAGAAATATCTAACTCTTGAGATCTTTTTTCTAACTTCTTTTTCAAGTCTTTTGAAATATAAAAAATAAATTTTGTATTATATCTTCTCATTTTTTTACCCCCTTAATTTTGCGACTACAATTAGTCTTTTATTACCATTATTTTTACAAGTAATTAATGTCAATATTTTTTCATTATCCACACTTTTAAAATAAGACATATCATCATCATTAATCGTATGTTTTTCTACTATTTCATAAATATATGTAGCTTTATGAGATACAATTTTAATCTTATCGCCTATACTGGAGTAGTGCAAACTTTGAAATGTATTATAAACACTATGACCGGCAATTATGAGATTACCAAATTCATCATCAATTCCCGCAGAAGTACTTAATGTTCCAACTAAACCTTTATCTAGTGTTTTCTTATCTGTTCCAGAAGTTATTAATCTTTGAATACCAGATTTTAATTCTATATAACCAAGATAATTGTTAGTTAAATGTATTTCTTGTTTTTTAGGTGTTTCTACAACTTCTTCTGTTTGTTCTTCTTCATTGGTAGGTGGTGGAGTATCTTCTTCAAATATTGTTTCGATTACTTGTTTTGTTTCTTTATCTACTTTGTAATTACAATATATTTTTTTAAAACAAATAAGGGCTGATATTAAAATCAATATCAACCCTAAAATTTGTATAATCTTATTTATTTTTCTTTTTTGCATATATTAATAATCCTAAACCAAGAACAGCAGTACTAATTATAATAATTGAGCTAGTTAAATCAGTATTAAATGTTTTTGGCATTTCTACTTTTTCATTAGTCATAGTAGCTTTAACAACTTCGCCATTTTCTCTAATTTCAAAATACATTTTTTCAGTATTTAAAATATAGTCAGGTGAAGCAGTTTCAACTTCTTTAATATAGTAGCGACCATATTCTAAATTATCAATAATGATTTTACCGTTTTCATCAGTTAATCCAGAATAGATTAATTCGTCAGTATCAGCATTATAAATTTCAATTTTAGTATTAGGAATAGGATTACTTGTTGATAAATCTACTTTAGTAAATTCTAAACTACCTTTGATTTTTTCATTTTTCATATTAGCTTTAACAACTTCGCCATTCTCGTTAATTTCAAAATACATTTTTTCTTCATTTAATAAGTATGATGAATCAGAAGTTTGCTTTTCTAAAATATAGTATCTTTTACCATTAGATAAAGGTAAATCTTTAATGATAACCATTCCTTTATCATCTGTTGTATAAGTACCCATTAAAACATCATCTTCTGTATAAATTTCTATGACTGTGTTAGGTAGTGCTTTATCAGTAGAATAATCAGTTTTAGTAAATTCTAGTGTTCCTTTTGGTAGATAATTTTTTAATGTAAATGTTTTAGTAATAATAGGAGTATATTGATCCTTATATATTAATTCAAATTCATAAATATTATTATCTATCAAATGAGATAGAGAACTAGATACTTCTTTCAAAGTATATTTTTGAAGTTTCAAATTATCTAGTCTAGCATAACCGTTTTCGTCAGTAGTAATAGTTCCAACTAAATTATTGTTTTCGTCATATACTTCAAATACTACATTAGGAAGTGGTATTGTTTCATAGGTATATTTACCATTTTCAATAACTAACTTTTCGCCAGTTTTCTTTATTTCAATAGCACCTTTAACTTCTTTATTTGTAAATCTTAATTCTAGTATTTTATCAAAGTCATCACTACTAATAATATTAGATTTCTCATTAATACTAAATCTTAATGGCTCACTATTCCATAGATAACCATTAATTCTTTGATCTACTTCTTCAAGTTCGTAATCGCCACTATTAAGTGGATATGGTGTAATTAGCATACCAGTATCATCAGTTTCAAATTCACAATAAGTTTTACTATTAGGGTAAGCTACTTTTTGACATACATACTTGTCAGTAGATAATTCTTTAATTTTGAATTTTATACCAGCTATAGCAATTCTATTACCTGAATCATCAACTTTAATAATTTTTACTCTTGAAGTTATTTCAGCATTACTAAATACTTTATTAATAGTAGGACCACTTTCTGTTATAGAAAATTTATAATCATCAATCTTTTCAAAACCACTAGGTGTTGATAATTGTCTTAAAATATAATTTCCAAATGGTAAAGTGAAGTAAATTTTACCGTCGCTATCTGTTTTTAAAGTTTTGATTAAATTATTGTTGTAGTCATATATACCAAATTCAACATTTACTTCTGGTGTCATTATTTGAGTTTTATTAGAAGCTACAACTTTTGTTATTTCATATTTTCTTTCAATAACTTTATTACTAATATTTATGCTAGCTAGTAAATTGTCTTTATCTAATTTAAAATAATATTTTTTAGCATTTAGAATATAACCTTTTGGAGCTTCAAGTTCTTTAATGTAGAATACATTTAAACTAGGAAGATAATCACTTATTGCATAAGAATTACTATCAGTAGTTAAAGTAGTAATTAAATTATCATTAACATCATAAACACCAAATTTAGCACCAACTAAACTAGCTTGACCGCTTGGTGTAGTTGTACCAGTATCAGCGTCAGTCTTAATAATTTCAACACGACCACCTTTAACATTTAATTTAACTTTTGCTACTACTGGATCGTGTACGCCAAACATTCCCATTTTTTGACTTTTACTATCTTTACCTACAAAAATCATTGTAGGATTAGAAGTATAAGTCTTTTTAATTAATGATACAGTAATCTCGCCAACAGCATTAGGAGTTATATTTAATGTATTTCCATTAATACTAGAAGTAGCATTATCACTTCTATAAATTTCATATCCAGATAACACACCAGTATTATCAGTAAATGATACTGTTTGACCTATGATAGCGTCTTTTGTTTCATTATTAAAAGAAGGCACTGTATAATGTGAGTTTACTAAAGACATTATGTCATTTCTTTCTTTATTAAGATTTATAAAACTACCATTACCATATTTTTCAGTCCAGAACTCTACAATTTGACCGCCTGTCGTTTCCCAAATTAAAGATTGAGCCGCAGCTCTATATCTTAAAGTTTGGTGTCCCGGATAGTTGTATCCATAGTATCCAATTAATCCAATCTTTTGATTTATTTCATCAGAGTATGGTGAGTTGATATAACCAATCGCACCGTCGTAATCGTGAATAGTAATATTTACACCCGGCTCTATACAATAAGCAGCTTTACCGTCCATATCATATAGTTTCCATTGAGCCGACATATAAGGTTGTCCGCCACCACGACGAGTATAAAAATAACCGTCAACCGCTGTTTCAGTTAGTGTAGCAGCAAAGACATTTGTAAAACCTACTAAAAATGAAAATGTACCAACTACTAAAGCTAGCACACTTTTTAAGTTTAATTTCAATTTTCATTCCCCCTTTAATTAATATAAAAAAGCGACCAAAATTAATTGATCGCCTTAAAAATTTTATTTGTAATATTTATAAGTACCGTCGTTATAAAAAACTTGTATTTTATAACCAACCAATTTACCATTATATGCAAATTGTTTGCAAGATGTATTTCTAATATTATCTGTATCAGATAAAGCAACATCAATACTATCAGTATGACATTTGTTAAATTCATCAGCTTTATAATCTACAAAATTAACTAGATTATTATATTCGTCATCAACTTCAGGTACTTGTTCTATTACATCATTTGTTTTAGTTTCATTTTTATTTGAAATATTATTTATTTGTTTTTCTTCATTTTGATTGGATTTTTGTTTTTGTTCTGGAATAGTATTTTTTATTTCTTCATTTTGATTATTTATTACTTTGTTATTTGAAGTATTATTTTCTTTAACTTCTTCTTTAGATTCACTATCATTTATTATAGATGATATTAGTTCTTCATCAATTATATTTTGCTTTTCTGTTTCTATATTTTCTTGCGCTACTGATTTATCACTTTTGAGTTTATTACTATTGTAATGAATACCCCTTACATAAGCACTTATAAAACCTATAAAAACAATTACTAAAAATACTTTTAAAATTTTTCTTAACATAAGACACGTCCTTTCTTTACAAACACTATAACGCGCTTTTAAAAAAAATACAGCGCCTAAAATGAAATTTTTATATATTTTTTTATACTTTTAGTTCTTTTTCTGTTGAAATGTCATCTTTTATTGACTTTGAAGATAAAAAAGTTATCCTTTCAGCAATTATAGAAATAACATTATCTTTACTTTGTAATCTACCTTTGACACCAATTAAATCGCCCTTACGACAATATTGTGATGTAGTTTCAGCAATGCCATTCCATATTGCAACTGGGAAGAAGTCTGTTTCATATTCGCCATTAGCATTTTTAAATGGTCTTTGGACCGCTAGTGTAATATTTGATACTTTTCCTTTTTCAGTTTCTTTAAGTTCTGGATCGTTAACAATTCTACCTATAATTAAAGATTGATTCATCATTCATACACCCCCTTAAATTCTAAATTTAATCTTATTTTTTCTAATTCAATTAGAAGTTTCTTTAATCTATTTTGATCTAAAGAATTTCTATATCTTTTTAATTTCATTTTTTTATAAAATATGTTAAGTAAATTTTCCACAAAGATAATATCATCTAAACCGTCGATTATCTTTTTTTCAACAAAGTAGTTATCAATATCTCTTTCTACTATTTTAAAGTACTGACAAGTTTTTATAATTTCTTTTACAAGTTTGTATTGATCCATAATTTTTTATTTGAAGTAAGCTAGAAGCCAATTAACAAATTGAACTACAACAAAAACACATACACCAGCTATTAGTGTTGTACGTATCTTACGAAGTGAAGCAGCTTTTTGATGATCTTCTGATGAGACCATATACATAATGCAATCTTTTAAAACAAAAAAGCCCGTAGCACCAGCCACGAACATTTTTAAGTAATTAGTTGCGTCTCCAATTAGACGCAGTATATCATTTAAAATACTATCCATTTAATTATATAACCCCCTTTAAAACTTATAAGTTTATTAAATTTTTAATATATTTTTTTGTTTTGTTGTAATTCATAAAATTAAATAGTTTAGTCAATATTTCTATGTGTGCTTTCTTCAAAGATATTAATTATGATTCTAACTATATTTATAAAAACCAACCCCCTTTAATTCTTTAAATCAGTACTTTAATTTTTTCTAACACCTCCAATCTAAATTAGTGCATTAAAAAAAGTGTCATTAACGACACCTTATTTAAAACACCTATCATCAAGACCAAGAGCGGATACGAATTTGATACAAGCACTTTTTTTGATATATCTAACTTTATCTTTACCATAAGATATTATATTCATAATTTCATCTTCATCTTTACATTTATAAAAAGTAAGATCAAATACTTGTAATTCAATATCATTAAGTTTTCTTAAAGCTAAAGTTATTTTAGACAATAATTTTTTTCTTCTATTTTCAAGTTTTGTTTCTAACATCATATTTCTTAATACGCAGTTTTCTACAACTGAATTATTAACTGGTACAAATTGTTCGTACCTTACACGATAGTCAGCTGTTATTTTTGGCAAAGAAATTTTGTCATCAGTTCTTTTTAGATACTTAAATAACTTAAAAATATCTGTGATTATGTTTTTAAGTTTAACATAATCATACATTGATAGCTCGTCCTTTCCTAAAAGTGTGTTCTTCATATACTCATTCCCCCTGATCTAAATGTGTATCCAAAGTAAAAGAGCAACAGATACCGAAAGACATAGTCTTACTAATACCTATTGCTCTAACATCAATTTTTTTATTACTTGATTTATTATTATGGAATTTTGGGGATACAAAGCCTACATTTTTATTTTTACTAAATAAGTTAGCTTGATAATAAATGTAAGAAAATGCAACCATATATCCAATCCCCCCTTAATTGAAAAGGAAGCAGTGCGTGTTAAGGTCATAGAAATAACCAAAACAAAGGATACGTACTACTTCCTTAAACATCATAAATCAAAAATTAATTTAATTGTTGACTATGATATACCAAAATTTACCAAAAATCAAGCGTTTTCAATGAATTTTGTTTGAAAAATCAAGAAAATTGACTGAAACAACTAAAAATTGATATTTAGATATGAAAAAAACATCACTTCAAACATCAAAGTATTTTATTTGATATTTGAAAATAATGTCTCTCTGGATACATTTATTTCATATCTTAACATAATTATATCATAGCTTTGTTTATAGTCAATAAGGATAATTTGTCTTAAAAAAAACGATAAAAATGTCTTGTAAAAATCTCGTAAACACTTGTAAACACTAGGATTAATAAAAAGGATACTTTTGGTAATAATAATATATTGACAGGCATAGATATTTTTTCGGCACAAAAAACATAGTCTTGCAATACTAATTTAGTCTTGCGTGATTAACAGATTTAAAGGATTAACCATTAAAATTATTATAGGTGGTGGTAATTATGAAGATAAATGACGCGATTGCTAAAAGAATTAACGATTTATGTAATGATAAAGAGTTAGCATACAAATTAAATAAATCTGATAATCTATCAACAAATAAATTAGCAAGTTTAAGTTATATAACTCAAAGTACAGCTCAACACTTAACTGACGGTAGAAGTAAAAATCCAAAAATGCTAACTATTGCTAGAATAAGTAATGGATTTGGACTTAAATTAAAAGATTTTTTTGACGATCCAGTATTTGATGATATTGATTTAGAAGATTAGAACTAGAACTTTTGAGTAAGTTCTTTTTTTATTGTTAAAATTTATGATATAATATAGTTAGTCTTGCAAGACTAACAAGGAGCGTGTTATATGAAAAGTAATATTACAACCGAAAACAATTATAATGAGACAATAAAAAAAATTATTGATTTATCATTAACATTCTTAAATAAAGAATCAAAATGTTGGATTGATATTATGTGTACTAAAATAAAATTTTGCGAATTACAAAAACAATATCTGCTTGAAAATAAACCGTTATTTTTTCAAAAGAAAAAGTTAGAAGAATATAATATAAAAATTAAAGATATTGATGATAAAATTATGAAAATTCTAAGCGACATTGAAGAAGAAATATCCTTTAGCGAAAAAAGTGATATATTATTAACATCAAAATAGTATGGACTAATTAATCCATACTATTTTTAGTTCTCCCACATAACCAATCCATAGATAAACCAAATTTTTTACACATTTGATAAGCAAAAGCTGTAAGTATCATTGTTTTACCTGTTTCATAAGCCCATATAACTGAATGAGTAGTATTTAAAATATCAGCTAATTGTCTTTGTGTAAGATTATTACTCTTTCTAAATTCTCTAATATTTTTACCAATCAAATTTTTATCTAATGCAATATTGCAACAATCTTTTTTAGTTTTACAATTATCAAGTTTTAAAATATAATCCATTGAAACATTAAAATAATTTGCATATTCATTTAATTTAACTAACGGAATTATTTCTTTGCCACTTTCCCAATTACAAACTGAAAATTTTTTTGTTCCAACAATTTTGCCAACATCTTCTTGGGTTAAATCGTGTTCTTCACGTAGGAAAAATAATCTTTCAGTATCCATATTTTGTTATCACCTAGGATTAATTTTTACAAAAAAATCAGTAAAATTAAGAAAAGTTGAGAATTTACGGCCAAAATGTGTTATAATTATATATGTAAAATAAAATATGGTGATTATATGAAGTGTTTAAATCAAAACTGCAATGCAGAACAAATAGAAAATGACGATAACTTCTGTTATAAATGCGGACATTGGACCGCTAAAGGTTATTCTTTTATTAAAGATGAAAATAACATAAATAGTATTATGAATGGCGCAGCAGCTAAAAAAGATGAAAACTTTTCTGTAATGATTAGTATAGCTAGTCTTGCTTTTATAGTTTTTGCCTTTATGAGTATATTTAGAGGTGATGATTTATATAAACCTTTCTTTTACTTAAAACGACAAGTAGATAGTTATATTTACGGATATAACACCTCAATAATTAAAACTGACAATATCTATAATAAAAAAGAAATTAATAGTTATGATGAAGCAATAGAATTTTTAAAAAAAGATTTAGACGATCAAAGTTGGAAATGTACTCACGAAATTGAAACATTACAATTACAATATGAAATTGAAACTAATAATTCAATTCCGGTAGTCAGTTTTTGTGATATTTCTTATGATGAAGTAGAAAAAATTACAGATGTAGTAAACAAAATGTATTCATTATTTCCTAATATCAAAGGTGCTTTAACAAATATATCAATTACAAATGCTACTACTAATTCTGAATATATCGCTCGTTTTCAACCTATGTTTCAATTTGTAAATCCAAATGAAAATATTAATAATTACAATAAAATTAACAAAACACAAATATTATTAAATAGTTATTACTTTTTAAATGAAGAAATAATGAGTAATCCAGTATCTAGTGTTGTTGGAGAAAATTGGTATGTTAAAGATGTTAGTTGGGAAAGTACAATAGCACACGAATTAGGACATTATATTTCATTTGTAATTTTTTTAAGAGAAAATGGAATAGAAAATATTACTTTTGTAAATGCAGAGAATGAAAATAAAATAAATGAATTATTAACTAAATTTGATAGTGGTGATTTTTCTACATCATTACTAAATCAATCCTTAATTAATTATAATACAAAATATGGAACAAATTTAGATCTTAATTCATTTGCATTAACTATTTCAAAATATGCTGGAGTTAAAAATAAAAATGGAATATTAATTGCTGATGAAACAATAGCAGAAGCAATACACGACTATTATTTACACGGAAATAATTGTTCTAAAAGTAGTTATGAAATAGTGAATATCATTAAATCAAGATTGTAAGGTGAAATATGAAAAAATGTTATAACTGTAAAGGAATTAATAGAGAAACAGACACATATTGTAGAAACTGTGGTTATATTATGAAAAGCAATGCTTATTACATATTAGTAAATATTGGTACTGTATTTGCAATTTTAGCACTTTTATTTGTAATTGCATTATTCATAGCTTCATATTATGTGTATTAAAAAAATAAAGGATAAAGATAAAGAGGTAAAATTATGAGAGAAGAAAAAAAATTAAATGTTTACAATGAAACAATAGATGAGCTATATAAAAGATTAGAAACAACAGAAAGAGGTCTAACCGATGAAGAAGCTCAAAAAAGATTATTACGAGACGGAGAAAATAAATTAACTGAAAAGAAAAGAAAATCAAATATTGCATTATTCTTCGGTCAATTTAACGATTTTATGATTATTTTGTTAATATTCGCGTCAATATTTTCAGCAGTCATCTCTTATATTCGTAATGAATCTTATGTAGATTCTATAATTATAATAGTAATTGTAGTTATAAATGCAATATTAAGTTTTATACAAGAAAAGAAAGCTGATGTTGCTATACAGGAATTAAATAAAATGTTCGTCACGAATAATTATGTTATTAGAAATGGTGTAAAAAAATCTATAGATGTTAGAAATGTGGTTGTAGGTGATATTTTAGAATTAGAAGCTGGTGATTATGTATCAGCAGATGCTAGAATAATTACATCAGATGGTTTAGAAATAAACGAATCTACTCTTACGGGTGAGTCAAAATCCATAAAAAAAGATAATGCTAATATAAATACTGAAAAAGAATTATATGAAAGAAAAAATATGGTTTTCGCTGGTTGCAACGTCACGAACGGACACGCCTTTGTAGTAGTATCTTCTACTGGTATGAATACAGAATTAGGTAAAATAGCAACAAGTTTAATTGATAAAAAAAGTGATATTACACCACTTCAAAAGAAAGTAAATCAAATTAGTAAAATATTAACTTATATAATTTTAGCTATTATAGTAATTATGATGGCTGTCGGGTTATTAATGAAAAATGATTTCTTTGATATTTTAATGTTATCAATTTCACTTGCAGTTGCAGCAATTCCTGAGGGTATGTCATCAATAATAACTATTATATTGTCTCTTGGTATGACAGCAATGGCAAAGAGAAATGTTATTATTAGGAAAATGGCGTCAGTTGAAACTTTAGGATCAACTGATATAATATGTTCTGATAAAACAGGAACTATTACACAAAACAAAATGTTAGTAAAGTCTATTTATGTCAATGAACAACTATATACTGATGAAGATAATATACCTAATGCGGAACTACTAATGAGATGTGCTAAAAATTGTCAAAATGTAGTTAAAAATAATGATATTTATATGGGTGATGAAACAGAAGTATCAATATATAAATATTTAGAAAAAATAACAAACAATCAAGTATATGTAGATCAAAGAATTAAAGAATATCCATTTGATTCTGATAGAAAAATGATGAGTACTATAAATCAAATTGATAATAAATCTTATTCATTTACAAAAGGAAGTCTTGATTCTATTATAAATAATTGTACTCATTATATATTAAATGGAAAAATGTATATGATGAGTCCAGAATATAGACAAAAAATATTTGAAATAGAAAAAGAACAATCAGCAAAATCATTAAGATTATTAGCTTTTGCCTACAAATTTGAAAATGTAGAATATCCAGAAGAAGATATGATATTTTTAGGATTAATTGGAATGATGGATCCACCAAGAGAAAGTGTACCTAATGCGATAGCTACTTGTCATAAAGCTGGATTAAAACCTATTATGATAACCGGCGATAGTATTAATACTGCTATTGCAATCGCTAAATCAGTCAATATCATTGATACTGATGATAAAGCTATTGAGGGAAAAATAGTTGATAAAATGACAGATGACGAACTTGTAGAAGCAGTTAAATATTATCAAGTATATGCAAGAATAAGTCCTAACACTAAACTTCGTATTGTGGAAGCTTTACAATCTCAAGGTTATGTTGTTGCTATGACTGGAGACGGTGTTAATGATGCTCCAGCAATTCAAAAAGCTGATATAGGTATAGGTATGGGAATTACTGGAACAGAAGTTGTTAAAAAAGTAGCAGATTGCATATTGGTTGATGATAGTTTCTCTACCATTGTTGACGGTGTAGAAGAAGGCCGTAGAATAACAGCTAATATTAAAAAAGTTATTCTTTATTTATTAGCAGGTAATATTGTAGAAGTTATATTAGTCTTTGTATCTATGTTATTAAATATGGAGATGTTTACAACATTACAATTATTATGGATTAATTTGGTTACGGATTCAATACCAGCCATTATGCTTGCTTTTGAAAAATCTGATAGTGATGTTATGGAAAATAGTCCGTCTAATAGATCAAATTCTAGTTTCTTTACTCCGTTTTTAACATCAAAGATAGTCATAAGTGCAATATTTAAGTCAATAATAATGATTGTATTATTTATTTATTATGCAAAAACTCAAGACGCAAATATAGCAGGATCCTTAATGTTTATATATTTAGTGGCAAATGAATTGTTATATTCTTTGTCTTGTAGAAACTTAAAAAAGTCGGTTTTAAACAAAAATTTATTTGATAACAAAAGATTGTCATTAGGTGTTGGTATTTTAATGATAGTACAAGTGATAGTTTTAACTACTGGTTTATCAAAATTCTTTATTGTTGACGGTATTGGAATTATCAATGTTTTAATAGTTTTAGGAATATGTTTAATTACATTTGTTATAGGAGAATTAATAAAACCTATATATGTAAAATTATTTAAAGATTATACGGAGGTGAAATAATGAAAAATAATAATTCTACATCATTTATAGTATTTGCTGGTGTTATTGTTCTATGTGTGTTTACAGTAGTTGCAGCTATTAACCTTTTACCTAGAAACAATGAAAGTAATTCATACTATGTAAAAGTTGGCGATGAAATGAGTGCTAAAATTGAGGCACTAGATATTAAAAACAATAAATTGAATATTACAACTTCTGGTGACGCCACAGAATATTGTGTTAAATCAACTAAAAGCACACCGGATAGTAATAATATTTGTTGGAAAAAAATTGAAAACAATACAGCTTCAATTTCAATATACCAATATAAAAAATACTATATATGGATTAAAGACACAAATAATAAAATAAGTAGTCCTATGAGTATAAATACTAGAGACAAAGAAGATTAGAGGTGATTATCATAGATACTTTAAATAACGATCGTATTGTAAATGCTAGAAATAGAGTTTTTATTAATGATATGGCAATAGGTAAAAATTTGCCAAATGCTATGAGTACTGTTTCAACATCAGTTTATAGAGTAATTGGCAGAAAAACTGGAACAGGACAAATTACAGATATTATTAATAGTGGTTATGTAAGGCCAAAAGAAACTATTTCTACTGATCCACACCATAACGAAATATTTTGGACGCAAGGCGGTGATAAAACTTTTTATATGACTGGAAATTCAATGATTTTGGAAGCACCAGCAGAAAAAGTACATAATAATCAAATTGGTGCTATACCATTTGAAGATTTAATTGGTATATGGGTATATAATGAAAATGAAAATAAATATATTAATCAAATTGATTATTTTAGACAATTATACAGACAAAAACATTCAGATTTACCTACATATACTACATTAGAAGATTTAAGTGATATTTTAAATGAAAATGGATATTTTTGTTTAGGACACGGAACTGGAAGATCTGGAAATTCTGATGAAGTTGTCAATTCAATATTCAACACCGGATTAAGAACAAAAGATAATTCACTTTATTATACTAGCATAGGTTTAGACACAGGTGATATTAAAACTTTAAAAACAAAGTTAGAAAATTGGCAACATCAAGATTCACAAAAAATAATTTTAATGCGTATTCCTGTTGAATATGTCAATATGTTTGGAGATAGTGCTGATTTAGATGGCGAAAAATTTGGTGCTTTCTACAATGAAGTACAATCACAAGACGGAAAAATAACATATTATTTAGATCCTAAATTTATAATTGGTTGCTATGATGTAGAAAAACAAAGAGTATTATTAAATAAAAAGTTTGAAAGAGTTTTAAGTGAAGATACATTAGGTGTACTAAAAGATAAATATAGACAAGCATTAGAAAAAACACAGAAAAGAATTAAAAGACAAGAAGAAAGTTTAAATATATTTAGCAATAATAATTTAGAAACGCAACAAGTAAATAATACACAACTAGGTGATAATTTAGAATGGGATTTAAGTGATTTTGGTGATGACATAGATTGGGGGTTAGAAGAAAATGGTGGTCCAAAAAAAAGATAACAAAATAAAAAATTATATAGAAAGAAAAAAACTGATTAAAAAAGCTGATAAAATTCAAAAACAAATGAAAAGTCAAAAAAGTATAATTAATAATATGCTAGATAAATTAGATGAAATGGATACCCCAAAAGGTAAAGAAGTAATTATAAAAAAATAACCTATATCAAAATGATAAAGGTTTTTTTCATATTAATAAAGGAACAATGCTTGAAATTACAATTAATTTTATTAGATGATTTATTTTATCGAGGAACTGGTCCAGCAGGGCCTGCTACAATTACTGTAGGCACTACTACTACTGGAGATGCTGGCACTGTTGCAAGTGTTACTAATAGTGGAACTAGTGAGAATGTTGTTTTAGATTTTGTTATCCCCAGAGGAGAACAAGGCCTTACTGGGCCTACTGGTCCTACGGGACCTCAGGGTGAGCAAGGTATTCAAGGATTGACTGGTGAAGTTGGGGCTACCGGGCCTACCGGACCGACTGGGCCTACTGGACC
>CAKOOS010000012.1 GCA_934098735.1 uncultured Bacilli bacterium | reverse complement strand
GAGTAAAAACATTAATGTATAATGGCGGACAATGTCAGTTAAGACAAAATGGCATAAGGGACGAATTATCTGATACTCAACACTTTTTTGAAAATACATCCTGTAATTTAGATTTTGGTAGTCTTACTAATCCAAATATTAATAGAAGTGGATTCGGTGCAACTTGTATTTTTGTAGTTTCAAAAGAATTTAATGGATCAAGAGAATATAAACAATTCGGAGTTGTTGAATCTCATTTTGATGATTGGGAAGATCATGAAATTTCAGAATCATATTTTGAAAGAAATATTATACCAAGCCAGTTTTGTATAGGATATTTAGATGTAAAAAATAAGAGATTTGTTGCAAATCCTAATTTTCAATTTAATTATGGAATAACTGATGATTTTGCTCTTGGAAGAACTACATCAATTGAAAGTGATTTGACAATTGAACTTGAAAATAATATTAGAAGAAGTAAATAGATTGCATTTTGCAATCTTTTTTCTTTGAAAAAATTCGAATTACATTCGACTTACTTTTTGACAATCACCACATGGCGACTATGATCATATGGGAGAAGCAATTAATTTAGTTAATAATTTTAAAGTAAAAAAAGTCATATTTAACTGTGGTAAGTTTAACGATTTTGAAAAAAAATTAATTAAATTATTAGATAAAAAGAAAATCAGATATTATTTATGTATTAAAGAATTAAATATAGATAATAATAAATTACAATTTTTGCATACCAAAGAATATGATAATGAAAATGATTTCAGTAATGTTATTTATACAAAATTTGCAGGATATAAGTTTTTATTTATGGGAGATGCTGGAATAGATAAAGAAAAGGATATTCTTAATAAGTATAACTTATCTAATATTGATGTATTAAAAGTAGAGCATAATGGAAGTAAGACAAGCAGTAGTAAAAATTTTATTAGTAAAATTAATCCTAAATACTCTATTATAAGTGTGGGTAGAAATAATAGATATGGTCATTTAAATAAAGAAGTCCTAAACATATTAGATAATTCAACAGTTTATAGAACGGATCAAGATGGAAGCGTTATGCTTAAGGTAAAAAATAATAAATTAAGAATAGAAACTTGTAGTCCTTAATATAAAATAGTGTGATATAATAATAACAAGAGGTAATACTATGGTAAAAAATGTTAAAGATGAACTAGTTGCAAATGAATGTGATAAACTTTTAACAAAATTAATTAATGACGAAAGAAATTATAATGATTTGATACCTGAAAACTATGTAGTGAAAGATTATTTTAAAAATGTGATTTTAAATAATAAGAATATATTATTATACTATGAAGAAAAAGCTAAAGTTGTAGGATATGTATTTTTTAAATATATAGAGAATGAAGATGGCAAGGGTTACATAATAGATGGATTATATGTAGAAGAAAATTATAGAAATAAAGGAGTAGCAAAATTATTAATAAAATCAGGACTAGAAGCAGTAAAAAGTAGTAAAAATGATTTTATAGATATTAATGTAATGTATAATAATAAAATAGCTATAAAATTATATGAATCATTTGGTTTTAAAATATTTAGATTAAGAATGAGAAAAAGATAAGCGAATATTAAAATATTTTGGATGATATCAATCTATAAAATAACACATTTTATTAAAAAACATAAAATATAGTACATTATATAATGTTTAGATAAATAGGAAGGAAGCTTCCTTTTTTCTTTTGCACGTGATATAATTAGTAGGGAGAAAAAATGAACTATTTAATTAATCATGAATCATATCATATTATCGAAGATAAAATAAAAAAGATAGTTAAAAATAATAACTATACAGTTTTTAATTTAAATAAAAGTTCGTTAAAAGAACTTATAGAAGAAGCAAATTATTTTTCTTTTGATACTGACTTAAAATATATTGTGGCAAGTAATTCTGATTTTTTTGGCAACGGAAAAATAACGGATGATGAAAGCCAAATGCTTTTACAGTATTTAAAACAACCAAATCCATCAACCACGATTATTTTTACAACTCAAAATGGAATTGATTCTAGAAAAAAAATAGTTAAAGAAATAAAAGAAACAGGCAAATTAGATAACACTGTAAAATTAGACAAAAGAGCCATTAATGTTCTTCTTAATGACTATTTGAAATATTTTGATTATACAGCAGATTATAATACCATAAATTACATTATCGATAATTGTTATGGAAATATTGATATCATGTTTAATGAGCTAGAAAAGATAATGATTTATTATGGTTTTCCTCAAAAAATAAAATATGAAGATGTCTTAAAAATTGTTGGTCAAGAATTAGATAGCAATAATTTCCATTTTGTAAATGCTGTAGTAGATAAAAATCTTAAAGAAGCATTACGAATTTTAAAAAATTTAAAGGTTTATAAAGTAGAACCAACTAGCCTAGTTATTCTTTTAGCAAGAGAATATAGATTAATGTATTATGTAAAAAAATTAATAAATAAAATGAGTTTAAATGAAATAATTACTTACTTAAAAATGCCTGATTGGCAAGTAAATAAATTATATAATAATAGTATCAAGTATAGTAGTTCTGAATTACTTAAAAATTTAGTATTCTTAAGTGACATAGATTTAAATATTAAAAAAGGAAAATGGGATAAAGACATTGCTTTGTATGGCTTTTTAATGGAAGCTTGTTCATAGCAATTTTTTTCTAAATAAGGAGAAAAAATGGAGATAATTTTAACGGATGAAAACAATAAACTAGATATATTAAATACCCTTACTAAGCAAAAAAAATTAAATCCTTATAAATTTTATACTTTTGATGATTTAAAAAGAAATTTGTATTTTGATTATGATTATGAAGCAATTGCCTATATAATAAAAAAATATAATGTAAATATAGATATTGCTAAAATATATTTAGAAAATATGTATTTTATAAAAAATATAAATTCAGAAAAAGGTCAATTTTTACTTGCTTTAAAAAAAGAACTTGAAGAACAAAAATTATTAATTAAAAATGAAGCTTTTTTAAATTATATTCAAAATAAAGTTATCAATGTTTATGGTTATGAATATCTTTCTAAAAAAGAACAAAAAATATTAGAAAACTTAAATTATAGTTTATTTAAAATGGATGAAAAAATATATGATCCTCTTATATATGAAGCCAATGATGTTTTTGAAGAAGTAGAATTTGTAGCTAATAAAATAAAAGCTTTAGTTCATCAAAAAGTTGATATTAATAATATTAAAATAATAGCAAGCCAAGAATATAATAAATATCTTGAGTATTATTTTAGGCTTTTTGATTTGCCAATAAATATAGAATATAATAATTCTTTTTTTTGTACAATCGTAGCTCAGGAATTTTTAAAGCTATATAATGATTTTTCAATTGAAGAGATAATTTTAAAACTTAGAGAAAAATATGATGTATCTACATTAATAACAATAATAAATAAATCTGCTGCCATTCAAGATAAAGATGTTAGATTAAAATTTATAGTCGAAGATTTTAAGAAAACTTATGTAAAAAGAGCAAAATATAAAAATGCTATCGAAATAAAAAAAATAAATGAGTATTATAATGAAAACAACTATGTTTTTTTGCTAGGATTTAATATAAATAGCTATCCAAAAATTTATAAAGATGATGATTATTTTACCGATGAGGAAAAAGCCCTTTTAGATTTAGATACTTCTGTAGAAAAAAATAAACAAACTAAAATTTCTATGCTAAGAAAGTTAAGAAGAATTCCTAATTTAACTATAACGTATAAATTGTTTAGTGAAAATGGGCCATGTTATCCATCTATTCTTATAGAAAGCTTACAAATAAAGCCAAAGATGATAATAAATGATAAAACTTTATCGTATTCAAAAAAGTTTAGTAATATTTGTTATGCCAAAGCTTTAGATGAATTATATAAGTTTAATACAGAAGATAAGTATTTGAGTTTATATCAAAATAACTTAAATATACCTTATCGGGAATATAACAATAAATTTAAACCAATTGATTCATATTTATTAAAAGAAAAATTAAGTGAAGGATTAGTTTTATCTTATACATCACTGGAATCATTTAATGAATGCAGTTTTAAATATTATATTTCTAAAATATTAGGATTAGATATATATGAAGAATCTTTTAAAACAATAATTGGAAATATAACTCACCATATTCTTGAAATAGGTTTAACTAATGATTTAAACATCGAAGAAAGCATTATAAATTATGTCCAAAATTTAGATTTTTCTTTTCAAGATCGAGAATATTTTTATTTGCATAAATTAGCAGAAGAGTTAAATGAAGTTTTAAACTATTTAAAAAGTCAAGCAGAAAATTCTAGTTTAAATAATTATTTATTTGAAACAGATTTAGAAGTTTATAAAATGGTGAGTAATATTGATATAACTTTAAAAGGTATAATAGATAAAGTGATGTATACTTTAAAAAATGGCCGTGAAATTATCGCTGTTGTTGATTATAAAACTGGCGAGAAGAGTGTTAAACTTGATACATTAGAATATGGTTTAAATATTCAGCTGCCAATATATTTATATTTATTAAAAAAATCAAATAGATTTCAAAATTCTGTGATTGCCGGTTTTTATCTAGAAAGAGTTTTAAATAATATATTACCAATTAATAAGGAAAAGGACATGAAAACATTAAAAGAAGACAACTTGAGACTTCAAGGTTATTCAAATAGTGATGAAGAAATAATAAAACTAATAGATACCAACTACCAAGATAGTAAAATGATCAAAGGCTTAAGATTTAAAAAAGATGGAAGCTTTTATAATACTGCCAAAATTTTATCTAGCGACCAAATGGATGATTTAATTATTAAAGTTGATGATATAATAAATGAATGTATAAATAAGATTATTCAAGGAAATTTTTCAATTAATCCTAAAATAATTGCTAATAAAAACTATTCATGCCCTTATTGCAAATTTAAAGATATTTGTTACAAGCAAAAAGATGATGAAATTAAGTTAGGAGAATATGACAATGAAGTGGACAGCTGAGCAAGAAGAAGCAATATACAAAGATGGAAGCAATATAATAGTATCTGCTGGAGCAGGTTCAGGAAAAACTGCAGTTTTATCGGAAAGAGTTATCAGAAAACTAAAAGAAGGCGTAGATATTCGTAACATTCTAATGCTTACATTTACAAATGAAGCAGCTGGAGAAATGGCAAATAGAATAAGAAAAAAAATAAAGAAGGAAAATTTAAAAGAACAACTTGAATATTTGGATTCGGCATATATAACAACATTTGATGCTTTTGCTTTATCTTTAGTAAAAAAATATCATTATATTTTAAATATTAATAAAAATATAAAAATTGTAGATTCATCAATAATGAATATGAAGAAAAAAGAGTTTTTGGAAGAGGTTTTTATAGAATTTTATAAAGAAAAAGATACTAATTTTTTAAAACTTATAAATGACTTTACAACTCGTGATGATGAGATCATAAAAGATGGCGTTTTAAATATCAATAAATCTTTAGATTTAATTTATGCTAAAAAAGATTATTTAAACGAATATATTTCTAAATATTATAATGAAAAATATATTGATGATATTTTTTCTGAGTATTTTCTTTATCTTAAAAATCTAACATCATTACTTGAAGAATATATATTAAATATTGAAGGTTATATGGAAGAAGATTCTTTTGTGAAATTATATGATAGTGTAAGTTTTTTGTTTAAACCAAATAAATATGAAGATTTATATAAACATAATGATTTTAAATTAGGAAGATTTACTAAATTAGATGAAGAAGGAGAATATTTAAAGACAGAAATTAAAAATATTGCAAATGAAATAAAAGAATTAATATCTTATAGTAAGGAAGAATTAAAAAGTTTTTACTTAAGTACACAAGATTATGTAAAAGCAATAATAAAAATTATAAATAAGTTAGATAATAAACTTGAACTTTATAAAAAAAATTATGACTCTTATGAATTTACTGATGTAGCTAAAATGGCTATTAAAATTGTTAAAGAAAATGAGAAAATTAGAAATGAAATAAAATATAGTTTTAATGAAATTATGATTGATGAATATCAAGATACAAGTGATCTTCAAGAAGAATTTATTAAATGTATTGAAAATAATAATGTTTATATGGTTGGTGATATTAAGCAATCTATTTATCGTTTTCGAAATGCTAATCCCATGATCTTTAAAAATAAATACGATTCTTATAAAGAACATATAAATGGCGAAAAAATTGATTTACTAAAAAATTTCCGGTCTCGAAAAGAAGTATTAGAAAATATTAATGAATTATTTAATCTTTTAATGATTAATGATATAGGTGGTGTAGAATATGGCATAAATCATTCAATGGTATATGGCAATATGGCTTACATAGAAGAGGGAAAAAATACCAACAATAATTATATGGATCTTTTAACATATAACTATGAAGATAAAGTATTTAATAATGATGAAATTGAAGCATTCATAATTGCTCAAGATATCATAACTAAGGTAAATAATAAATATCAAGTATTTGATTTTGATTTAGGAAAAAACAGAGACATAACTTTTAATGATTTTTGTATAATTTTAGATCGTGGTACAGCTATGGATTTATATAAAAAAATATTTGAATATCATCATATTCCAATGGAAGTTTATAAAGACAGTGACTTAATGAATGAAAATGACATTTACATTATAAAAAATATTATTGGTTTAATAATAAATATTCAAAATGGTATTTATGACAAAAAAAGCAAATATTATTTTACAAGTATAGCTAGAAGTTATATAGGACTTTTAAGTGATGATGAGATATTTAAGGCTCTTGAAGAAAATAAAATATTTAAAACTGATATTTACCAAAAATGTCAAAAAATAGGGAAAAATATAGAACTAAAAACACCTCATGAAGTATTAAATGAAATTATTATAGAATTTAATTTTTATGAAAAAATAATTTTAGTAGGAAATGTTGATGCTGCAATAAAAAGAATTAACTATTTACTTGATCTAGCTCTTGGTGTTGAAAATTTAGGATTTACTATTATAGACTTTCAAAAGTATTTAGAAAATATGATTAAAAATAACGAAGCAATTAAATATAAGGAAGCTAAAAGTAAAAGTATATCTGTAAAAATAATGAACATTCATAAATCTAAAGGTCTTGAATTTCCAGTTTGTTATTTTGCTGGATTTGTAAAAAAATTTAATCTTCAAGATTTGAAAAGTAGATTTACCTATTCCAATACCTATGGTATTATTACCCCGTTTTATAAGGATGGAATAGGGGAAATATTTACTAAGCAATTAATAAAGAAAAAATATTATGAAGATGAAATAGCAGAAAAGATTAGATTATTTTATGTTGCTTTAACTAGAGCTAAAGAAAAAATGATTATGGTTATGCCCAATATCAAAGAGAAAAAATTGGCTAAAAAATTAGAATATTTAGACGAAATTAAATTTAGATCATTTTATGATTTTTTTAAAGCTTTCTTTTTAAATATCCAAAAGTATGAAAAAGTAATTAGTGTTGAAAGTTTAAATCTTACTAAAAAGTATGAATTTAATTATGCTATTAAAAAAAATATAAATGCTAAAAAAGAAGAGCAAATGACATTTATTGATGATTTAATAGCTTATGAGCTAGTGGAAGAATCTAAAGCTTCGAAGACTATTCCAAGTATTATAGATGCAGAAGAAAAAAAGACTTTAAATTATGGAACAAAAATGCATAACATCTTAGAATTTACAAATTTTAAAGCCCATGACGATCAAATGATATTTCAAAATCTTTCTAAACATTTAAATTTTCATAATGCAGAAATTTATCAAGAGTTAGAATTTGTTTTTGAAAAAAATAATAAATCTTATCACGGAATAATCGATCTTCTTTTAGAATATGAAAATGAAATAAAAATAATAGATTATAAATTAAAAAATATAAATGATGCAGAATATAAAAATCAATTACAGGTATACTTTGATTATGTAAGTAGCTTAAATAATAAAAAGATAAAGCTTTATTTATATTCTATCATGGATGATAAACTTAAGGAAATTGAGATTTCTTGAGTATTTACTTTAAAGCTTTATATATGTTAAAATTATGTTCTTAGGGAGGAAAATTAAATGAAAAAAACAAAAATAATATGTAGCATTGGTCCTGCTAGTAATAATATAGAAACATTTAGAAAAATGGTTGATGCTGGCATGAATGTAGCTAGGGTAAATTTTTCTCATGCTACACTTGAAGAAAGAAAAACGGTAATTGATCTTGTTAAAAGAGTAAATGAAGAAAAACATTATAATATTGGATTATTATTTGATACAAAGGGTCCAGAATTTCGAAATGGAGAAGTTAAACAAGGAGGAATTAACTTAATTCCTGGTCATAAAATAAAAATAACAAAAGAAGAAGTAATTGGGGATGAAGAAAGGTTTAGTGTAAATCATCCTGAAGCTATAGATAGCCTTGAACTTGGTAGCATAATTCAACTAGAAAATGGGCTTATGAAAATTAAGGTAGTTGATAAAAAAGATAATTATGTAGAATGTTTAGTTTTAAATGGGGGAATTTTAGAAAGTAAAAAAAGTTTATTCGTTCCTGGAGTAAAATTAGATATTCCATTTATAAGTAAAGATGATTTAGAAGATATAAAATATGCTTGTGAAAATGATGGAGATTTTTTAGCTTTATCCTTTGTTTCTTCAAAAGAAGATGTATTAGATGCTAAAAAAATTATTGCCAGTGTAGGTGGCAATATTAAAATAATTGCCAAAATAGAAAGCAAAACAGGAATAAATAATTTGGAAGAAATATTAAGTGTTAGTGACGGAGTAATGGTTGCTAGAGGAGATCTTGGTGAAGAAGTATCTATTACATTATTACCTGTTTACCAAAAGCAAATTATTCAAAAAGCTCGTGAAAACGGAAAGTTTTGTATCGTAGCAACAGAAATGTTAGAAAGTATGAAAAAAAATTCTAGACCAACGCGAGCAGAAGTAACAGATGTAGCAAATGCTGTGTTAGATGGAACAGATGCTGTAATGTTAAGTGGAGAAACAACAGTAGGATTATATCCCGTTGAGACTGTTAAATATATGGCTAGCATTGCAAGCGATGCAGAAGTTCATAGTGCTAAACACTTTGGTTACCAAAATACTATCGGCCGTACAGAATGTATCGCTAAAGGAGCTGTTGACTTAACTAAATATGTAGACATCAAAGCAATTGTTGCAGAAGCTATAAGTGGTTATAGTGCTAGAATGATTAGTAACTTTAGGCCAAGTTGTCCAATTTTAGCTTGCTGCACCACAGAAAAAGTTGCGCGCAGTTTAGCTCTTAACTATGGAGTTTATACACAAATAGTTCCATTAATGGATGATACGGATGAGCTTATTAAAACTGTCAAAGAAAAAGCTCAAAACTATTTTAATTTAACTCAAAATGATAAAATTGTAATAACTGGTGGACTTCCTTCTGTCCGACTAACGGACTTTCTAAAAATAGAAGAAATAAATAATTAAGACGGTGATAATATGAAGATAGCAATTATAGGTGCTGGTCCAGCAGGTTTAGCAGCAAGTATTAAAGCTGCCAAAAAATACGATGTAACAGTTTTTGAAAAAAATAGTGATTGTGGTAAAAAATTACTTTTAACAGGCAATGGACGTGCCAATCTTTACCATGAAAATATTTTAAATAATATTGAAAAAATTCATTCTGAAAATGCTAAGCTAGCTCAAGATTTTATCTATCATAATTTTTCAAAATATCAAGATTTTTTAAATGACATAGGTCTTGTTTTAATAAACAAAAATGGTTATATTTATCCTTATAGTTTAAAATCTTACAGTGTATTAGCAGCTTTAAAAAAGGCAGCTTTAAATAATAAAGTAAAATTTTGCTTTAATACTGAGATAACCAGTATTTCTAAAAAGAAAGATAAATTTATTGTAAACCAAGAAGAATTTTCTAAAGTAATTATTACAACAGGTTCATTATGTTTTCCTAAAACAGGCAGTGATGGAAAAGGATACACTATAGCCAAAACATTTAACCATAATATTATAAAAGTTTCTCCTTCTTTAGTTCCTCTTATTACAGATGAAAAAATAGAAAAAGATTGGGCTGGAAAAAGAGCTGAAGTTGTTGTAAGTTTATATGAAAATGATAAAAAAATAAAATCTGAAGAAGGAGAGATTCAATTTACAAATTATGGTTTAAGTGGTATTTGCATATTTAATTTAAGTTCTTTGGTTAGAAAAGGGTTAGATAAAAACTTTAAAGAAGAGATAAGTATAAATTTTGTACCATGGTTAAAAGAAGATAGTTATAAATATTTTGAGCAAAGAAGCAAAAAGTTTGTAAACTATACTATTACAGAATTATGTGATGGATTAATGGATTATAAAATAGTTTATATGATTCTTAAAAAAATACATTTAAATCCAGAAAAAAAGTGGAATAACTTAACTAAAATAGAAAAAGAATTATTTTCTAAATCTATTAAAGATTTTCGTATTTTAATTAAAGACACGAAAGGGTTTAATGATTCTCAAGTTTGTTCTGGAGGCATTTCTTTAAATGAAGTAAATTTAAGTACGATGGAATCTAAAAAAGAAAAAGGACTTTATTTTGCTGGAGAAATAATAGACATGGATGGAGATTGTGGAGGATATAATTTAACTATTGCTTTTACAACTGGTCTTGTAGCAGGTGAGTTAAATGATTAGAATTCATAATTTAAAAGTTCCTATAAAAGAAGAAATTGATTTAATAAATGAAGTTTCTAAAAAATTAAATGTCTCTAAAACAGCAATAAAAAAAATAAATATTCATAAAAAATCTATTGATGCTCGAAATAAAATGTATTTTGCCTATTATTTTGATGTTGATGTATTTATTGATAACGAGCAAAAATATTTGCAAAAAGATATTACTAAAATAGAAAATGAAGAATATATTTTGCCTAAAATGGGAAATAAAAAGTTAAAAAATAGACCTATAGTTATCGGAGCTGGTCCTGCTGGATTATTCTGTACTTACATGCTTGCTAAAAATGGTTATAAACCTGTTCTATTTGAACGTGGTGAAAAAGTAGAAAACAGAGTTAAAACAGTAGATGATTTATGGCAAAACAATAACTTTAAAATTAATAGTAATGTTCAGTTTGGTGAAGGCGGAGCTGGTACGTTTAGTGATGGAAAACTTAATACCCTGGTTAAAGATAAAGAAAATAGGATGAAAGAAGTTTTTAAAATATTCGTAGAGTGTGGTGCTCCGAAAGAAATAATGTATGAAAGTAAGCCTCATATAGGAACAGATGTTCTAAGAAAAACTATTATAAATTTAAGAAATAAAATTTTATCTTTTGGCGGAGAAATTCACTATAATTCTTTACTTGAAGATTTAATAATAGAAAATGAAAGAATAAAGGGTATAAAAGTAAACGGAAAAGTATATTTAACAGATGTTTTAATTTTAGCTATTGGCCATTCAGCTCGTGATACATTTAAAATGCTTTTATCAAAACAAATTACCATGATTCCTAAGCCTTTTGCTGTTGGTGTTAGAATTATTCATCCTCAAGAGATGATAAATGAAAACCAGTATCCAATAAATTATTCATTTTTACCTCCAGCTTCTTATAAACTTACTTATAAAAGTAGAAACGGACGTGGCGTATATAGTTTTTGTATGTGCCCAGGAGGCTATGTTGTAAATAGTAGGAGTACTGAAAATGGCATTTGTATTAATGGTATGAGTAATTATAAAAGAGAAAATAAATATGCTAATAGTGCCATTGTTGTAACTGTAACTCCGGATGATTTTGGCCACTTTCCATTAGATGGAATTTATTTTCAAGAACTATTAGAAACAAAAGCCTTCCAAGTAGGTAAAGGCATGATTCCAGTTCAAAAATATATTGACTATAAAAATGATGTAATATCTAATAATGTTGATCAAAGTGCTTTTAAAGGAAAAATAAATTTAAGTAATATAAATCTAATTTTTCCAGCCTTTATAAATGAAAGCTTAAAAGAGGGAATAGATTACTTTAATAATAAAATAAAAGGATTTAATAGTGATAAAGCTTTTATTGCTGCTCCCGAAAGCAGAACAAGTAGTCCTGTAAGAATTGTGCGTAATGAAAATTTAACTACTAATATTAAAGGGATTTATCCTTGTGGCGAAGGAGCAGGATATGCCGGAGGGATAACAACTAGTGCTATGGACGGATTAAAAGTATTTGAGATTATTTATAAAACATATCAAAATTTATAATTTTAGTTGAAAATTCGTGATTTTATATGATATAATCTTTAAGAAAAAGTGAGGTGCTAAAGTTTGAAAACTTTTAAAAAGAATTTACCTGAAGGAGTAAAGAAACAATTTGCTTTATATAAAGGTGTAAAAGTAAGACTTATTAATAAAAATAAGAAAAAAACAAAATAAATTTTAAAAAACGACATGAAGAGCTACAGCTCTTCTTTTTTTGACAAAATCTCTGATAGACAAAATAATATTCAAGTGTTAAGGTAACAGCCAAGGAGATGATTTAATGAAAAAAATATTAATTTTTATATCTTTTTTATTAATTGGTTTAGTAAAAGTAAAAGCTGTAACATTAGAAATTAAAAAAGATGATATCGTAAAGTATTATGAATATGTTCCATATAAAATAAAAAATAATGAAGCTTTTTTGTTATCTTTAGAAAATGAATATAATATCACCGATCGCTTTTATATAAATAATCTTGCATATTTGGCAAATAAATATTCAGACGAAATAGTTTTAAGTACTATTCAAAAGTTGATTTTTGAAAAGATAAATGGTTATGAAATAAATATATTAGATTTAAATGGCAATATTATTAAGACAGATAATATAGAAAAAGAACTTTTAGAAAAATTAGAAAATTATAACGTTTCTAATGTTTTGGATGGTAATTATTATGAAGTTAATTTATATGAGCCTATAACATTAAAAGGAAATAATCTAATTTCATATTTTATAGACAGTAGTAGTGCTATTGAAAATTATGGAAATACTATCAAAATACTAGGGTTTAATAAAACTGGTTTGCAAGAGATAAATTTTTATAATGAAATAAATACTTTAAATAATTATGTCTATGCAAAAACCTTTACATACAAACCTTTTAAGATATATGTAAATGTTTTAGGGAATGAAATAAAATTTCAAAGTTCTTATAACTTTAATTTTGCTATATATGACATGGAAGATAATTATTTAGGAAATTTTTATATCACAGATCAAAATGTAAACTTTTTTTACCAAAAAGGCCAAAAACTTAAACTTATAGATATAACAGAAAATAGTATATATGAAAAAATAGATGATATATACTTAAATGATGAATCCAAAGTCATAATATTAGATCCTCCTTTAAAAAAGTTTGATATAAATATTGAAACATTTTTTATGGATTATGCATCAAAAGAACAATTAGATTTGGCTATGACAGACATTGTAGTAAAAGATATTAATTTTAAAGAAATAGATAAATGTCAAAATTATTCTTGTAAATTAAATTTACCCGGAGGTATATATTATATAGTTGATAATATTTCTAAAGATACTTTTTACTATGAAATATGGAGTGATCTAGATATAACATTATCAAGATATTTAATTAATGGTTTAATTAGCAAAAAAAAGTTAGATGATGAAAGATTAGATTATATTAATAATATTTACTATTTTAAAGATTATATAAAAGACTCAAGCTTAATTATAAATAATCAAATAATAGATTTATATAATAAAAGTAATTTGTGGTATATAAATGATTTAGGTGTTTTTTATGTAATAAATGAAAATGAAGAAGATAAAGAGAAAAATGATTTAAGTATAATATCTATAGATATACCAGATACGGAAATAAATTTTAAATTAGAAATTTATTTTATAAAAAGAAGGTATTATGTTTAAGAAAACAGTAGTCTTATTTATTTTACTTATATTTTTAAATGGGTGTTCTAGCAATAAAGTAAAGGATATTAGTGTTAGTTTAAATACCAAAGAAAGTGATTTTTATACTTATTTAGGTTATTTGGTGATTCCTAAAATAAATATGAAATTAGGATTTTATGATTATGAAAGCAAATTAAATGATGTAAATAAAAATATTAAACTTATTAATACTGGTATATCAAACACTTATTTAATAGCTGCTCATTCTGGTACAGGAACACTTGCATATTTTAACGATCTAAGGTATTTAGAAATAAATGATGAAATTTACTTAAAATTTAAAAATAAAACTAATAAATATAAAATAAAAAATATAAGTAGAAAAATAAAAGATGGTAAAATAAAAATAAGTAAAGAAGAAAATCAAATTATTTTAGTAACTTGTGATCAAATAGTAAAAGGATATAACTTAATTATTGAAGGAAAATTAATAAAAAACTAGGCATTTGTTTTAATTTTTGATATAATAACCACTAGGAGACAATATATGAAAACAAGAAGTGAATTAAGAAATAGTATTATGGTTATTTTGTATCAAATTAATATCTATGAAGAAAGAAATTTGCCTTTTAATATAGATGAAGTAATAAAAGAAAATTTAGATATTGATAATGAATTTGTTAAAGACATAGTATATGGTGTTACAACTTATAAAAGTTCTTTAGATGAACTTGCTAATTCTTTGATAAAAGATTGGTCTATAGATAGATTAGATAAGACTGGGGCAGCAATATTAAGAATGGCCTTATATGAACTTAAATATACAGATACTCCAGAAGTTGTAGTAATAAATGAAGCTGTTGAACTATCAAAAAAATACTGTGATGATTCTGTCAGAAAAATAATTAATGCCGTTTTAGATAAATATATAAAAGGATAAATAATATTTAGAAAGGACCAAGAAAATGGAAAAAGAGTATATAAAAATAAGTGATTTAAATAATTATATTAAAAGTATACTTGATCAAGATTTATTTCTAAATAAGATTTATTTAAAGGGAGAAATTAGTAATTTTAAAAATCATACTAGAGGACACCTTTATTTTACTTTAAAAGATGATGATTCTCGCTTAAGTGCTGTTATGTTTCAAAGTAGTGCATCTCATTTAACATTTGTTCCCGAAGATGGAATGAATGTTTTAGTTGAAGGAAGAATAAGTGCTTATCCAGCACAAGGTAGTTATCAAATATACGTTGAAAAAATGGAACCCGATGGCTTAGGTGCTTTATATATCGAATATGAAAAGTTAAAAAAGAAGTTAGCTTTAGCAGGATTATTTGATCAAGATCATAAAAAAGAGATTCCTAAATTTCCTGAAAAAATCGGAGTCGTAACTGCTGCAACTGGAGCTGCTATAAAAGATATAATGAGTACTATAAAAAGAAGATATCCAATTTGTGAAACAATATTATTTCCATGTCTTGTTCAAGGTGCTGATGCAGCTAAAGATATTGTAAGACAAATTAAAAGAGCTGACGAATATAAAGTAGATACTATAATAGTTGGAAGAGGTGGCGGATCAATTGAAGATTTATGGGCCTTTAATGAAGAAATTGTTGCTAATGCTATTTATGAATGCCAAACACCTATAATTAGTGCCGTAGGTCATGAAATAGATTGGACAATTGCTGATTTTGTGGCTGACTTAAGAGCACCAACTCCAACCGGGGCAGCAGAGATGGCTGTACCAACCGTCGTAGACATAATGACATTAATAAGTAATTATAAAATTCGCTTAAATAAAAATATTAAAAACACTGTAAATACCAAGTTTATTAAATGGCGAAGTTTAAAAAATAGCTTTATATTAAAAAATCCGATGGCTATGTATGAAATAAAAGAACAAAAACTAGATACATTAATAAATAACTTAGATAGTGATATTAAATTCATAATTACGAACAAAGAAATGAAATTAAAAGAATTAAGAATGAAATATGTATTACAAAATCCTTTAAGTTTAATTGAAAATGCTAGTCATAAATACAATTTATTATTAAATACTTTAAAACTAGTAAATCCTCTTGGAATACTTGAAAAAGGCTACTCGTTAGCAACTATTGATAAAGAAATAATTAAATCAAGTAAAGATGTTAAAATAAATGATATAGTAAATATTAAATTACATGAAGGTAGCTTTAATGCTAAAGTAATAAGTAAGAAGTGAATAAAAAATGGATGAATTTGTGCTTGCAACGCCGATATCTGAAGATAAAGATGGTGTCTTAGAAATGCTTGAAGATATTAAGAAAAAAGACTTTTTATATCCTTGGCAATATTCAGGTTTAGCTGACTTAGAAAAAGCTAAAAGCTATGATGAATGGGTTCAAGAGAAAAAAGATGAACAAAAAGGAATAAACTTAAAAGAGGGATATGTTAAAGCAACAACACTTTTGTTAAAAAGGGTTAAAGACAATAAAATATGTGGCTGTGTTAATATAAGACATAAATTAAATGATTTTTTGTTTAAATGCGGAGGACATGTAGGATATACAATTGCTTGTTCTGAAAGAAGAAAAGGCTATTCCATTATAGCTTTACAAAAAGCTTTAGAAAAATTAAAAGAAATGAATATAGAAAAAGTATTAATAACTGCAGATGTAAAAAATACTGCTAGTAATAAAACGATTATAGCTTGTGGAGGCATATTAGAAAATACTGCCTTTTGGAATCAAGAAGAAATGAATAGATATTGGATTAATTTAGAATAAAAGAAAGAAGGAATAATAGTGGAAGAAAAGAAAAACTTTGAAAGTTGTTTACAAGAATTAGAAAATATAGTTAAAGAATTAGAAAGTGGCAATGTTGATTTAGAAGATGCTATTAATAAATACACAGAAGCAATGAAACTAGCAAAGTATTGTAGTGAGAAACTATCTCAAGCTACAGAAAAAGTAAATAAAATACTTACAGAAGATAATGAATTAAAAGATTTTAAAACAGAATAAATCTAATTATTCTAATTATACAGTAAGCAAATAAAATAATGAATTGGAAGTGAGTGTAGTGCTAGATACTATTAAAATAATATTTTGTGTTTGGGGAATTCCTGCGATTATTGCAATGTATATTGGATACATACAAAGTTATATAAAAAATAGGTTAATAATTCCCACTTTGCTTTGCATAGGATTAGTATATTGTGAGTATAGACTAAAAACTGCTCCATACGGAGAAGTAGGAGAAGGTTTGGATAGATTAGGGCATCTTTTGTCTTTTTCACTTCTTGAATTATATTTATTATTATTTTTATTAGTATGTATAATAAGTACGCTTAAATCTTTAGGTAAATTATTTCATTCAGCAGAAATTGACAAAAACGCTAAAGATAAATTTGAAAATGAGTTATCTGATAATGAAAAAGCTTTACTAAATCAAGATTATGAAATATATTACTTTAAAAAAACTAAGAATGGTGAAGTTCTTGGATGTTTAGTTATTAATAAAAAGTTCGATAAAACTTGTGAAATCAAAATTGTAGACGTAGATAAAGAAAAAATATTAAAAAAACAAAGAAAAGCAAAATTGATTATAAAAAAAATAAAAGAGTTAGGTTATAAAGAAGTTATTGTTGATAAAAAAAATTATGATTACTTAAAAGAAGTATTAAATCATTATGAAATAAAATCAATTGAATCTGAAAAAGATTATATGCTAGAATTATAAATGGAGGTTAAAAATATGGAAGTTAAAGAAATAACTAATAGAGATGTAGACTTTGCTAAATGGTATACAGATGTGTGTAAAAAGGCGGATTTAGTAGATTACTCAAGTGTTAAAGGTAGTATGATTATAAGACCACTTGGTTACGCTATCTGGGAAGAAATTCAAAAAGTGCTAGACCAAAAATTTAAAGAAACAGGACATGAAAATGTGCAAATGCCAATGTTTATTCCTGAGTCACTTTTAAATATTGAAAAAGAACATGTTAAAGGTTTTGCACCAGAAGTTGCTTGGGTAACACAAGGCGGAGAAGAAAAACTTGATGAAAGAATGTGCGTAAGACCAACAAGTGAAGTATTATTTTGTGATCATTATAAAAAAATAATTAATACGTACAGAGATTTACCAATTCTATATAATCAGTGGTGTACAATAGTTAGATGGGAAAAGACTACGAGACCATTTCTTAGAAGTAGAGAAATATTATGGCAAGAAGGACATACAATGCATGCAACTGCAGAAGAAGCAAAAAAAGAAACTTTAAGAATGTTCAATGTTTATAAAACTTTTCAAGAAGATTATTTAGCTCTTCCAGTTATAACAGGAAAAAAGACTGAAAAAGAAAAGTTTGCTGGTGCAGAAGAAACCTATACTTTAGAAGCTATGATGTATAATGGTTACGCTCTTCAAAATGGTACAAGTCATTATTTTGGTAATCATTTTGCTAAAGCATTTGGTATTAAATTTACTGATAAAGATAATATTCAAAAAACTCCTTATCAAACTAGCTGGGGTTCAACGACTAGAATGATTGGTGCTATAATAATGACTCATGGAGATGATCATGGATTAGTACTTCCACCTAAAATTGCACCATACAAAGTAATAATTATTCCAATCGGAGAAGTTTCAGAAAAACTTGAAGAGCTAAAGACAAGTCTTAAAAATAGTGATATTACATTTAAAGTAGATGAAAGAGATAAGACTCCAGGATTTAAATTTGCAGAAGCAGAAGTAAAAGGTTATCCAATTAGAGTAGAACTTGGAAAAAGAGATTTAGAAAATAATAAAGTAACATTAGTAAGAAGGGACACATTAGAAAAAATATCTGTTTCATTTGAAGACGTCCTAGAAAAAATAAAAGAACTTCTTATCACTATTCAAAGTGATATGTTTAATAAAGCTAAAGCACGTCGTGATTCTATGATTTATGATGCTAAAACAATGGATGAAATTAAAAACATTGCTAATGAAAAATCTGGTTTTATTAAAATAAATTGGTGTGGAAAAACAGAATGTGAAGATAAATTAAAAAATGAATTAGGTTTAAAATCAAGATGTTTAATTGAAAACGAAGAAATAACCGGAGCATGTCCAGTATGTGGTGCTAAAGCTGAAACAAGACTTTACATTGGAAGACAATATTAATATGAAAAGATTTATAGGAATTGCTGTAATAATACTTTTTTTAAGCTTCTTTTTATATATGGATATTAAAAAGGAAACAAAAATGCCTGAAAAAGAATTATCAAAGTACTATAATATATTAAATGAAATGACAATTGCTGAAAAAGTAGGTCAAATGATTTTGGCTAGATGTCCAAGTGAAAATGCAGATCAAGATGTTAAAGATTATCATCTCGGAGGATATTTATTATTTGCTAAAGATTTTAAAAACAAAAGTAAAAATCAAGTTATTGATCAGATCAATTCTTATCAAGACAATACACATATTTCTTTGTTAATCGCTGTAGATGAAGAAGGTGGAACAGTAAATAGGGTTAGCAAATATAAAGAGCTAGTCCAAAGTCCATTTAAATCTCCTCAAGATCTATTTGCTGAAGGAGGCTATGAAGCAATCAGAAAAGATACACTAAAAAAGGCAAATATACTAAAAGAACTGGGCATAAATGTTAATCTTGCTCCGGTAAGTGACGTATCTACAAATGAAGAAGATTTTATTTATAAAAGAAGCTTTGGAAAAGATGCAATTGAAACTGCCAAGTATGTAGAAGTTGTGGTAAAAGCTATGAAAGAAAAGAAAATAGGATCAGCTTTAAAGCATTTTCCTGGATACGGAAATAATATTGATACACATGAAAATATTGCTATAGATGAAAGAAGCTTTGAATCATTTAAAAATAATGATTTTCTACCCTTTATATCCGGAATTAATGAAGGAGCTAACATGGTATTAGTATCTCATAATATTGTAAACTCCATGGATAGTGAAAAGCCTGCGTCTTTATCCAAAAAAGTACATGAAATATTAAGAAATGAATTAAATTTTAATGGTGTTATCATAACTGATGATTTAGATATGGCAGCTATAAAGAAAAGTATAACTAATGAAAGTGCAGTAGTTGAAGCTATCAAAGCTGGTAATGACTTAATTATAACAAGTAATTATAAAGAAGAAATACCCATGGTGCTAAAAGCAATTGAAGATAAAGAAATAACCGAAAAACAAATAGATGATTCAGTTATAAGAATATTAAAAATGAAAGAAAATATTGGGTTAATTTAAAAGAGTGAAGAAATCTTCACTTTTTTAAATGTTCATCTTTTGTAATTATTATATCTATATTATTTAGTTTTGCAATTTGTAATAGGTCTTTAAAATAAAAATTAGTTTTACCAGATTCGTTAGCCTTAACCCATTCATTAGATTTATTAATAAGTTTGCCAAAATCTTTTTGAGTCAAATTAGTCCATTCTCTAACTATTTTAATAACATCTTTAGGTTCATATTTGCTTGCGTTTATTCTCATTTTCTACCTCAAAATAATTATATAAAATCTTTTCTAAATTAAGCGGAAAGAGGTATTGACAATACCTTGGTATAATTGCTATTATTAATAATAGAGAGTGATGGATAAAATGAATGAAGCGAGAAAAAGAACAGTATTGATGATAATAAGTGTAGTAACACTAATAATATTTGCAGTCGGAGTAACTTATGCTTACTTTAGAACGCAAGGTGGCGGAGCAACTCAAACAGATATAAATGTAAAAACAGCAACAACAGATTCACTAGTGTTTTCAACAGGTAGTGATATATTCTTTACAGCAGATCAAACCTCATTTGGAAAAGGTAAAGGAAATAAAATGGGAAGTAGTTATGCTAAAGTAGTATTAACAGCCAATAATAGTACAAATAGTGCAACAGCTAATTATTATGTGTATCTAAATATAACAGAAAATTCATTTAAATATACAACAAGTAATAAAACAGCTGAATTAATATTAAGCATAACAGATAAAGCTGGAAACGAAATAAAAAATTTAGAAGGAGTAAGTTATGTAACAATCGGGGGAGTATCAGGATATGATATAACAAATAAAGAAGGCTTAGTAAAAATAGCTAATAATCATGAAATCGTATCAACAGGAACAAAAGAAGAAGATTGGAATATAACAATAACATTAGTAAACTTAGATAGTGATCAAACAGCTAATGCTGGAGCAACATTTAAAGCAAAAATAAATATTCAAAAAGAAAAGATAAATAGTGTTCTAGCAGATGTATGTGCAAGCGGAGCAAACTTAGCAAACTGTATAAAAACTCTTTCAACATCAAGCACGGTAACAGGAATATATCATCATGATCAATCACTTACAAATGGAGCAAATGATGATTCATATCGCTATGCTGGAGCAAGTGAAAACGTCAATAATTATGTATGTTTTGGATCAGATACAAGTACTTGTCCAAGTAAAAATCTATATAGAATCATCGGAGTATTTGGAAGTGAAGTAAAACTAGTAAAAGCAACATTTGCAAAAACAGATTTACTAGGAACAGATGGAGATTATGTCCGCGAAGATGCATATTATATGAATTATAAAAATGACACTACGATAAATAATGGTAAAGGATCAAATGACTGGACAACATCACTTTTAAACAAAGTTAATCTAAATACAAACTTTATAAATAACATTGGAACAACTTGGGCAAATAAAATTGCAACTCACTCATGGAAAATAAATGCTGGCAGTTGGGGAAGCATAGCTTCATGTTCAGTTAATAAAGTTTATCAAAATGAAATAGTTTCACCAATAACTAATTCAACTTATGAAGCAAAAATAGGTTTAATATATATATCAGATCATATTTATGCATCTTCTCCTCGATATTGGTTGTATGCTGGTTTTAATAAGGATGGTAACGATTTTAGAAATTCCAAAGGAAAAAATTGGCACAATGTAAATTATTTTGAGCCAGCAATAACAAAACAATCTGAAAATAAAAATAATTTTTTTGCTATAAATAGCAATTGTTCTATCTCAGCAACATCAGCAAATAATACTTTTATAATAAGACCAACTTTCTATTTAAATGCAAGTATAACTTATGTAAGCGGAGAAGGGACAGAAACAAATCCTATTAGAATAAACTAGAATAAATGTAATGAAACAAAAAAATCATTACATTTTTTAATTTAATTTTATTTATTATTAAGAGCATGATATAATATAAATGAGGAAAGATTATATGGAAAAGAAAGATAAAATATTAATAACTATTGGAATTATAATAATTATTTTATTATGTATTCTTATTGGTATCACAATATTAAAAGAAAATAAGGAAAGTGTAAACAGTGCAGAAAAAAAGTTAGATGAAACAAGTGTAACTGAAAATAATAGTGTATCATCAGTAAATAATGATGAACAAAAAGAAACAAAAGAAGAAAACATTATTAATAAAAAGCCAAGTCCAAATAGTGAAACGGTAAAATATAATAGCAAAGATAACACAGTTATCGATAATTTAGAATCCTCACTTAAGGAGATAAATGAAAGTGAAAATGACGAAACATTTAGTGTGAAAGCTAAGCAAAAATTTATAGAGATAGTAGATTTTTTATTCTATGATGGAAAAATAAATAATGTTACATTTTCAGAACTGACCGAAAAAGGAAAGGAAAAAGTACTTGAGCTTGCAAATAAAATAGACATGGCGATAGAAAAAAAAGCTCCGGGATATAAAGAAAAAATTGCAAGTGGAACAGGAAAAGCCTTTAATGCTGCAAGTGAAATAATTAAAAATGGAGCAGAAAATATTAATAATTTTGCTAAAGATAAATTAAGTGAAGAAGATTATAATGCAATTATATCTGCTAAAGATGAATTAGTAGCTTATTCTAAAAATGCTTTTAATGCAGTAAAAAGTACTGGAGGCAACATGCTAAGCAAAGCCAAAGAAAAATTAAATAATTGGTATCAAAACTTTAAAAACAGTAATTAGCTAGATTGATATTAAAAAAAGACTATGCTAAAATTTATCTTTGATAAAGGAGAAAGTATATGAAAGTAAATGAATTTAATGAAGATAAAACTTTAATGGTGTATGAACTTAATGAATATTTAAAATTACCACTTTTTGTTGAGACTTACTGTAAAATGCCTTGCATAGAATCAAGAGTTTCTACTGATGGGGAAGTTGAAGTGCTCGATGAACAAGAAGAATTTAAGAAAAAATATTCTTTTAAAAAAGAATTGTTAAATGGAAAGCTAGAAATCAAGAAAAATTATTTTAGCAAAATATATACTTATTATATTTTAAAAACTAAAAAATTACATGTAAAAAATAGTTCATATATTGTAGTTTGTGAAATAATGTTAAATGGAAATAAACCAGCTGAATCTTGGAAGATTTATTTAAAAAATAGAAAAGATAAAGTAGCTTTAAAAAATGTTAAAGAAATAATTAAGCAAATGAAAAAAGAAAATCAAGAAATATTCAAAGATAGTAATGAAAAAAAGGGAGAAATAACTAATAGCATGTATACTTTAGAAAGAAAAAAATAATTTAATTAGTGTTTAAAATTAAGTCCTATTTATAGGGCTTTTAAAATGCATTTTAATATGTTATAATCTACTTATAATATGGAGGTAAAATCATGGATGAAGAAATGTTAAATGAAATAGAAGAGGAAAATAAGGCTAATGAGATTATTGAAATTGATGACAACGATGAAATAAATACTACTCAGTATGATTTAGAGAGCATTAAAAACGATAATAATGATAATAAAAAGAAAGAAAAAAAGCCTAGTAAATGGAGTAAGCTAAACAAAAAACAAAAAATAATTGTTATTGTTGTTATATCTTTAATTTTATTACTTATTATTGGGTTACTTTTGTATTTTTTAGTATTTAAAAAAGATAAAGGTACAAATAAACCTAATGAGCCACTAGTTATTTTAGAAAAAGATAATTATAGATATAAAGATGGAAAATTAATATTCATAGATGAAAATAAAAAAGATTTAGGAAGTTATGAATGTCAAAATAAAAATGAAAACTTATGTTATGTTGCCTATTACAGTAACGAAGATGATTTTGATACTAATCAAAAAGTTTATGAAGATGGAACAAAAGTTCAAAATAGGAGTGATATTATCCTAAATAAATATGCTTTTGTTTATGACAATGAAAAAGCTGAAGGCGGAGAAATAACATTATATAATTTTGATGATGAAAAGGTTGAAAAACAATATAAATTAGTAAAGGAATATAAAGATAATGCTGTTATAGTAAAAGAAAAAGATAATTATGGTGTTATATCATTTACAAGTGATAAAATAAGTGAAGATGTAAAATTTTCTTATGATTATATTGGTTACATAGAAGGTACTGATTATTTAGTGGCTTCAACAAACAAAAATTATCAATTAATTGACGCTGAAGGAAAAGAAATATCTAAGACTGTTCCTGGAGAAATTAAAAATTATGATAAAAACAATATAAGTGTTAATTTAAATGGTAAATATTATGTTTACAATTATGAGGGAAAAGCCCTTTTGATAGACCAAGCTGATTATATAAGATTTGTAGAAAGTTACATTATAACTGCAACAGGTAAAAAACTACTTATTTATGATAAAGATGGTAGTCCTATGAATAAAGATGGCATAAGAATTCAAAGCAGTAGTTATAATACTAAATTAATATTTAATGAAGAATTACGTCAAACAGGAAAAGAAGAAGCCTTTAATGTTAGCATAAATGGTAAAACTATGAAAATAGATTACAATGATGAATATGCAACAATTAATTTAAATGAAGGTGAATTAAACAAAAATATAAGTTATATAAGTTATTTTAGTGGTAAATTATATTTTTATAGTGATGAAGAAAAGCATGATTTACTAGGAAGTTATGTTTGTGCTTATGCTAATAAAATAGAATCTAGTAATGGAACTCTAGAAAACTGTTTCCTTGCTAAAGAAAGTAGTATCCTTAATCCAGATGAAAAAAATAATAATTATTTACCTATTTACAATAAGAGATATGTATTTATTGCAGATACAAAAAGTCCAAATGCTAACGATAATATTATATTATGGGATTTAAAAAATAATAAAAAATTAGCAACTTATAAAAGTGTAGATGCAGGCTATCATAACGAAGAATTAGGTATAAATTTCCTTGATACAGCAGGAACAACTGTTATTGCTAAAAATACAAGTGAATCTTATGGTTTAATTAATATTGAATCAAGTAGTATTTCAGGATTAATTCCATTTAAGGATAAAGATAATGAAACAACTAATATAGCGGTTAAAAAGCTAAATGATTATTTAGTTTTTGAAAGAAGTGATAAAACATATCATATTTATGATATGAAAGGTAATGAACTTGCTAAAAATGTATCAACAACAAGTGAAATAGTAGAATATAAAGACAAATATATTAAAGTTAAAAGTGAAAATGGATATTATTCAATATATAGTTTAGATGGAAAAATAGTAAGCAATGAATATAAATACATTATAATGGATAGCGATTTTTATATAAGTGTAGATGATAAAAATAGAGTTGGAGTATATAAATACGATAATAAAGAAAGTATTTTAGAAGATGAAATTGTTATTGATGGAAAAGATTACTCTAAAGAAATAAAATATGGTTTACATGGTAATATTCTTCTTATCACTTATATTCATAATGATAAAACGGATGTTACAGAAATAAATATTGGTTAGGTGATAAATATGCAAGATAAAAAGACGCTAGTGGCAATAATTATCCTACTCTGCATATTTATTCCCCTTAGTATTTTTAGTACTTATAAGCATATTTCGGATAAAAAAGAGCCTGAGTTAATTGATGATAATCCTAATAAAGAATTTATTTTAAATAACAAATTATATTTTTACTTAGATGGTAAATTAATTACCACTTATGATTGTGCTAATTGTACTAGGGCAGAAGTAATGATAGATGATACAAATTATAATACTAATTCATATCAAAGTGGTAGCAAAGAGTTAAATCCAACTATAAATCAAAATATAGGTATATTTGCTAAAAATGGTAGCAGTATGCTTCTTAATTTACTAAATGGTAAATTAATTGATTCTTTTCCAACAATGGAAAAAATAAAAAATTATAGTGTAGATGCTACAAGTCAGTTTTTAATTTATGAAAACAATAATCTGTGGGGAGTCGTTCATTTAGACTTTAGTGCTAGTAATATTAATAACGAATATAATTATATTGCCTTACCATCACATTTTATTAATAATAAACTTGATACATCTAAATTTATTGCTCGTAAAAATTTATCTTGGTATATTTTAAATGCCGACGGATCTTTAGCTCATTCTCCAGTAAGAGCTGAAATAACAGATTTTAATGATACGTACTATGTTATATATGAAAATGGTTATAGAATATTTGATTATAACAATAATGAATATTTAACAGGAATATCTAAAAAGAACGTTTATGGAGTAGGTAAATATATGTTCATTATTACACAAAATAATGAACTTATGGTTTTTGAAAGTTGTAATGCTTCTCCGTTAGAAAGAGAAACGCTTCCAAATTATCAAGAATTGTATTTCTCTCAAAATGATAACGGCATAGATATAGTACTTGATCAAAAAGTTTATAAAACACTTGCATTAAGCTAAAGAGAATGCTAAAATAAATCTATATTTTGATGATTTTTGAGGAGTAAAATAATTAAAGTAGCAAAGAGATTTAGTGGTTGGTGAAAACTAAAGTACTTATTTATTTGAAGGTTGCAAAATGAAAAATAAATGCAGTGATGCAATAAAATCAAGAAAGTTAAATAAAGGATGGTACCGTCTTAAAAAAGACTCCTTGGGTATCATTCTTTTTTTAAAAAAAGAAGGGATGCAATGATAAAATTTAAGTATGAAAATGCTGGATTAAGCATTAAACAACTGGAAGAATTAAATAAATATTTAAATGAAAAAATTATTGATATTGCTAATTTTTTTAATACTAATAAAGATTTAACTATTATAATAAAGATATTTAAATCTAAAAAAGAATTAGATAATTTTATTATTACTAATGATTTATTTAAACCAGAACCTTATATTGTGGGCTTTTTAAATCCAGATATTAATAAAATTTTTTGCTGTAATTATAATGATTATGATAATACCCTTCATAAAGGAGAAACGTTTTTAGAATATAAAAAGATGATATTGCATGAATGCGTTCACATTTTACATACGCATTATATGCCAGATAATTATGAATATTTTAACAATTGTTTATGGGAAGGTATTGCTTGTTATTTAACTAATCAGTATCAAGAATGTAGTTTAGAAAATGTTAATATGAAAGATTTATTAAGTAGCAATCTTTCTTATCGAGTTTATTATACAATTGTTAAAAAAATAGTAGAAAAATATGGAACTAAAAAAGTTCAGGGATTGTTAAAATTTACTGAAGATAGTAATGAAATACTAGATCAAATTATTAAAGAAGAAGAAAGGAAAGATGAAAATGTTAGATAAAAAATACAATCATTTAGAAGTTGAAAAAGATAAATATTCTAAATGGGTAAAAAATAATTATTTTGAAGAACGAGATGGATTACCTCCCTATGCAATTGTTATACCCCCACCAAATGTTACAGGTAAACTTCATTTAGGACATGCTTGGGACACAACAATACAAGATATAATTATTCGTTTTAAGAAAATGCAAGGATATAATGCTATTTGGATACCAGGCATGGATCATGCTGGCATAGCAACACAAGCTAAAGTAGATGCTAAATTAAAAGAAATGGGCATCAAACCACGTTTTATTCCAAGAGAGAAGTGGTTAGAATATGCATGGGAATGGAAAAAAGAATATGCTGAAAACATCCATGCCCAATGGGCAAAACTTGGTTTGTCTTTATGCTATTCTAAAGAAAGATTTACTTTAGATGAAGGTTTAAATAAAGCCGTTAACCATGTATTTAAAACACTTTATGATGAAGGCCTTATATATCGTGGAGAAAGAATAATAAATTGGGATCCAGCTCAAATGACTGCTCTTTCTAATGAGGAAGTTATATATAAAGAAGTTAAAGGTGCTTTTTACCATATTAAGTATTATTTAGAAAACAGTGCTGAATTTTTAGAAGTAGCAACTACAAGACCAGAAACATTATTTGGAGATACTGCCGTAGCTGTTAATCCTAAAGATGATCGTTATAAAGATTTAATTGGGAAAAATGTAATTCTACCTATAGTTGGGAAAGCAATTCCTATTGTAGGTGATGAACACGCTGATCCAGAGTTTGGTACAGGAGTAGTTAAAATAACTCCAGCTCATGATCCTAACGATTTTGAAGTAGGTAATAGACATCACTTAGATAGAATTGTATGTATAAATCCAGATGGAACTATGAATGAAAATGCTGGTAATTTTGCAGGCCTTGATAGATTTGAAGCTAGAGAAAAGGTTGTAGAATATTTAAAAAATCAAAACTTATTAATTTCAGTTGAAGAAATAACACATAATGTGGGCCATAGTGAAAGAAGTGGAGTTATGGTTGAACCTTATCTTTCAAAACAATGGTTTGTTAAAATGAGACCTTTAGCAGATAAAGTTTTAGAAAATCAAAAAAATAAAGATACTAAAGTAAATTTCGTTCCTGAAAGATATGAAAAGATTATGAATCACTGGATGGAAATAACTTATGATTGGTGTATTTCACGTCAGCTTTGGTGGGGACACAGAATACCAGCTTGGTATAAAAATGATGAAGTATATGTTGGAGAGACGGCCCCTTCTCAAGATGGATGGGTACAAGATGAAGATGTTCTAGATACATGGTTTTCTAGTGCATTATGGCCTTTTTCAACTTTAGGATGGCCAGAAAATACAGAAGATTTTAATAAATTTTATCCTAATAATGTTTTAGTAACTGGCTATGATATAATTCCATTCTGGGTTAATCGAATGACTTTCCAAGGTCTTCATTTTACTGGAAAAAGACCATTTAAAGATTGTATTATTCACGGTTTAATCAGAGATAAAGAAGGTCGCAAAATGAGTAAATCTCTAGGAAATGGCGTAGATCCTATGGAAGTAATAGAAAAATATGGAGCAGATTCTCTACGTTTCTTTTTAACAACTTCTGCTGCAGCTGGAACTGATTTAAGATATGATGAAGAAAAAGTAAAATCAACATGGAATTTTATTAATAAGCTTTGGAATGCATCTCGTTTTGTTTTAATGAATATTGAAAATATAGACAAAATAGAAATGACTAGTTTAAAAGATGAAGATAAATGGATTTTAACTAAGTTAAATATGACTATTAAAAATGTAACTGAAAATATGGAAAAATATGATTTTAATAATGTTGGCACAGAACTTTATAACTTTATTTGGAATGATTTTTGTGATAATTATATAGAATTTGCTAAATTTAGCTTAGATGATATAACAACTAAATCAATTTTACTTAAAGTTTTAACAGCAATATTAAAAATGCTTCATCCTTTTATGCCTTATGTTACAGATGAACTTTATGATAAACTTCCAATTCATGAAGAAACTATCATTTTATCAAGCTATCCTAAATTTGATGATAAAGAAATATACAACGATGAATATAATAAAATAAATAATATAATTGAATTTATTAAAGTATTTAGAAATATTAAACTTGAAAACAAGATCACTTCTAATTTTAAAGTTAAAATAAATAACAATGAAGACTATGATTTAATATTTAAAATTCTTAAAATAGATAAATCTAAGTTAGAAGATATTCAAGGCCAAAAATACAGTTGTATAGCTGGAATTTATAATTTGGATATTTATTATGAAAAAGAAATTAGTGAAGATGATATATTACTTAAAGAAAAGCAAATAAAATCATTAGTAGCATCAATAGAAAGAAGAAAAGCATTGCTAAGTAATGAAAATTATCTATCTAAAGCTCCAGAGCAATTGGTAGAAAATGAAAGAAAAACTTTGCAAGAAGAACAGATGAAATTAAAAATGTTAAAAGAAGATAAATAAGTCTTCTTTTTTTCGTAGGTTGACAAATACTTTGGTGTTTGTTAGGATATGGAGCTGAAGGAAGATAAAATATGAATAAAAGAAGTAAAAGTATATTTGAAATTCTTAATTGTAATTCTGCTCTAGTAATAGAAAAATTAGTATCCGAACTTAATGATGAGGAAAGAAATATTTTTTATGAAAAATATCAAAGTAATTTAATTAATTATGATAATCCCAACATTTTGTCTAAAGAAAGTAATAAAAAGCTTCATAATATAATAATTCCTAAATTAAAAAGAAAAGTTTTACGAGAAAAAAATAATCCAACAATTTATACAGATTTATTAGTAAATCTTTTAAATGATAAATATTCATATGAAGAATTATGTAATATTCTAGATATTGATATGAAAATACTTCAAAATGAATTAAAAAAATTAAAAGAAATAAATTATTTATTTTCTAAACAATTTTATTCTAATGGAAAAATAAAGTATCAAAGAATAAAAAATATAACAAGATATTTTGATAATGAAAATAGTAAACAAAAACTCAATCTAATTACAGATAAAAATGAAAAAGATCTTAAACTTTTGGTTATTTCTGATTTACATTTTGGTAATACTTTAGAAAGAATTGATTTAGTAGATAGGGCCTTTAATTATGCCAAAAAAGAAGGAATAAATGTAATTTTATGTGGTGGTGATTTTATTGATGGAAGTTTCACAAAAGGAAGTCAGCATATTAATGATTTAGATAGTCAAATTGAATATTTTATTCAAAAATACCCTTATGATAAAGATATTATAACTCTAGGTGTAGCGGGAAATCATGATTTTTGTGTGGTTTCTAAGGAATCAAAAGATTTTATTAAAATAGTTGAAGAGGCCCGAAGTGATATCATAATCGGAGGCTATAACAATGCTAAATATAATATTAAAAATGACAAGATTCATCTATATCATCATATTAATGGAGGAAATTTAGTTAGGTTTAATGCCCCAATTATATTTCATGGACATTTACATAAATACATCACTAAGCAAGAAAAAAATACCTTAGACATTACTATTCCATCACTATCAGATATAAATAGTTCATTACCTAGTGCATTAGAGGTAAATTTAAGTTTTAAAAAAGGATATATAGAAGAAACACAAATAAAGCAAATATTTTTTGGAACAAAAGACATTATATTAAACGAAGAATTATTTTCTTTTAATATTATAAACAAAATACAAAATGATAAAATTAATAACGAAGAAGATTCTACTTTGAAAAGAATTAAATAAAAAGGAAACAATGTTTCTTTTTTTATTTAGTTTTGATATAATTAATAATGAGGAAAGAATATGAAAGATGCATTATTATATAAAATAACAAGACCTATTATAACAGTCTTATTTAAACTTTTCTTTACTCCAAAAATAATAGGTAAAGAGTATATTCCTAAAAGTGGCAAGGTTATTTTGGCTGGAAATCACACAAGTAACTTTGATTGTCTTTTATTAATTAGTTCTACGAAAAGAAATATTCACTTTTTAGCTAAAAAAGAACTATGGAATGGTCCTAAAAAAATTATTTTTGCTAATATGGGATTAATATCTGTTGATCGAAAAAATAAAGATCATCAAGCATTATCCTCATCAATTGCTTACTTAGAGAATAATCTTTTAATAGGAATATTTCCTGAAGGAACAACAGAAAAAGAAGGAAAAATGTTAGACTTTAAGATAGGGGCTGTAAAAATGGCAAAAGATACTAATAGTCCGATAGTTCCATTTATCATAACAGGTAATTATAAATTATTTTCCAAAAATCTTAGAATAGAATTTTTAAAACCTATTATGATTAATGGTGATTTAAATCAAGAAAATATAAATCTAAGAAATATAATAGAAAAGGAAAGAGGAAAACATATTGAACATATTTAATTTTTTAAGAAGAAGAAAAAAAATACCAGAACCATGGTCTAAGTATTATACTAAAGAAGAATTAAATTTAAAAATACCTAATATAAGTATGTATGATCAGGTAAAGAAAAGTACATTTTTATATCCCAAAAATATAGCTTATGAATATTTAGGAAACAAAGTTACTTATGAAAAATTTTTAGAAAACATTAATGATTGGGCTAAAGTTTTTCACTTTGCAGGAATAAAAAGTGGCAGTATAGTTACAATTTGCTTACCAAATATTCCAAATGCCTTAGTTGCCTTATATGCTCTTAATAAAATCGGTGCTATTGCAAGTATGCTCCATCCTTTATCTAGTGAAGAAGAAATAAAAAATAGCTTAAATCAAACTCAAAGTACGCATTTAATAATGTTAGATACTTTTTATGGAAAAATAGCGAATATTATTTCTGAAACAAGTGTTAAAGAAGTGATATTTGCAAGTGCTTCTGATTATATGCCATTTTTTACCAAATTATTTTATAAATTAGTACCCCAAAAAGGAAAAAAATATCCAAAACAAAAAAATTATTTTAGTTGGCAAAAATATTTTGATAAATACTTTAAAGATGAACATATTAAGTTTTCTAAATATGGTAAAGATACCCCTGCAGTAATTATTCATAGTGGAGGAACTAGTGGAAAACCTAAAAATGTTGTTATCCAAAATCGTGCTTTTATTTTGGGAGCTTTGCAAGAAAAAATATCTTTAAAAAAATTAATGCCGGGTGATTGTTGTTTAGCTATTATGCCAAACTTTCATGGATTTGGTTTAAGCGTTTTAATGCATACGCCCTTAGCTTTAGGTTGTTATACAATTTTAGTGCCAAAATTTAATGCTAAAAAATTTGATATTTTATTTGCTAAGAAAAAACCATCTTGTGTCCTTGGAGTTCCAACATTATATGAAGCTTTAATGAGTAATAATAATGTCAAGAATTTAGATTTATCAAAATTAAAATATATTGTATCTGGAGGAGATATCCTACCTAAAAATTTAGAGAATAAGATGAATGATTATCTTAAAAAACATAGAAGTCCTGGAAAAATAACCCAAGGTTATGGACTTTCAGAAGCTCTAGCAGCAGTTTGTTTAGCTTGCGATGATGTAAATAAAAGTGGATCAGTTGGTATACCTTTAGCTGGAAATCAAATTAAAATAATAGATCCATCAACACGTTTAACGGTTCCCTATAATACCGTTGGGGAAATTTGTGTTCACTCTAAAGCATTTATGCAAGGATATTTAAATGATGAATCTGAAACAAATGCGGCTTTGCAAATTCATAATGATGGCCATATTTGGCTTCATACTGGAGACCTTGGCTATATGGATAATGATGGTTTTATTTTCTATAAAGGAAGACTTAAAAGAATGATTATTTCTAGTGGATATAATGTATACCCATCTCACATAGAAGAAGTAATTGAATCACATCCAGCAGTCTTACAGTGTACTGTTGTGGGTGTACCCGATCCTTATAAGCAAGAAGTACCAAAGGCATTTATAGTTTTAAAGGAAGGATATTTTAGTCTTTTTGTTAAAGATGAAATAAAAAATTATTGTCAAAAGAAGTTAGCTAAATACATGATGCCTAAAGAATTTGTTTATCGGAAAAAGCTACCTAGAACTAAATTAGGAAAAGTTGACTTTAAGACATTACAACAAGATACCAGAGGTGATGATGATGAATAAAATGCCATTTTTATATAGATTAGGAAGAATGATTTTAGGGCCATTTTTTAAATGGTATTATACTCCAAAAATTATTGGTAAAGAAAATATTCCTAAAGAGGGAAGAATATTAATTGTAGGTAATCATAAACATTTATATGATCAATGTCTATCAATAATATCTACTAAAAGATATATTAGATATATGGCTAAAAAAGAATATTTTGACAATAAAAAAACAGCTTGGTTTTTTAAAGCTGTAGGCTGTATATCAGTTGATAGAGCTCACAAAGATCATGAAGCTAGCCAAAAAGCAATTGAAACTTTAGAAAATAATGGTGCTATTGGGTTGTTCCCTGAAGGAACTCGAAATAAGACTAAAGAGTTTCTATTACCATTTAAATTTGGGGCTGTATCAATGGCTAAAAAAACAGATGCCTATTTAGTACCTTTTGGTATAACCGGAGACTATGTTTTTAAAAGCAAAAATTTAACTATTCGTTATGGAAAACCTTTTAAAGTAAATGATATGGATTTAGAAGATGCTAATAAATTATTATTTGAAAAAGTAAAAGTATTAATGGAAGAGAATTTAAAATAAAAAAATAAAAGTTTTTGCTTTTATTTTTTCCTAAATTGAAATTTGAACCGCACCACCAGGGTGCGGTTTTTTGATATAATAAAAGAGCCAAATCCCGGCAA
>CAKOOS010000011.1 GCA_934098735.1 uncultured Bacilli bacterium | reverse complement strand
TGTGATAGAATTATAGTACTTAATAAAGGTAAGATTGAAGAAGATGGCAAATTTGATGATCTTATAGAAAAAAATGGAATGTTTAGCGATATGTATTATGGAAAATTAAATTAAAATTTAGATAAGTTGTTAGATAAGTATTTCAAAGTATTGAAAGTGCTTCAACACCTTATAAAATAAGGCTAAAATGCTTATAAAATTAGATAAGCTTTTTGTGAAATTTGTCAAATTACAAGAAAAGTGTTATAATCAATTACATTGAAAGAGGGAGATTGTTATGTTTAATTTAAAAATAACTAATTTACATCATCATAATAATCTGCACTTGAACCGACATTAAAAAATGTCATATGGTACAAGTGCTATTTGTGGTGCTTGTATCTAGTTATAAATGAAATTTTATAAACTATACAGGTACTACTTGTATAGTTTTTTAATATTATTATGAAATAAGGAGATTATTATGAAGATACAAAATGTTAAAGGTGGTTATGATTTTTTACCAAAAGAACAAAAAATCAGAAATTATATAAATAGTATAATAATAGATAATTTTAAAAAGTTTGGATTTGTAAATATTGAAACACCTATATTATGCTATTATGAGATGCTTAGCGATAAGTATGATGAGAATAATGATATTTTAAAAGAAATATATAGATTAACTGATCAAGGAAATAGAGACTTAGGATTAAGATATGATTTAACTGTTCCTTTTGCAAAATTTATAGCATTAAATAAAAATAAAATATCATTTCCATTTAAAAGATATGAAATATCAAAAGTATTTAGAGATGGTCCTGTCAAAGTTGGGAGAGACAGAGAATTTACTCAATGTGATGCAGATGTTGTGGGTATAAAAGGCCAATATATTGAAGCAGTGTTACTATCATTATTTGTTAAAACATTTAAAGAACTTAATATTGATATTATAATTAAATATAATAGTAGGAAATTAATGACAGGATTAATTATTGAATCAGGAATATCTGAAGAATTGGTTTCTGAAGTAACTACTATTATAGATAAAAAAGATAAATTAAAAACTGAAGAGTTTAATCAAATGTTATTAGAATTAGGGTTAACCAAAAAGCAAATAGAAAAACTAAACAACTATTTCCAGATGAATTTATTTGTTTTAAATCAGACATTAAAAGATACCAATAATGAAAAAATATTTAAAGGGTTAGAAGAAGTAAATAATTTGTGCAAATATTTAAAACAACTTGAACTTGATTGTTGTAGTTTTGATATTACACTAGCAAGAGGTCAAAATTACTACACAGGAAATGTTTTTGAAGTTTATGATAAAAACAAAAGAATAAAAGGAAGCATTGCAGCTGGTGGTAGATATGATGAAATGATTGGAAATTTTATAGGAGATGGAGAAGAATATCCTACAGTTGGAATTAGTTTTGGTTTATCTGCCATATATGAATTATTAAAAAAAGATTTAGAAAAAGACAATTCAAATACTGATATTTTTATCATACCTATGGGTACAGAGATAGAATCATTAAAAATAGCTAGTCAATTTAGAAATATAGGATATAATGTTGATGTCGAAATGAACAATAGAAAACTTAAAAAATCACTCGATTATGCTAATAGAGAAAAAATCAAATATGTTATAGTTATAGGAACCAATGAAATTTCTAGTGGCCAACTGAAAATTAAAAATATGATTGAAGGTACTGATATTTTAGTTAATATAAATGAGATTGAAACCATAAAATTATAATTACTTAAAAATTGTAAAAAATTAAAATCAAATTATTTTAGATAAGTTATGCTAGGTTTGCTGGGTGCTTCGGAGTGCTTCCAAGTGCAGCCAAATGCCAAAATAACTAGCCAAGTGCTCACAAAAGCTACCAAAATCCCGAATACAAAGGGCCATGTGGAAGTGGAAAGAAATATAAACAATGCTGTGGTAAATAATTAGAAACGCCCGTAAATAAAGAGTTTGCGAGGGTTTTTACTATTTTTGAAAACCAGAAAAGTATTAATTTTTTGCATTTAGATACAATTTTAGATACACTTTGATTACGAGTAAACTGTATCTAAAACCTATTTTTTACAGTTTAGTCGTAATCACAAGCCCTATTTTATAAGGATTTTTAAAAAAAGTTACCACTGTCCCATAGATAAGGATAAATTTATGGTATAATAAGTATAGAGGTGGATAGGAATGTATGAATTAGAAGAGGATATTATTCATTTCGTTTTTAAGGCATTTTTAGGATTAAAAAGAAAAAAAGAAGATATTGATTTATCTTTTCATAGCATCATGGTAGGAAATATGTTAAAAAATATTGGTTGTGATGAAGAAACAATATTTATTGGATATTTACACGATGTTATTGAGGATACAAAATATACATATGACGACATATTAGAAAAATATGGAAAAAATATAGCTGATGGTGTTTTACAATTGACTGAAGATCAAAACATAACTAACTATATTGATAGAAAAAAGGAATTTATTAAAAGGCTGGAAACTGCTAATGATAATATTATAGTGGTTGAAATTGCCGATAAACTGCAAAATCTTATTTCAGATTATGAACAATATAAAATAAGGGGAAAAGAATTCCTTGTCACAGAAGCAAATAATTATGATGAATTAAAGTGGTATTATTTAGAATTAAAAGAATTATTTAATAAAAGAATAAATAATAATCATTTGTTAGAAAGATATAATCAAATTGTATATGAATATTTTGAATCGTAAAACTGTCTGGATAATAGTTATATTTTATTTAGTTTAAATATAGGCTTTATGATATAATTGATAGGGGAGTTGATATAATGAACTTTAAAAAAATGAGAGAGTATACTCACGAAGAATTTGTAAATTTGATATTAAGCTTAGATGAACAACAATTATTGGAGTTAAGCGCTAAATATGGTGGTTATCCTGTTCTATTTAGAATGGCACTTGATGATAGAATTAGTCATATACCATTTATTCAAACAGGAGCGGCTATTATTATAAGAAATGAAAATGGTCAAATTCTTTTACAAGAAAGAACTGATAGAGATAAATGGGGGCTTCCTGGTGGATGCCAAGATTTAGGAGAAGATTTAAGAATTACCGCAGTAAGAGAAGCTTTTGAAGAAACAGGAATTAAACTTGATCCAAATGAAATTGAATTAATTGATACTCTATCTGGTGAATCCAGAAAGAATAGTTATCCGAATGGAGATATTGTTTATAATAATACATCATTATATTTAGCTGACGTGTCAATGGAAGATGCTTCTAATTTAAAAGGCGATTCTGAAACTAAGAGATTAAGATTCTTTAATCCTGAAGAAGTACCTGAAAATTTAATGGATGCAGATTTAATAAAATCATATATTAGTTATATGAATAAAAGACATGAATAAGAACTTACATAAAAGTTGTAAAAAATTGCAATAATCCAATTTTAGATACAGTTTGCCGTTGAAGCCGAGTGAAATAGCGTGAAGCCAAGTGAAAAATATTCAATAAATTCAAGGGTTTTATGAAATCAAGTGGAGCCAAACAGAGCAATTTTTTTATCCATATGGCAGTGGAAAGAAATATAAACAATGTTGTGGTAAATAAGCTCGCAAAGCCTTATAAATAAAAGGCTTGCGGGCTTTTTACTACTTACAATTTTTAGGTAATTTTACTTCAAAAAAAAACGTTTAGATAAGTTTTTTAGGTTAAATTGCCTGAAAAATAAGTAAATATGTTATAATATTAATAGAGGTGTTAAATAATGGAAAAAAACTATAGTGAGTTTCGTGAAATCAGTATATATGATACAGGATTAGTACGTCCTTCTTCATATGTTGCTGGTATTTTTAAAAAAAATAATATTGAATCATTAGAAGATTTATTTAGATTAGATGATGAACTAGGTATTAACTATGGGGCAAATACTTATAGTGCTACTTATGGAACGTGTAAGTATGTTAGATCACAAATACATGGAATAATTAAATTGTTAAGATATAAATATTTAAATGAGGATTTATTTGCTGATACTTTATATGATAATAATTATAATCTTAAGTCAGAATATTTTGAATATAGTTATATACCAGCTAATCCTTCAACTTATCCTCCACGCTTTAGTAAATTTCTAAATAGAGATTCTGATGGAGAAAGAATAAATATCGATTTTAAGGATTTAGGTTTCAGTGATAATGAAATAGAAATTATTTGTAGATATGCTTATAAATTAAATGGTAATAATTTTGAATTCGGTAGTATATTCTTAAGCATAGCAGATGGTATTACAAAAAATATGAAAGAGTACAATCAGCGAATGTTTGCAAATAAAGCAGAACAATCTATTTTTTTAGAAAAAGTTGGGCTAGTATCAGATTATATTAAAAAAGATAATAAATTATCAGATAGTGCTAGTATCAGCACTGCTGAACTAATTGAAGAAGCAAAAAGATTGACTGCAGAATTGAGTGAATTAAATGATAGAAGTGCAAAAATTATAAGTAGAATAAATGAGATTCAAGAATCTTTAAAAAGTGGTAAGGGTAGAAGGTGACAAGAATGGATGATAAGAAACAAATTTTGTTAGATATAGATAAAATTAGAGAAAAGATTAAAGAAATGAAAAATATTATATTAAGTCAAGAAAAAATGTTAGATGAAATTGATTCTGAAGAAAACTAATTATTTTAGATAAGTTATTAGATAAGTTATTAGATAAGTTTAAACTGCATTGTTAGAAAATTAGACATAACTTTTTTACAATTTACGAGTAAGTTATTAAAACTTCTGAGTAAGAAAGCCCAATTTTCAAGCAAAAAATTACTTGGTTGTTTTAATGGTTCGCCTTGTGGCAGTGGAAAGAAATATAAACAATGTCATGGTAAATAAGCCTGCAAACCCGCATAAATAAAGGAAATGCGGGTTTTTCTATGATTCCACATTTTAGATAATTTTTGGAGTGACAATTGTCTTAGATACGTTTTAGATACGTGATAAAAATCTTGCAAAGCCTTATAAAATAAGGCTAAAACATATATTCAAACTTTTAATTCAAATTGAATACAAAACGTATCTAAAAAGTATATAAATTGTAAGTTTTTCCACTTCTTATGTAGATAATTACAATTTAAAATAAAATATAATGGTATAATATATATAGGAGTTGATAATATGGAAAAATTTTATTTGGAAAAACCATCTTTAGAAAGAAAAGATGAAGCATTAGAATATATAAAAGAGATTTTAAATGTTAATAAATCAGATACTGATGGCACAAATAAATTAAAACATTATCTCGATAATTATGATGGATGGCTTGAGAAAATTGAAAACGATGAAAAAATAATTCCTTCTGAAGAATCAGTTCCATCAAAAACATTTTTTTTGATCAGAGAAAATGATAACAAAATTATAGGAATGATTCATATTAGATTAACATTAAATAAAATGCTAGCAGATATTGGAGGGCATATAGGTTATAGTATTCGTCCTACTGAAAGAAGAAAAGGCTATAATAAAATAAATTTATATTTAGGATTAATCGAATGTCAAAAAAATGGTTTAGATATTATCATGTTAGATTGTTTAAAAGATAATATAGGAAGTTCAAAAACGATAGAAGCATTGGGTGGATATTTAGTAAAAGAAGAAGAAAAAAATTTTCATGATGAAAGGGTTACTATTCAAGATTATAATATAAACGTTAATGAATCTATAGAAAAATATAAAGATATTTATGTCCCTAATATGGTAATAAAAGAAGAAATAAAAACAAAATAAGTAATACTTAAAAATTGTAAAAACTTACAAATAGAAAATTTTAGATACGTTTTTAGATACGTTCTGCTAGGTTTGCCGAGTGCTACGGAGTGCTCCCAAGTGCAACCAAGTGCCGAATTAACGAGCCAAGTGCTCTAAAAAGCTGCCAAAATCTCCAATACAAAAAGCCATGTGGTTCTGGTAAGAAGTACAAACAATGTTGCGGAAAGTAGTATAAAATAAGGGCTTAAAAGGCTTTTTGAACTTTTAAAAATTTGTACATAATTAAAATTTGTGTGCAAAAAAATTAAAAAAACAGCCATAAAACTTAAAAAATAAGCAATGTTATCATAAAAAAGTGATAACATTTTTCTTTTTGATAAATAAAATGTAAAATTATTAAAAATAATATATACCTGTTCCAAATAACATACACCTGTGTTATAATTGTATGCAAAATGGAACTGATACTTTATAAATAAAGAAGAACAGATTTTAAAACTTGCAGAAATAAAAATCTTAACCATGATATAATAAATAAGAAAAAGGTGTAATTATGAATATAAATTGTGATGGTGTAGTTTATAACCCATTAGGTGGGGCATCATATATGTTTGAAAAGGAAATAATTCCATATTTATTAATGAATTTGACAAAAAATATAATAAAAATAAGTGTTGGTGCTCAACCAAATTCAAGCCCTCATTTTGGTACTTTAGAAACAATTGCATTATCATTTGGTTTGGCGAAAAAAATAATTGCAGTAGATTCAAATAAAAAAGTCATAATCTTGTATGAGGTTATAGAAACGCACCAGGTGAAGAAACTATTATTGATGGCATTAAATATCAAAAAAATTTAAAAGAAATAATTAAAAATAAAGATTATATTTGTAAAAGACTTGATCCAAAGCACAATAATCTAAGAATAAGAATGTCTTGTCCAAAATGTGGATTAATTGATAAAAATAGTATTAAAAATAAATATACAGATAATAACATTATTTTCTATTGTCCGAATCATGGTGAATATACAGCGGATATAATTAAAGATACATCAAAATTTGAATATAATTCACCATTAAGAAATTTAATTAGAGGTATTTATTATACTACTGTTAATAATAGTGATAAATATGATTATCAAATATTGAGAGTTACAGGAAGTGATTATGCGGGATTCTACCAGGAAGAAATGAGGTATAAATTAGCTTCATATTTAGGAGTAAATGTTTACAATATGTCTATGATTTTTTATGCACCACTAGTATTGGATTGGTCAGGCGCTAAAATGTCAAAATCATTGTATGTAAAGAAAGGTGCTTATTCTGATATTCCAAAAGCTTTTATAAATTATACATTTTTAAAAGAGAAGTATGGTTTGAAAGGATTGGATATTTTATTTAATATTATTATGGGATGGATAAATAATCCGTATATGTTATTTAGGCATTATAGTATTTACTATTTTATAAAGGAGTTTAATAAGTATGAGTAAAGCAATATATGTTAGTATAAATACAACTGCAGTAGGAAAAATAATTAATAAAATTAAGAATCATGAATTTAGAAATTATATACCTAAAAGAGAGTTTAATACTCTATATGTTTATACAACCTCTCCTAAAAGTGAATTAAGATATTTGTTAAAAATCGAAAAAATTATTGAATATCCTAATCAAATAACGGCAAAAGGTGATGGAAATTTAGAATTTAATAATGGGAAAAAAGCTAAATATGCTTACAAGATAAAAGATATCTATGAATTAGAAAATAGTATACCATTAAAAACACTAAAGGAAGAGTACGGATTTACACCACCTCAATCTTATGCATATGACGATAGATATCCAGAGTTAACTAGAAAACTAGAACAGTCAATAAAAATAAAAAGGTAGTGAAAAAGTGGAATATAAATTGAATTTAAATAATAGAGCTTTCGATGCAATTAAAGCTGGTACTAAAAAAATAGAAATTAGGGTAACTACGGATAAAAATAAAATAAATTATAAAGACATCAAAAAGGGAGATATTTTAGAATTTGCAAATGATAGGTCAGAAAAGATTAAATGCTTAGTAAAAGAAAATGTTTGGTATGAAAATTCTTTGAAATTATTAGAAATGGAAGGAACAAGGTTTACTTTATCTTCAACAAATGATATTAATAAAGGTATTGATTCTATTAATGGATTTACAGGTTATAAAGATGGAATCAAAAAAAATGGTATTCATGCAATACACATTGAATATCAACCTCAACCTAAAATTGTTAATATGAGTCTATATAATGAAAATTTTGATTATATTAAAAATGGAACTAAGAGAATAGAAATACGTTTGAATGATGAAAAGAGAAAATTGATTTGTATAGGAGATTATATTGAGTTTGAAAATTTAGATACAAAAGAAAAATTAATGGTAAGAGTTGTAGCCTTATTAAATTATGAAACTATAGAAAATTTGATAAATGATTATAAAATAGAATTATTATTAGATAAAAGTGTTACCAAGGAAGAGTTGATAAATATCTTCAATAACATATATTCAAACGAAGAACAAAATAAATACAAAATATTAGGCATTAAGTTTGAGATTGTTAAATGAAAGATATAAATGATATAATATATAATTAAAAGCGATAGTATAAGATAGGTGGCTAATTATGAAAATAATTGAATATGAAGAAAAATATCTTGAAGATGTTAGAGATTTATTAACAGAACTTGAAGAGTATATTGTAACTATTGATAAAGATGAATTGGATCAAGTCCATTCTGATTATCATGAAAAAATGGCATTGGTTGATTTAGAAGAAATTAATAAAAATAATGGAATATGTTATTTAGCAATTGAAAATGACAAGACAGTTGGACTAATAATGGGAACAATTCCTCCATATAGTGCCAATGATTATCTAGATTATAAATGTCCTAAAAGAGGAATAATTACTGAATTAATAGTTACATCTAAAATAAGAAGCAATGGTGTAGGACAAGCTTTAATGGAAAAAATAGAAGAGTATTTTAAATTAAACAATTGTAAATATGTTTTAGTTGATGTATTTGCCTATAATGAAAACGCTATTAATTTTTATAATAAAAAAGGATATCATCATAGAATGCATACAGATATAAAAAAATTACAATAAATTTTTTTTACTAAGTTACTAAATAAGTTTAAATTGTTATACTAAAAATATTTCGTTGCTATAAAAATATAATTTATTGCTGTAAATAGTTAAGTGTATCATAAAGACATAAGCACAGTAACTCTTTTAATTTAATTACCGGTTTTTATTTAGTAACATAAAATTAAATAGGAGGAAAAGATTGATAATTATAAATGTGAAAAATAAAAAAGAAACTATCGAAGCTACAAAAACATTAGATATTGCTATATTGAAGGACCTACAGGGCCACGAGGTGAACCAGAACCGATGGGACCTCAAGGAAAAAATGGACCAACAACAATTAATATTGGACTCTGCTGAAACTACTGAAGTGGGACGGAAGCTGTAATTCAAAATGTTTCAAACTCGGTTCTTGCTGGCTTAAAAGAAAATGATAATATAACTAATAATATTAAAAGAGAGAATAATGTAATTCTTACAGCAAGCAACAGTACAAGTGATAATTTAGAAGTTTTAAAAATACCCTAAGAATAATAAGATTTATTCTTTTTGTTTACGATTTTTAAAAAAAATAGTTTATTTTTACTAGGAGAATAATAGGTCAAGTGATATAATTAAACAGTAATATGAGGTGCAGTTATGGAAAATACAAAAAAATACTACAAAGATATTAATTTAATTAGATTATTAGCATGTATTTCAGTTTTTTTATATCATTTAGGAATTTTAAAGGGCGGTTATCTAGCTGTCTGTACTTTTTTTGTTTTAAGTGGTTACTTAACATGTATTAAAGCTTTAAGTAGTGATAAATTTTCTTTTAAAGAATATTTTAAAAATAGAATATTAAAACTATATGTCCCTTTAATAACAACAGTATTTATATCGATAGCAGTTTTATCATTTTTTCAAAATATCTTTTTATTAAACCTAAAACCTGAAACTACATCTGTGTTACTTGGTTATAATAATTTTTGGCAAATTAGTGCAAATTTAGATTATTTTGCAAGACATATAGATTCACCATTTATGCATTTGTGGTACATTTCAATTTTATTACAATTAGATTTAATATTTCCTTTTATATTTATATTACTACGTAAAATTGGAGAAAAAGTAAATAAAATTATACCTTGCATTATTACATTTATTTTAGGATTAGCAAGTGCAATAGCCTTTTGTGTAATTAGTAAAGATAGTATGATGTTTTCATATTACAATACTTTTACAAGAGCCTTCTCCTACATATTTGGTGTTTTTATAGCTTTTGTTCATCACTATTTCAAAGCTTTTATTCCTTTTAAAATAAAGGATGAAAACAATTGTCAAAAATTTATATATTTCTATAGTTTACTTTTAATAGCTTTATTTGTTATCGGAGATGCTAGTTCTAGTATACATGCTATATCTATGGTAATTGTAAGTTTAATATCATGCCGACTTATTGATTATAGCGTTCAAAATACAGACAAGCTTGATTCTAAAGATAAACTTATTAAATCTATTACAAGTTTGTGTTATGAATTTTATTTAGTTCAATATCCTGTAATATTTATTTTTCAATATATTACCATAAATTATTATTTAAAACTTATTTTAATATTTGTCATAACTTTATTAATAGCATATTTAATTCATATTTGTTTATTTAAAAAGAAAAAAAATATTTTTGTTAGAATTATTAAAGTAATTTTGATTTTAGTAGTCTCTTATGGTATATATCAATTTATTATAACTAAAGATCATGCTGCAGAAATGCAAAAGTTAAAAGAACAATTGAAAGAAAATGAAAAGACTATTTTAGTTAAACAAGAAGAATATGAGCAAGAACTAAAAAAACAAGAAGAAGATTGGACAAAACTACTTAGTGAAGCAGAAATAACTGATGAAAAACTAACAGAAATTGTTAGTAATTTACCTGTAGTTTTTATCGGGGACTCTGTTATGCTCGGAGCAAAAATAAACATTCAAAAGCAATTTCCTAAAAGTTATTTTGATGCCAAAGTATCTAGATCAACATGGAAAGGAATTGAAGTTATTCAAGAATTAAAAAACAATAATATGTTAGGTAATCCTGTAGTAATACATCTTGGAACTAATGGTGATTGTTCTAAAACATGTAAAAAAAGTATTATGGATTTATGTGAAGATCGAGAAGTATTTTGGCTAAATACATCAAACCTTGTAAATGTAAATGAAAATCTTACAGAATTAGCTAAAGAATATAGTAATCTTCATATAATTGATTGGTATCAAATTTCTAAAGATCATCCAGAATACTTCTATGCAGATGGCATTCACTTACCAGAAACAGGAAGAAAAGTATATACAGAAGCTATTTATAAGGCTATTTATAGTACTTATCAAGAAATTTATAAAACTAAAAAAGAAACTATGATTAAAGCACATGAAGAAGAATTAAAAAATAAAATTAGTTTTTATGGAAATGATGTTTTGTTTTATGCTTTTGATATAATACATGAAAATTTTCAAGATGATAATTTCTTTGTAGATAAAGACTATACTTTTAAAAAACTAAAAGAAAAAATAACTAAAGCTATTGATGAAAAAAGTTTAACGAATAAAATAGTATTAGCACTAGATAATAGCATGAAAATGAGTACAAAAGATTATATGGATTTAATCAAATTATGTAGTGATAAAAAAGTTTATATTTTATTTATAAATAAACCTATTGAAGAGTTAGAGAAAAAAGAAAATGTGGAAATATTAAATTTTTCTGAAGAAACAGAAAAACATAAAGAATATCTAATGACTGATGAAATTCACTTAACGGAAGAAGGAAATAAAGCCTTGAGTGAGTTTCTAGAAGAAAAGCTTTCTAAATAAAATTTGTTTTAAAAGAAACAAATTTTTTTATTGAAAAAGAAAATAAAAAATAATATGATAATTGCATAAGTGGAAGTGAAAAAAATGAAAATAGAAAATCTATCTATGTCTTTTGGTACTCAATCTATTTTTGAAAATGTTAGTTTTGAAATTAATAATTATGAAAAAGTTGGAATTGTAGGGGTAAATGGAGCTGGAAAATCAACATTATTTAATTTAATACTAGGCTTACTTACTCCAGATTCAGGAAAAATAATAATTAAAGAAACAAATAATGTTGGATACTTACCTCAAGTAATAGAAATAAATCCAGAAGAAGATCAAACAGTGCTTGAATATTTACTAAAAGGAAGACCAATTGCTAAACTAAAAAAAGAATTAGAAGATTTATATTTAAAAGTCTCTACTAAAAGTGATGAACAAATAATTAATAAACTTTATAATAAAATAAACAAAGTGGAAGAAAAACTAGAATATTATGAAGAATATACTGCAGAAAGTACATTATTAAAAATAATTAGTGGCATGGGAATTGAAAGTTCATTGTTAGATTTAAATTTAAGTAATTTATCTGGTGGTCAAAAGTCTAAAATAGCTTTTGCTAAACTTCTTTATTCCAAACCAAATATTATGCTTTTAGATGAACCTACAAATCATTTAGATTTAGAAGCAAAAGAATATATTATAAACTATTTAAAAAGTTATTCAGGAATAGTTTTAGTAATTTCTCATGATATAGAATTTTTAGATAGGGTTACAAACAAGACAATATATATAAATAAAATTAGTAAAAATATAGAAATTTTTAGTGGTAATTATACGAAGTATTTAAAAGTAAAAAAAGAAAGAGAATTAGCGCAAAGAAAAATTTATGAAGAACAAATAAAGGAAGAAGAAAAATTACAAACAATTATCAATAAGTATTTACATGGTAATGAAAAGAAAGCAAATATAGCTAAAGATAGAATTAAAAAACTAGAAAAACTTCAAAAAGATAAAGTAGTACTTGAAAAGAAAAATAAATATGTTAAATTTAATATTAATATTAATAGACAAAGTTACTTAGTGCCAATATCATGTAAAAATATTAAGTTTGGCTACGATGTAAATAATCTGTTATATAACAATCTTTCATTTGATTTAAATCGTGGCGAAAAATTATTAATTGTTGGAGAAAATGGGATTGGTAAAACTACCTTATTAAAACTTATAATGAGTAAACTAAAGCCTCTTTGTGGAGAAATTATTATAAATAATAAAACGGATTTAGCATATTATGCACAGGAACATGAAATACTAGATAATAATAAAAATATTATAGAAAATCTACGGGAATTTGGATTATCAGATTATACTTTAAGAAATATTTTAGGAAGTTTTCTATTTTATGGTGATGATGTATATAAAAAAGTAAAAGTATTATCTCCTGGTGAAAAAAGTAGAGTAGCCTTAGCAAAAGTATCTTTAAGCGGAGCCAATACTCTTCTTTTAGATGAACCAACAAATCATTTGGATCCAATGACACAAAGTATTATTGCAGATACTTTTAAAGAATATACTGGAACCATGCTTTTAGTTTCTCATAATTTAGATTTTGTTGATAACTTAAATATAGATAGAATTCTTTTGTTACCAAGTGGTAAAATAGTAGATTATAAAAGAGATATTGTGCTTTATTACGAAATGCTTGAAAAAGAAAAATGATCCTGATTTGCATTTTTTAATATTTTGTGATATTATACCTCTCACTAAAGGGGAATAAAATGGAATTTGTTAGTAAAAAACATTTAAAATATTATTTAAAAAATCTTAAATTTCTTGGAGAGGGATCACAGGGCATATGTTTTATAGATAGAAATAAAGTAATTAAAATATTTCATTCATTTTTTGATGGTGAAGATTGTGGTTTTAATAAGGAGAAAATCCTGGGGTTTAGTCATATAAAAAATAATACTTACATTTGGCCAGATGAGGTTATAACTATTAATAATCAAATAATTGGCTATACACAAGAATATAAAAAAGCAAAAAATTTATGTAAATTTGATCCTTTAACAATTAATTTAAACAGTCTTGAAAAAGCAATATTAGTAGCAGAAAAAGATATTTTAAAAATAAGTAAAGCCAATGTTTGTATATATGATATGATTTATAATGTTCTTTATAATAACCATAAATTATTTGTAATTGATACTCTTGAATATGCAAATAGAGAAGTAGATTATTTAAAAAATAGAATGAATCTTGACATAGAAATAAAGATGTTTTTAGTTGATAATTATTTTGATTATTTTGTAAATAGCAATAAAGATTTAAAAGAAATGTATAATGAAAATGAAGTAGAAAGTATAGAATTTATGAAAGCATTTCGCACAAAATTAAGTGAATACTATGGAAAAGAAATAAAAAAATTAGATGAGGCAAAAAGTTTAGTTCGAAAAAAGAAAGTGCCAAGTTATATAAGATTTTAACTAAACTAAATGTATAGAAATTATAAAATAATATGACTATATAATAAATAAATACAAAAAGAAACAAAATTTTAAACTTTGTTTCTTTATTGGTTATTCTCAAATATAATATTTCCATCTTTTATTGGTATATTAGGAAAACTTGCATCAGTAAGCGTTATATTTCTAACTGGTGCCGATGGATTTTTTATTTCTACAGTTTTAGTAGATTCGGTCATAACAATGGATTTTACAGTATCATCAAATGTATGAGCACCATCACTTGTGATTTGCCTATAATATATTTCTGGACTTCCTGACGGTGCAAAAGGAACATTGTTAAAAATCGCATTTCCATCACGATCAGTAGTTATTTCCACGCCTGTAATAGTGCCTGTACTATCTGTTCTCACAAATTTTGCTCCTATAATTTGAACCCCTGTAGTCGTATCTCCAGTGTCAGTTACATGAAGTGTTAAAATTCCCTTTGCACTTATAGTAAAAGTATAATCATTCGTGCCATCTATAATGGTAACCTGCTTTGGATCTAGAGTAGAAGCATCATAGCCATCTACTGCTGCCGTAGCATTATATACTCCATTAACTAACTCAATACTTCCCTTGCTATTGGTTATTGGGATTGTATGTCTTGCCATATTATCATTTTTCCTCCTTTAATTTTAATATTTGGATTATATTTATCCGTTAGCATAAATGTAACAAGATGTTTTCTGCATCTTAGATTATTATTACTAATGTTTATATAGTAAACTTTCTTTTTTTGGGCTATAAATGGTATTTTTATAATTGAAAACTTAGAATATACAGTTAACGTATATACCTCATTATCAAATATTGGTACATTTAGTTTTCCATAATCATCTGTTGTTCCATCAAAAACGATCTTATTATATTTATTAGTTATTTTAACTTTCAAATTACTTAAACTTAAATTATCGTTACTGCAAAGTTTTATATAAATGTAATCCTTTGTCATATTTCACCTCATTACAATATATTTTATGAACAGCTTTACTTCCTTGTAAAGGCATTATTCCTCAATGCTCCAAACAATTAAAGTCGAATAATCTTCTCCTTCTAATAAATCTTTAGTGGGCTTTAAAAACAATCCTTTATTAGGAGAAAATGTTATATTACTTACATTTATATTTCCACTACTGCTACTTGACTCAAATACCAACTTTTTATCAGTTTTTAGTGCAATTTCTTCATCATTAAATTTTTTGAAAAATAATGAATCACTTAGCACTTTGCCATCACTTTCCATCATTGGATTTGTATAATATATATATATTTTCCAATTAGAACTGTTTTTTCTACTATCAACTACAGTTACAACTGTTTCATTTTTTTTATGTAATATAAGTGGTTTAGTAGATGATGGTATCGTACTAAAATTAATATTATCTGTAACTTTTAATAAAGTTAATTCGCCCATAAAAGGCGTTATTATTTCTCTTTCAATAAAAGAACTATTTAAACAAGCAAGTATCTTAACTCTTGTATTATTTGGAATTGCTGAATCAATATTTGTCTCAAATAACCCATTTTCATCTGCAATTGCTGTTAAACTTTTATTATCATATTCTATTTTAACGTTTGTTTGAGGTGTAGTATGGCCTGAGATAGCGTCTATAGAATCTGTAATCGGGTGAATATTTATTTTTAAAAGACCAAAAGTTAATATTTTTTTATCTTGAAATGAAAAATTATTTATATCAGATAATAAACTTAACTCAGTATCTGTAAAATTGTGTGATATAACATTAGTATTATCTTTATTTAGTACACCAGTGATTTCAGATAGTTTATTATCTTTGTACCAATAAAGTGCTGGTGCATCATCAATAGTACACGCAGAAGTGTAATCAAGAGCGTATATCCACATATTAATTCTCGTAAATTTAAATGAAAAGTCAACAGGATTATTTGTATATATAACATTTGCATTTTTAGTATAAATTTTTACAAATTTTGGATTATCTAATATAAATTTTTGATTTGTTCCTTTAAAATAAATATTATAGTTATCAGATGGAGTAGTCATAAATGTATTAAGCACAGATAGACTAGCACCTTCCTTAACAATAAAATCCCCAAAAACATTCCACATTGGAATTCTTTGATGACTTTTTTCAATAAAAGTAAAATTAGACATTTCTTCAATCAAGACATTTCTTGCCCCATGTGTTGTTGTCTTAGCAAATCCATTGCCAGTTATTAAAAGAAATTCGGCACCATGTCCTACTATTAGATCGAGTCTATTTGTTCCATTCATAAATTCTTTATCAGTTGTAATACTTACTTGGCTATTTGGCATAATTTTAACTGAAGATGGAATTACATCATTTAAGAAAAAAACAGTATTTGTACTCGACTTACTTGTTATCGTAGAAGTCCCATCTATTATAATTCTATTTGAATCGCAGACTCTTTGTGCTGAAACACCATTGGTATCTTTTACTTCTATAACAGAATCAATAATTTTAGTGGTTCCATAGTAATTCTGTGAAAGTTCTATTCCACTAAAATTTATATTATTATATTCTACAACAACATGCGAATAATTTGGATGAGATGGAACAAAGACAACCCCATAACCATGCGAAGAAATAATGTTCATATTTTTTAATATAACTTTTTTATTAGTTGTACTTACCTTTATAACATCAGCTTCTAAGCTTAAAAAATTTGTATAAGTATATTTTACATTTTTGTATGTCCCATCGATTGTTACCATGTTTTTATTTTTATTAATAACAAAGCCACTTATCATAATAATATCATTTCCTAAATAAATATAATTATAATCGTTATCTTCGCTTAATACTTGTTTTAATTCATCACTCGTTGTAACAACAACAGTATTATTATCTATTATTTGAATAATTATCCTCTCCCTTTATAATAATTTATGTTAAAAATTAAAAGTGAAATAGTTAAAAGAATAGAGTTTCCTATTTTAATGTATTTTAACAACATTTAACATTGCATTAGTACTTCCGTTAAATTTTATATTGACAGTTTTAGATGGCTTGGCATTTAATGTTAAAAGATCATTTGATTGTAAAGATACTATAGTAGATCCACTTATAATATTAATCGTTTGTGCACTGAATTCATTTGTTGCACTTGTTGCTGGCTGTAAAATGTCGTTTGCTCTTACGGACATGGTAATAGCACATTCTTCGTTCGTTGCACCACATAATAAGTATGATATTAAATATACACCGTTTTCTTTTATCTTAATAGAATTTTCATCTGGATATTCTGTAAGAAAAGCTACTCCTTTTTCTGGAAGAGGGATTATTGTATCAATTCCTTGAGTTAAGGTAAGTTGTGTATCGCTCATCGAGTATCTAATTCCATAAGAAGAAACAAATTCTGTTCCGGGAGGGCCTGCTGGACCTTGAATACCTCTTTCTCCTTGATCGCCTTTATCTCCCTTCGGAATTGAAAAAGCAAGATGATGTACCCAATTTTCAAAAGTGTCCATAACGGTAGCAGGTTCACCGGGTTCTAAAGTTTCTGTTTCATCTATAGTAATATGTTCAGTTCTGCCAATTTCTCCAGGCATTCCTCTAGGTCCCATTTCTCCTTGATCACCTTTTTCACCTCTCGGTATTTTAAAATCTAAAACCACATCTCTAGGAGTACCAACGTTTACAACTTCAGCTTCTTCAGTCGGATCTAAAGTTTCTATATTTCCAATTTGAATAGTTGATGGTCCTTGATCACCTTTTTCACCTTTTATTCCTTGAGGTCCAACATCTCCTTTATCTCCTTTAGGCCCTGGTATTCCTTGAGGTCCGATTTTGCCATCTATTCCTTGCATACCCCTTGGTATCTTGAAATTCAAAATAACATCTTCACTAGTTCCAACATTTTCTACTTTAGCGTTTTCAAAAGGTTCCAACGTTTCCGTAATACCAACATTAATTTGAGTTGGGCCTTGTATCCCTCTTTCTCCTTTTGGTCCAACATCCCCTTTTTCTCCCTTAGGCCCAGTTGGACCTTGAATATAGCAAAATCTATATTTTTTCCTTTCTTCCTCAAGCCTTTTTTTTATTTCATTGCAGTTATTCATTTTCTTTCTCCTTTAATTTTTTAGAATTGCTTCTAATATTTAATTCTCATATTTTAATTTATGTAAATATTTTTAAAATGGATAATAAATATTTTAAAAATTTACAAATATAGAAATGAAAAATATAATATTAAAACAGATAATATAAGTAAAAATCATTGCACTTTCAATAAAACTCTACAATAAGTAAAAAAAATGTAAAAAAAAGTATAAAATGTTTACTTTTTTTTAAAATGTGGTATCCTAATAGTAGGAGGATGTAGATGAAAAAAATATTGACTATATTATCATTTGCAATAGTATCTTTAAGTTTAATGATAAATGTTAAAGCAGCTACTTTACAAAGTAAAATAGATGCCGGCGAAAATAATATTGTTTTAGATCAAAATTATACTGAAGATGTAACAATTGCAAATGGTAAAAATGTAACTATTGATTTAAATGGTTATACTTTAACGGGTGTTGTAGAAGATCTAGGTGAACTTACAATTAAATCTTCTAAAGAAGGTGGAAAATTAATTGTGCCTGAATCAATTTATGTTGGTGATTTTGAAAAAGACAAAGAAACAGGCAAAATTACTAAAACTGTAACTGGAAAGTTTACTTTGGATAGTGGAACAATTGTAAGTGCTGATGACTATGGTATTTATTGCATGTCAGGAAGTACAGCAATAGTTAATGGTGGAGTTATTGAATCTCTATATGCAGGTTTAACTGGAAATAATACAACAGGAACAATGAATTTTGTTGTTAATGGTGGAACAATAACAACATCAGAAGGACCAGCTATTTATATGCCAGGACCAGTTTCCCTAACTATGACAGGTGGAACATTAAATGGTGGTATTTCTCTTAGAATGGGTAAAATTAATATTTCTGGCGGAACAATTAATGCCACAAATGGATCAATAGATTCTTTTGCTGAATATTATAAAAAATCTGAAAATGCTTGGCTTGCCGATGCTTTATATGTATGGGGTGGAACTTATACTTCAAAAGATGCCGGTGAAACTAATGAATTAGTTCTTAATATTACAGGTGGAACATTTAATGTAACCAATAAACAAGGTAGTGCTATTGCCATCTATGATATTGGTAGATATCAACAAGATATGAGCATAAATATTTCTAAGAATGCGAAATTAGTTACTAACAGCACTTCAAGAAATGCTTATGATGTTTTAAGTTTAAAAGAAGCTGGAGTAGAAAATCCCGTAGCAGGATTTAATAATCCAGAATATGTTGGTAAAGTAGAAACAACAATAACAGGTGGATCTTTTTCAAGTTCTGTTGCTAAATATTTAAATGCAGATTATATGGAAACTTTAGTTAATAACACTTATATTGTTGGAAGTAAAAGTCTAACTATTGAAGCTCCATCAATTGATAAAGAAGAAGTAAAAGAAGTTACTATTGGAGTTAAGAACAGTGAAGAAGTAAAAGATGCTTTAGAAAAAGCCATCAAGGATGGAAAAATAGATGTTGCTGATATTAGTCCTGTAGTAGTTGTAGTAGTAGATAAAGTAAATGTTGATGCTTTAGAAAAAAGTACTGTAGAAAGTATTGATAATATAGCTAAAGAAAAAAATATAAAAATAACTAACTATTTTGATATTACTTTAAATGTTAAAGATAGTGCTAGAAATGAAGTAGTAGGTACTTTAAATGAATTATCAAAAGAAATGACATTTAATGTAGCAATTCCTAAAGAACTAGCAACAGTTCCTGAAGGATATAATAGAAAATATTATGTTGTTAGATATCATGATGGAAAATCAGAAATTCTTGAAACTACTACTAATGGAAATATACTTACATTTAAAAGTGATAAATTTTCAACTTACGCTTTAGCTTATGAAGATGTTGAAATTAAAAGTGAAGAAAATCCTAAAACAGCAGATAATATTATTACTTATGTTAGTATTGGTATTATATCAATAGCTGGTATAAGCTTAGCACTAAGTAGTATAATAAAAAGAAAAAAACATTTAAAAAAATAAGTTACTAGGGGCTGAATGGAAATGAATAATTTCTACTTTAGCTGAGAGTGTAAAAAACTCTGTGTAAAGAAAGATACCAATCTATGGTAATAAGATTTTTTAGAGGTTGATAATTCAATCTCTTTTTTATAATTAAATAATAACAATTTTTATTATATTGTTTGCATCAATATGCTTTACAATGTATTATGCAAAAAATCACGCTGTTACAAATGAAAGCGATAATATGATGGCACCACCAAATAATGAAAATTCTAACACAGAAATGCCACTAGAAAAACCAAATAGTGATAATGAATCTGAAAATGAATAACCTGAAATGCCAACAAATGCAAATGGTGTATTTAGTATGGTGGAAGTGCCACAACTAATAATTCTAAAAGTAATGGAACAACTATAAATATTAGTGATACAAAAATAACTACCAATGGTGATAATGCAGGAGGTGTTATGACTACCGGCGGAGATACAACAAATGCATCAAATTTAACTATTGAAACATCAGGTACTTCAAGTGCTGCAATTAGATCAGATCAAGGTGGTGGTACAGTAAATGTTGATGGCGGAACCTATAAAACAACTGGACAAGGATCACCAAGTATCTATTCAACTGCTAATATCACTGTAAAAAATGCAAGCTTAACAGCTACTAGTTCTGAAGACGTAGTAATAGAAGGAAAAAATAGTGTATCGATAGATAACGTTGTTTTGACGGATACAAATAATAAGTTAAATGGCTTATCAACAACTTATAAAAATATTTTTTTTGTATCAATCTATGAGTGGGGATGCAGCTGATGGAAACGCTACATTTAGTGCCAAGAATAGTTCTATAACAACTAATAAAGGAGATACACTTTATGTTACTAACACTACAGCTTCTATATATTTAGAAAATAATAAAATAAATAATAATGATAGTAATGGATATTTTCTAAGAATTCAAAAAGATTCATGGTGAAATGAAGGATCAAATGGAGGAAGTGTTTCTCTTAATTTAAATAAACAAAAAGTTGAGGGAAACATTTACGGTGATAGTATTTCTACACTTGAAATAACTTTAGATGATAGTTCTTTATTAAAAGGACAAATAAATAATGAAAATACTGCTAAAAGTATAAAATTATAAATAGATAAAGCTTCTAAATTAGTACTTACTAAAAATTCTTATATTACAAATTTAGATGATGAAGATGAAACATATTCTAATATTGATTTTAATGGTTATAAATTATATATAAATAATAAAGCTATTAATTAAATGATATTTTTGTGAACTAGGCTAGGAGGTCTAGTTTTTTTATATAAAGCATGCTAAAATAAAAAAAGAAAGGGATTTTCATGAAAGAAGAACTTAATAATAATTTAAAAATATATAGTGAAAAGTTATCAACACTTGGGAGGTATCTTTGACTTAAATGATAAAGAAAAAGAAATAAAAGAACTAGAAAACTTACAAGCTCAAGAAGATTTTTGGCAAAATGTTGAAAAAGCAAATGAAATTAATAAAAGAATAGCTAGTCTAAAAAAAGAAATTATATTATATAAAGAACTAGAAAAAAAGATAGCTGATAGTATAGAACTTCTAGAAATTTCTGATGAAGAAGAAATATTTATGTTGATAAATGATGAGTTATCAACAATAAAAAAAAGAATTGATGAACTTGAAATAGCTGTTATATTAAGTGGCGAATTTGATGGCTTGAATGCCTATTTAGAAATTCATCCAGGAGCCGGAGGAACAGAATCATGTGACTGGGCTAGCATGCTTTCTAGAATGTATGAAAGGTATGCTGAAAGAGAAGGCTATAAATTAGAAATTATTGAAGAGCAAAAAGGTGAAGAAGCGGGAATAAAAAGTAAAACGTTAAAAATAAGCGGAGAATACGCCTATGGTTATTTAAAAAAAGAAAATGGCGTTCATCGCCTCGTTCGTATATCTCCTTTTGATTCAGGGGCAAGAAGACATACGTCATTTGCATCTGTTAGTGTTATGCCAGAAATTAAACAAGATATCAACATAGAAATAAAAGATGAAGATTTAAAAATAGATGTTTATCATTCAAGCGGAGCTGGAGGACAATCTGTTAATACCAGTAATTCAGCAGTTCGAATAACACATTTACCTACCAAAATTGTAGTAACTTGTCAAAATGAAAGAAGTCAATTAAATAATAAAGAACAAGCTTTAAAAATGCTTAAAAATAAACTTTATATGTTAGAATTATCAAAAAATCAAGAAAAAATTAATGAATTAAAAGGAGAAGAATCAAGTATAAATTTTGGAAGCCAAATAAGAAGTTATATACTAGAGCCATATAAAATGGTTAAAGATCATCGTAGTAATTATCAAAGTAATGAACCGGAAAAAATATTAGATGGAAATATTAAGGAAATGCTTGTATATAATTTAAAGGAGCTAAAATGAAAAAAGAAATAGATTTCTTAAAAAAAAATATTGAAAATAATAGTACAGTAATTGTTGCTTGCAGTGGTGGCCCTGATTCAATGTGTTTATTAAATTTAGTAAATTCTTTAAAAGAAACAATGAATTTAAATGTTATCGTAGCTCATGTGGATCATAATGTTAGAAAAGAAAGTAAAGAGGAAGCAAAGATGGTTGAAAGCTATGCTTTAAATAATAATTTGACTTTTGAACTTATGGAAATTATAAGCTACAATAACGATACCTTTTCAGAAAATGAGGCTCGTAAAAAACGTTATGATTTCTTTAAAGAACTTCAAAAAAAATATAATGCTAGCATTTTACTAACAGCTCATCATGGAGACGATTTAATAGAAACCATTTTAATGCGTCTTACTAGAGGCAGTAATTTAAATGGTTACATTGGCATTAGAGAAATAACTACTAATCAAAATTTTAAGATATTAAGACCTCTTTTAACAACAACTAAAAAAGATATCATAAAGTATCTTGATGAAAATAATATTAATTATGCAATAGATAAAACTAATGATGAGATGATTCATACTAGAAATAGATATCGTAAAATAGTTCTTCCTTTTTTAAAAAAAGAAAATCCTTTAGTTCATGAAAAATACTTAAAATTTTCTAAAGAACTTATAGAATACGATAAATTTGTTACAAGTTATATTAAATTTAAAAACTTTATTCAGGATGATAAAATACTAATTATAAAATTAAAAGATGAAAGCGATTTTATTAAAAGAAAATGTTTAGAGATTATTATCAAAGAACTTCAAAAAAATGATTACTTTGATATATCTGATGAACAAATAAACCTTTTAATGAGGCTTTATAATCTATCTAATAAAAGTGTTGATTTAAACAATAATTACCAAGGAATAAATAGTTATGGAAAAATTTTTATTAGAAAAAAAGAAATCTCTTTTAAAAAAGAAATAATATTAGATAAAGATACGGAGTATGGGAATTTTAGATTTTACTATAATATAAATGAAATGAATAAATCTAATAGCTGTATAGCTTTAGATACTACTACCATAAAACTACCACTTAAAATTAGAACTATACAAGAAAAAGATAGAATGAATGTTAAAAATTTAAACGGCAGTAAAAAAGTAAGTGACATTTTCATAAATAGTAAAGTACCGAAGTATGAAAGAGAAGGATATCCAATTTTAGTTGATAGCAATGACGAAATATTATGGATACCAAATATTAAAAAATCAAAATTTGCTAAAGACAAATCAGAAAAATATGATATAATAATTAAATGTGAGGCAAGGTGAATAAAATAAATGAATGTGAAAGCAAATAAAAATGATAATTTTAAAAACTTTTTACCTTATATAGTTTTAGCCGGCGTAATCGCAGTTGTTATGTTTGCTTTAAACATGCAAGGTACAAAGGTTCATGAACTTAAAACCGGAGAATTAATCACGGAATTAAAAGAAAATAATGTTACTGAAGTTACAGTTACTCCTAAAAGTAATGAAAGTATATATATTATTGAAGGAAAATTAGAAGGATATAAAAAGACAGAAAGTTTTACCACAAAAGTAGTAGGTAGTGAACTTGACACAGTATTATCTTTAATAAAAGAAAATGATGTTGAAGAGTACGATACCAATTCTGATCCAGGCGAAAACATGTTTATTTATATTTTAATAAATGTTATGCCATTAGTATTACTTGTTGTGGCAATGTATTTCGTTTTTTCAAAACTAGCAAATTCTAATAAAAATTCTATGGATTTTGGCCGTAGTAAAGCACGTTTAAGTACGGATAGTGACAAGAAAAGCTTTAAAGATGTTGCAGGTTTAAAAGAAGAAAAAGAAGAAGTAGAAGAATTAATTGATTTTTTAAAAAATCCTAAAAAGTTTGAAAAAATGGGAGCAAGAATTCCTAAAGGAGTATTATTAGTAGGTCCTCCAGGAACAGGAAAAACTTTACTTGCTAAAGCAATTGCGGGAGAAGCAAATGTTCCATTTTTCTTTATAAGTGGATCTGACTTTGTAGAATTATTTGTCGGAGTTGGTGCATCTCGTGTAAGAGATATGTTTAAAGAAGCAAAACGCAATGCTCCATGTCTAATATTTATTGATGAAATAGATGCTGTTGGTCGTCAAAGAGGAACAGGACTTGGAGGCGGTCATGATGAAAGAGAACAAACATTAAATCAATTACTAACAGAAATGGATGGATTTGGTGAAAATGAAGGAATAATAATCATTGCAGCTACAAACCGTCCAGATGTTTTAGATCCAGCTCTTCTTCGTCCAGGACGTTTTGACCGTCAAGTAACAGTAAGTTTGCCAGATGCTAATGAAAGAGAACAAATATTAAAGGTTCATGCTCGAAACAAAACACTTGGAAAAGATGTAAATCTTACTAATTTAAGTTTACGTACACCAGGATTTTCTGGAGCAGACTTGGAAAATCTACTTAATGAAGCTGCATTACTTTCTGTACGTCGAAATAAAAATGCTATAACAATGGATGAAATAGATGAAGCTACTGATAGAGTTTTACTTGGACCTGCTAAAACAACTAGAAAAATAACAGAAAAAGAGAAAAAATTAGTTTCTATTCACGAAGCTGGTCATGCTGTAATTGGTATCAAATTAGAAGATGCTCAAGAAGTTCACAAAATAACAATAATTCCAAGAGGAATGGCTGGTGGTTACACAATGATGCTTCCTAAAGAAGAAAAAATTGCTGTAATGACTAAAGATGAATTATTAGCTCAAATAACTGGATTATTAGGTGGACGTGTAAGTGAAGAAATGTTCCTTCATGAAATATCAACTGGTGCAAGCGATGACTTTAAAAAAGCAACAAGAATTGCTAGAAGCATGGTAACTGAATATGGAATGAGTGATTTAGGCCCAGTTCAATATGAAGAAAAAAGTGAAAATGTTTTCTTAGGAAGAGATTATGCCAAATCAAGAGACTTTTCTGATCAAGTGGCACTAGAAATAGATGAACAAGTAAGAAAAATTATTGAAGACTGTTATGAAAAAGCTAAGAAAATAATTAGCGAAAATAAAAAATTGATTTTTGCTCTAAGTGATGCTTTAATGCAATATGAAACAATTACAAAAGAACAAATAGAATCAATTGTAGCAACTGGAAAAATAAAACCAGCTGAAGAAATAGAAACAAATGAAGAAGAAATTTCTGAAAAACCATCTAAAAGCAAGAAAAATAAAGATGAAAATAAGTAATTCTTGAAAATAAATGGATTATATGATAGATTATTAAAGAACGGATGTGAATAAAATGCTTGAAAATATATTGTTAGTAATTTCAGTGTTGCTTATTGCAATAGTTTTACTTCAAGGAAATAAAGCCAGCGAAGCTGGACAAATTATAACAGGTGGAAATGAAAATTTATTTCAACATCAAAAAGAAAGAGGCTTAGAATTAGTTATAAGTAGACTTACTTTTATTTTAGGAATTGCTTTCTTTGTTATATCTTTAATATTATTTTTGAAATAGTAACTTAGGTTACTATTTTTTTAATTATAAAATATGATATACTTATAGTAGGTGAGAACATGAAAAAAAATGGCTTTAGTTTACTTGAAATGCTCATTGTTATTGCGCTTTTAGCAGCAGTTTCGGTTACCGTCGGAGTTAGTATATCAGGAATGCAAAAAAGATTAAAAGAAAAGAATTTTATAAATTACATTCATACTATTGAAGACGCTGCATGTGTATATGCAGAAAACAATGATATTAGTGAAGATGAAATGGTAACAATAGACAATTTAATTAAAAATGGACTTATTAAAAAAACATTAGTAAATCCCAAAACAAATTTAAAAATTACTGATTATAGTAACGATGTAGTTGAAATCAAATGGGAAAATAATGAAAAAAAATGTTTTTATAATTATGAAAATAATAACTAGTTAATTTTTAATGAATATGATATACTTTAAATGTGATAAAAATGAAAGATAAAAAGCGGGTATTATCAATTTTGTTATTATTAATAATATTTATAACGATTTTATTAATTATCGTTTTAGTTTTTGGTGGTATTAAAGAAAAAGAACTTAACAAATATTATAACCAAATTGAAGATGCAGCATGCAAGCTTGCTAAAGATGATAATTATACAGAATCAATATGTGAAGCATTTCCGTATTTATGTAAAATTCATGCTGAAAAGCTAATAACAAGAAAATATTTAGATGATAACATAATTAATCCTTTGACAAAGAAAAAAGCTAGTTTAGATACAAAAGGTTATGTAGAAATAACATGGAAAGATAAAAAAATGCAATGTAAATACAAAGAAGGTTAATATGAAAGATGAAATATTAGAAATATTAAAAGATGAAGGTAAAGCTCAAACAATAACAGCAATTAATAGCAAACTCAAATTATCAACAGTTGAAGAGTTAAATGAACTTGAAAAATGTTTAAAAGAACTTACAACAGAAGGTATTTTACACGAATCAAGAGCTCATGAATTTATGTTAATGAAAAATACTAAAGCTTTAAAAGTAGGTATATTAAGAATAAATAAAAGTGGTAATGGTTTTGTTGATCAACCAGGAGAAAAAGATATATTTATAAAAAGCGAAGATTTAAATGGCGCTATCAATGGCGATTTTGTTGAGGCTGAAATTCATAATAAGATTACTGATCCTGATCCCGAAGGACATATAATAAAAATTTTAAAAAGAGATTTAAAAAATGTAGTTGGGGAAATTGTAAAAAATAAAAATCAATTGGCTTTTAAAGCAGATGATGATAAATTAAATATAATTATTAAAATAACTAAAGAAAGTATGCATGGATGTGTTGAAGGCCATAAAGTTGTTGTTAGTATCATAAAAGAAATAGGTGCTAGGACTTTTTTAGGAAAAGTTATTAAAATTATTGGCCATAAAAACGACCCACGCGTTGATATTTTAACAATAGCGGCCAAACATAACATTGGTTTTGATTTTAGTATGCAAACTAAGAACGAGCTTAAAAGTATTCCTGATGTTGTCAAAGATGAAGAATTGATTGGTCGTAAAGATTTAACTGCCAAGATGATATTTACAATCGATGGTGATGATACTAAAGATATAGATGATGCTGTAAGTGTAGAAAAAGAAGGGAAATATTATCGCCTTGGTGTACATATAGCAGATGTTTCTAACTATGTTAAAGTTGGAAGTAGTCTTTATGAAGATGCCTATACACGTGGAACATCAAGTTATCTTGCAGATACCGTAATTCCAATGATTCCCCATCAACTTTCAAATGGAATTTGCTCACTTAATCCTAATGTAGTACGTCTTACAATAACTTGTGACATGCTTATTGATGAGAAGGGAAAAGTAAAAAGCTATGATATTTATCCTTCTTTTATAAAATCAAGAAAGCAAATGACCTACAAAAATGTTAATAAAATTTTAGAAGAAAACATTGTACCAGAAGGATATGAAGAATTTGCAGAAAGTCTAAAAACAATGCAAGAATTAGCTAAAATTTTAAGAAATGAAAAAAATGCTAGAGGATACATAGACTTTGGACTAGATGAAGCTAAAATAGTTCAAGATGAAAATGGAAAAGCAATCGATGTTATTAAAAGAGTTAGTGGACCAGGTGAAAAATTGATCGAAGATTTTATGATTGTTGCAAATGAAACTGTGGCAACGCATATAAGTAACATGGATCTTCCATTTATTTATCGTGTTCATGATCTTCCAAATAGTGATAAAATTGAAGATTTTAGTAATTTGTTACATCAATTAGGGTATAAACTTCAAACAAATATGAAAAAAATAACTCCCTTAACAATGCAAAAAATATTAAATGAACTTCGTGATAAAGAAGAGTTTGCAATACTATCTGATATGCTTTTGCGTAGTATGAAAAAAGCTATCTATAGTACTAATAATATTGGACATTTTGGTTTAGCTAGCAAGAATTATACACATTTTACTAGTCCAATAAGACGTTTTCCAGATTTAACAGTTCATAGACTTCTTAGGACATATTTGTTTGAAAAAAGAATTGATTTAGAAACAATTAATTTTAATGCTAAATATTTAATTGATGTAGCAGATCATTCTAGTGAAACTGAAGTAAATGCTATTGAAGCTGAACGAGAAGTTTTAGATATGAAAATGGCTGAATACATGGAAAGTCATATAAATGAAGAATATACAGGCATAATAAGTGGCGTAACCAATTTTGGTATTTTTGTTGAGTTAGACAATTTAGTAGAGGGTCTAGTTCATATAAGTACTTTAAAAGGATTTTATACCTATGTACCTGAATTGCTTTCATTAATAAGAAATGATAAAAAAATAAAGTATCGTATTGGGGATAAAGTAAAAGTTAAAGTTGTAGCTGCTAGTAAAGAAGCTAAGACGATTGATTTTGAATTGGTTGAAGATGGTGATAAAAGTGGAAATAATAAATAAAAAAGCTTATTTTAACTATTTTATTAGCCAAGAAATTGAATCAGGAATAGTTTTAAAAGGAACTGAAATAAAATCAGTAAAAAAAGGATCAGTGAACATAACAGATAGTTTTATTAGAATCAAAAATAATGAAGCATATATTATAAATATGTTTATTGAAAAATATGATGAAGGAAATATTTTTAATCATAATCCTACTAGAGAAAGAAAATTGCTTCTGCATAAAAAAGAAATAAAAAAACTAGAAGCAGAAATAACTAAGGATAACTATACTTTAATACCTTTAAAATTATATTTAAAAAATAATAAAGCAAAATTATTAATTGCTTTAGCTAAAGGTAAAAAAATATATGATAAAAGGGAGAGTATAAAAGAAAGAGATATCAAAAGAGACATAAGATATCGGAGGTAGTATGAAAAACTTAGGAAATAAAAAAAGAAACATTATAATAATAAGTATAATTATTATACTTGTTATTATTGGGGGAATATGTGCTGCTGTATTAAAACCGTCAAAAAGTAATGAAACTAAAAAGCCTACAGAAGTTCCAAAAGAAGTTCCAATAAAAAAATTGCAAATTGTAGATGAAAACAGTACTTCTAGACCTTATGCAGTAATGATTAATAACATAAATGTTGCAAGACCTCTTCAAAGTGGACTTCAAGATGCATATATTATTTATGAAATTATTGTTGAAGGTGGTATTACAAGATATATGGCTTTATTTATGGACCAAAATACAACTAGAATTGGATCTATAAGAAGTGCTCGTCATTATTTTTTAGATTATGCTTTAGAAAATGATGCGATTTATGTTCACCATGGTCAAAGTCCTCAAGCACAAAGTGACTTTACTAATTTAGGTGTTGATCGTATCGTCGTTGATAATTCTAAGACAGGATGGAGAGATAAATCGCTACATGTTTCAAGTGAACATACATTATTTACAAGTATAGAAAAATTAAATAATGGTTTAGGAAATAAAAGAACTACTAGAAAAAATTCACTTCTTTTAAATTATAGTGTTGATGAAATAGAAATGGACAAAATAAACAATAGTCAAAAAGCAACAAATGTTACCATTAAATATTCTAGTAGTATTGTAACAAGTTATGTATATGATGAAAATAATCATTATTATTTAAGAAGTGTTAACGGTGTAAATCATACTGATTATGTAACTAAAAATCAATATCATTTTAAGAACATAATAACTTATAAAGTGAATAATTATACGCTAAATGATGGTGAAAATAAAGGAAGACAAAACATTGAAAATGTTGGTAGTGGAACAGGATATTACATTTCTGATGGATATAGTATACCTATAAAATGGGTTAAAGAATCTCGAAAAAGTCAAACCAAATATTATTATGAAAATGGTGTAGAATTAAAAGTAAATGATGGAAATACATTTATTCAAATACAACCAAGTGGTCAAGAACTAACAATATCTTAAGGAGACTAAAATGAAATTTATAGATTTTTTAAGTAACAATTATTTGTTATTTATTATAATAACAGTTTTACTATTATTTGCATTAATAGGTTATTTTGTTAAAAATAAAAAAAGTGAAAAAACTCCGTTTAAAATAAAAAATTCAGAAAGTGATAATATTAGTAATATAAGTATGGACATGTCTTTACAAGATATGTTAAATAATAACAATAAAAAATAAGCATAATGTAAACTAAAAAGAGGAATAATCCGTTACCTCTTTTTATTTTTATCATTATTTGTTATAATTATTTAGCAGTAATAAGGAAGGTGTTTAAATGAATTTATCAACAGTATGGGATACATTCACAAAATTATTAGATATATGTATGGTGTGGATTGCCTTCTACTATATTTTGAAAAATGTAAAGAATAATATTAAAATGGTCTTAATAGTAAAAGGAGTAATAATAGTATTAATAGTTAAATTATTAAGTGACTTATTAAATCTTTATACTGTTGGAGTAATATTAGAATATGCCATCCAATGGGGACCACTAGCAATTATTGTAATCTTTCAACCTGAAATTAGAAGTGTTTTGGAATCTTTAGGAAGAACACAATTGCTTGGAAGACATAAAGTTTTAACTGTAGATGAAAGAGAAAAAGTTGTTTATGAAATAATGCGCTCTGTTGAATATTTACGTAAAAATAGAATAGGGGCTTTAATTGTAATTGAAAGAGAAATATCTTTGGAAGAATATATAAAGGGAGCTACAAAAGTATATGCTGATATTACAGATGCTTTATTAGAAACTATCTTTTTTCCAAATTCTCCACTTCATGATGGTGGTGTAATAATTCAAGGAGATAGAATAACTTGTGCTGGAGCAGTTTTTAGAACTAGTATGAATCCAAATGTATCAAAAAGATTAGGCACAAGACATAGAGCAGCTCTTGGAATAGCTGAAGAAAGCGATGCTATAGCTTTAGTAGTAAGTGAAGAAACTGGTCGTTTAAGTATAGCTGTAAATGGTAATTTACATTATAACCTAGAAACAGATCAATTTAGAATGATGCTTATAGATGAATTAAAACCAAAAATGGAAGTGTTTTTTGAAGCCGATGAAAGTGATGGTGAAGAAGAATGATAACCAGATTTTTCAAAAAAATCTATGCTTTTATAGACAAATTTATTGTAGTACCAATAAGTAGAAGTGTATATTATATATCTAAAGGATTTAAAAAGAATCAAGGAAAACTTGATAAGATTTTAAATAGACCTCATTTTTTAATCTACATGTCTTTAGTCTTAGCCGTATTAATGTTTTTACTAATTGATTCAAAAGTTATTAGTTTAGTTGAAACTGAAGCTGAAGTAATTACTAATGTTCCAGTAATTGTTAAATATAATGAAGAAGCATATGTAATTGAAGGAGTACCTGAAACTGTTGATATAACAATTACAGGACGTAAAAGTGATATATATTTAGCAAAACAACTCGGAGAATACGAAGTTATTTTAGATTTATCTGAATACACACCAAGTGATACTCCGTATAAAGTATATTTTACTTATTCAAAATCAATAGACTCTTTAACTTACAAGCTTGATCCATCTTATGTTCAAGTAACTATAAAAAATAAAGAAAGTCAAGTTAAATCTATTTCTTATGACCTATTAAATTTAAATGCTCTTGATAGTAAGTTAAGTGTTAAATCAGTAACATTAAATAAATCAGAAGTAGTTGTTAAAGGTGGTAGTGATGCCCTTGATGATATAGCATCTGTTAAAGCCCTAATTGATTTGGAAAAACAAAAATTTACGGAAGCGGGTACTTTTGATATTGATAATGTTGAACTTGTTGCTTATGATTCTAAAGGAAATAAACTAAAAAATATAGAAATAGTTCCTGGAACAATTAGTGCAACCGTAGTATTAGAAAGTTATTCTAAAACAGTTTCCTTAGCGATAGAGACAACTGGTAATTTAATCGCAGGTAAATCAATAGCTTCAATTTTAATTAATGGAAGCTCTGACTATACAATCACAATCTATGGTGAAGAGTCTGAAATTGAAAATATTACGCAAGTTCCAGTTACCATTAATATTGATGGTCTAGGAAAAGAAAGTACTAAAACATATAATGCTACGATTAATAAGCCAAATGGTGTCAGGGAAATGAGTACTGAAAAAGTAACAATAACTGCTACTTTTGGAGAAGAAAAGCAAAAAACGATTGATATAAGCAATAACATTTTACCTAAAAACTTGTCTAGTGGACTTACGGTAAATATGATAGATGCTAAAGATATTACAGTTCAAGCTAAAGGTGTTGCATCAGTAATAGAAAAATTAAATGATGAAGATATATCAGCTTATGTTGACTTATCTGGCTTAGGCGTAGGTGAACATGAAGTTGAGATAAAAATTGACAACAAAAATCCATTAGTAAACTATGTAGTATCTAGTAAATTAAAAATAAAGATAACAGAAAGTTAAAAAAAGAATCATTTTGATATGATTCTTTTTTGCTATTTTAATCATTAATGTCCATAAAAAACCAACCAATGTTGATAATTCCACATATACCAACAATAACATAAATAGCTTTTTCAAGTATTGCACTGGCTCCAAATAGCTTGGTAATGATATTTAGATCAAATAAACCATAAACGCCCCATACAATGGCACCTATTATGGTAAAAACCAAGGCAATTTTTTGAACTATTACCACAATTAATCACTCCTTAGTAATATTTTGCTTAATTACAAGAAAACTATACATATTTTACTTTTCTAAAAATATATTTAATTAGAAAAGGGGATTGGAAATGAAAAGGTTTTTAATATTACTGGGGATTATGCTAATGACTTTGACAGGCTGTGGATCTTATAAATTAGAAAATGCTGTAAATGATTTTACTAAAAGTGTAGAAAGTAGCAAATCCTATAAATTAAATGGCACAATGGAAATAAGTAGTGGTGAAGAGTTATTTACCTATAACATAGATGCATACTTTTTAAAAGATGATTTTTATAAAGTTGTTCTAGTAAATCAAACTAATAATCATGAACAAATAATTCTTAAAAATACTGAAGGATTATATGTAATTACACCAAGTTTAAATAAAAGTTTTAAATTTGATAGTGTTTGGCCAGAAAATTCATCACAAGCATATCTACTTCAAAGCCTAGTTAAGGACTTAAAAAATGACAATAATAAAGAATTTGAAAAGTTAGATAATGGTTACGTAATAAAATGCAATGTAAATTATCCAAACAATGAAGAATTAAAATATCAAAAATTATATTTTGATAAAGATATGAATATTGAAAAAGTTGAAGTGTTTAATAGTGAAGATATAGTTAAAATTAAAGTAGTATTTAAGTCAATTAATTTAAAAGCAAAACTTAAAGAAGATGACTTTGTATTAGATGATTTAATTGACAATAGTGAAAATAACACAGACAAAAATAACAATGATCAAAAATGTGAAGGAAGTAACTGTAAAGAAGAAAATAAATGCGATCAAGAAAATTGTGATAAATCAACGAGTAGTTTAGACAGTGTTATATATCCTTTGTACATACCAACAAATACGCACTTAAAAAGTTCTGAAACAGTATCAACAGATTCAGGAAATAGAATGATTTTGACATTTGCTGGAGATAAAAATTTTGTTATAGTTGAAGAAAGTGCTTCAATAGCTAAAGATTTTGAAATAATTCCAGTATTTGGAGACCCTTTAATGCTTGATAATTCCATAGGTGCTCTAAGCTCAAATTCAATTAGTTGGCAAAGTAATAACATAAGTTACTATCTAGTAAGTAGTGATTTATCAACAAGTGAAATGGTTAGTGTAGCTAAGTCACTTGGAAGTTCAAAAACTGTTATATCAACAAAATAGTAAAATAATAGTTAAGCCCACTTAAGATAGTGGACTTTTTATTTGGCATAAATTTACAAGAAAAGCATTAAATGATATAATTTAAAAGGTGATAAATAGTGGAAGTAGAATATGAAGAAGGTTTAAAAGAGTTAGAATATATTGAAGAAGATAATAATATTTTTGTCCATTTTTCTATTCAAACAGCCGAAGACATGATTGATGGAGATCTTGGAATGATGGAAAAACAATGGTGGAAAACCATGTTAAAGCTAACCAAAGAAGAAATTCAAAATCTAAATGATTTTTTTGAAGAACAGATCGCAGTTCATCGTCATGGAGGATTAGAAAATAGTGCAACAATTTTAGTTATACCAAAAGAAATAGAAAATTTTGTTGAAGAAAACTATGGAAATGATTTAGCTATAAAGGAAATGCCTTACATTGTTCCAAATAGATTTATTTATGCTACAGTTGATTTACATGAAAAAAGAATGTTAGTAAATGAAAATGCTGTTATAGAATATGGCGAAGGAAGAATATATTGAAAAATAGACTAAATTTAGATATAATAACCTTATACGGAGGATAAAATGACAAATAAAAAAGTAAAATTAAATGATAAAGTAACAAATAAAAAACAAAAATTAAATATTGATAAATATATATCAGATGAATCAAAAGAAATAAAAAGATTTGTAATTATATTAATTGGTATAATAATTGTTGTACTTGTTTCCTATCAAATAGCTAATGTTTTAAAAAAAGATAAAAAAACCAGTGATGATTCTAGCATAACAGCCGGATCTATTGATTACGATGTTGTAAGCATAGGAACAATGCTTAATAGAAATGAAAATGATTATTATGTTATTTTATATGATGCAAAAGACACAAATGCTGTTTTATATTCAGCCATAGTAAGTAAGTATACTGAAAAAGAAAATTCATTGAAAGTATTTTTCTGTGACTTAGGAAATGAATTAAATAAAAATTATATAGCTAAAGAAAATAGTAATCCAAATGCTAAATCAATAGATGAACTTGCCTTAGGAAAGCTAACTTTAATAAAGGTTAGTAAAGGAAAAATTGTCAAATATATAGAAAATATTGACACAATTAAAAGTGAATTAAAATAATGGAGAAGTTTTTAACTTTTCTTTTTTTTATATAAATGATAAAATGAATTTAGTAAAATTGATTAAAATAGTAAGATTTTATTAATTGAAAGGATGGATTATTAAATGCAAAATAATAAGGGATTCAATTTATTAAGTGTTATTATAATAATATGTGTTACTTCAATTATTTCTGCTATTACAGCGGGAATTATAGTTACCAACAATTATGGATTAAGTTATAAAAATATTACTGAAGACTCATCTTTAAGTGAGTTTTTAAAAACTTACTCTAATATAGTAGATAACTATTATGAAGATATAGATAAAGATAAAATGTTAGATTCAGCTATAAATGCTATGCTCAATTATTTAGGTGATAACTATACAACATATTTAAATAAAGATCAAACTAAAGAACTTGAAGAAAGATTAGCAGGAAGTTATGAAGGAATAGGCATATCTATATTAGGGAAAACCATTACAAATGTGAGCAAAGATAGTCCTGCCGAAAAAGCTGGACTACAAGTTGGTGATGAATTTTTAACAGTAAATGGTACAGATGTATCTAGTATAACTGACGGAGCAAGTACAATAATTTCAACATTAATAAAGTCAAGTGATAATAAAGAAGCTAAGATAGTTATAAAAAGAGCAGAAGAAGAATTAGAGTTTACCGTTAAAATAGAATCGATTCCAATATCAGCAATTAGCTATAAACTATTAGATAATAATATTGGTTATTTAAAAATAAATATATTTTCTAGACCTCTTACCGATCAAGTGAAGCTTGCATTAAAAGAATTAGAGAATAATGGTATGAACCGTTTAATAATTGATTTAAGAGACAACAGTGGAGGATTTTTGGACTCTGCTGAAACTACTGCTAGTATTTTCCTTGAAAAGGGGAAACTGATCTATTCACTTGAAGACAAAAAAGATAAAGAAGATTATTATGACAAAACAACAGAAAGTAAAAAATATCCAATTGCAGTCATTATTAATAATAATTCAGCATCATCATCTGAAATATTAGCTTCAGCTTTAAAAGATAGTTATGGAGCAACTTTAATTGGTGAAAAAAGTTTTGGCAAAGGAAAAGTACAACAAACAATTGATTTAAGTAGTGGGGCAATGGCAAAATATACATCAGCAAAATGGCTACGTCCAAATGGAGAATGTATTGATGGTGTAGGATTGATACCAGACTATGAAATCCAATTAGCTTATGAATACGATGAAAACGGAAATGAAATATCTACAATAGATACTCAGTTAAATAAAGCAATAGAAGTAATAGGAGCAATGTAGTAATGCTCCTTTTTTGGATTAATATAAAGCAAAAAGGAATGATTTAATATGAAAGTGGGCCAAAAGTATAGAGTTCAGTGTTATAAACACAATGGTAAAGTATATCAATCTAGTGATGATACTTACATTTTAGATATAAAAGATGATTATATTGTATGTGGAAATTATATGGTTAATATAACGGACGTCAATGGTCAAAACTATAAAACTAAAGAATTAGCCATATTATTTTTTTATAAAAGAAGTTGGTTTAATTGTATTGCTCAATTAAAAAAAACTGGTCTATATTATTATTGTAATATTGCAACACCTTACATTATAGATGAAGATGTCATTAAATATATAGATTATGATTTGGATTTGCGGGTTTATCCAAGTGGCAACTATAAAGTATTAGACAATAATGAATATAATTATCATAAAAGAAAAATGAGATATAGTGAAGAAATAGATATCATAGTAAATAAAGAGTTGGAAAAACTAATAGAAAAAGTCCAAAAAAAAGAAATTCCATTTAACAAAGAAATAATAAATTACTATAAAAACAAATATTTTTTATTAATAAATAATAGTAATAAACCTCAAAAAATTGCATAAAATATATAGAAAAAACAAAGAAAAATATGCCAAAAGCAAAAAAATATAAAAAAATTTAAAAAATTTGCATTTTTTTGTTGACAACGTTGTTTTATTTTGGTATATTATCAATGCACACACGGAAAAGGGTGTGAAAATGATCTTTGAAAACTGAGTAAAAAAGTCAATTTTGAGTAGCTTTGATTAAACTTAAAAATAACGATTTAATATAAATCATTTTTATTGAGAGTTTGATCCTGGCTCAGGATGAACGCTGGCGGCATGCCTAAGACATGCAAGTCGTACGAAGGGGCC
>CAKOOS010000010.1 GCA_934098735.1 uncultured Bacilli bacterium | reverse complement strand
AATATACTGATTTAGCTAAACCAGATACTTGTAGAAGAATCATTAATGGATATATTAGCCGAAGTTCACTTACAACATTTACTTTTTCTTCTGTTGTTGATTCTTCCTTGCTTGAACAACGGCTCTCAATTTTTTTGAGTATTCTAACTCCGCTTTTAAGTATATGTTTTCTTTTTTTAATCTTTCATTTTCTTCTTCTATAGTTTCATTTTTCTTTGGTTTAAATTCTTTTTTCATAGTCGGACGACCTCGCTTTCGTTCAACTATATTATAACCGTTTTCACGATATTTTTTAAGCCAATTATTTAACATTCCTTTTGCTGCCAATCCTTCATCTATTGAAACTGATAAAATTGACTCATTATCAATCAGAATTCGATTTAAAATTCTTTCTTTTTCCTTAGAACTATAACTTTTATTTTCATTAGTTCTTAGAATATCAAATCCATGCTTATCAATTAATCTAACTAGATATTCAACTCCAGATTTATTAATACCATATTTTGATTTTATAGAAGGAAAAGACATACCATTCTTTCTATCATAATATAAATTAATTCTTTTTTCATAACTTAATTTAGACATACAAAAACCTCGTTTCTATTTTGTCCAAGAAACGGGGTTCATATCATGAGTTGTCGTCTTTTATACTACATTCTTCTTGCAGAACGATTTAAATCACTGTTACTTGAATTATATCTAATGCCATCAGGTATAGTTGAAACTTGTTGTTTTTTTTGTTCTCTAGCTTGATTAGCCATAAAGTAATTTGTCATTTCTGATATTGTTGTTTCAAGCATATTTATTGTATCTTGTTCTGATTGTAAGTAATCTTTAAAATTCTCGTATATTTCTTTTAATTGTTCAAATGAAGCCATACGTTGTTCATTATTTTTAGTATTTTCAGCTGCAACTTTCCATCTACTAAAAATAACTCTAAATCCATCATTTATAAATGCTCTATATTTATTAATATTATTATTTGAAATACCTTGTAAAACTGAAAAATAACTTCCTGAATCAATTAATTGTCTCATACTTTCATTTGAATTGCCAATTTCTGCTGATGAATTTAATGGTGCAGGTCCATCGGGTTGATTTATATTTTTTCTTTCTCCTGCAGTAATATTGACAATTTTATTAATAACATTCATTAGCTCTATATCTATTTGTTCATTATTAGGATTACTTGCCTTTAGTTTTTCAATAGTTGCTTTAACATTTAATAATTCAAAAAGACTATTTGCATTTGTAACCATCATATGAATATCATTTTTTTCTTTATTTTGATTGGAAACTTCTAATGGAATTGCTGCAGATGTTGGACTAGAAGGTGTTTTAGGTGAAGATGGTCTTGTTGGACTATCTGAAGTTGGATCAATTACATTATTAGTATTTTGATTCTCTAATTGTTTAAATTCTTCCATTAATTGTGGTGACAATTTTATTAATGTATCAGTAATACTATTATTGTAAGATTTAATCATTTGCATAATTGCTTCTTTTTTACTATTAAAATGGTATAAAAATTGTTCTTGAGTTATTCCACACAATGGGAATTTGTTTGGTATTTGAATTGCTAAATCCTTTAGATCATCATCTAAACTAAAATCTTGGTTTTGCAATTGTCTAAGTCTATTTGCCAAACTCTCCGATATTAAGGAATAATCAACACTTCCGTTTTCCTTTTTTTGTTGTTGAATTTTACTTAATTCTTCATCAATAACTTTTCTAATGCTTTCAATATAATTATGTTCTATATTATTTACATTAAAATGTGATACGCATTCTTGAATATACTCAATTAAATTTTCATCTTTTGAGTTAATACCTAGTAATCCAATTATATTTGTCCTAACTTCTTTTTCTAATGCACTGGAATTATCTAATACCATTCCGAAAGCATTCATTGCATTATTTGCCATAATAAACCTCCTTAAGAACTCAACTATCATAATTATTATATCATATAATCGACAATTTTAATTCATTTTCACAAATTTTATAATTTTAATTTACATTTTTTAGTATCATATGGTATATTATTTATAGAAGTTAGTTGTATTAACTTATATAGTGATAGTTTCAAATTATCTTATCTATCGCTCCATTTGAAATCAACTTACGGACTTAAAAGTTCGTGAGTTTTTATTTTTATATAAAACTTTAAAAGTTCTCTTTCTAGAAAGGAGGACTTTTTTCATGCTTGAATTTAAAGTAATAGAAAATTTAAAACCTAATAAAGGTTTAACCGACATTTTAAAAGGATTTAAATATAAGGTTAATTTAGGACAAATTAAAACTATCTTGCACACCAATCTACAAGTAATAATACTTACTGAATACCAAGTTACATATCCTACTACTCTTACAATACTAGAATACAAAGTTAATGAAATATCAAATAAGCCTTTTTATATTAAAGAACATAATCAAAAGTACAATATTAAAGAAATTACACAATTTTTGAAAAAATTTTAATTTTAGACTATACATTTTGCTTATTTGTGAGGAAATATATGAGAAGTATTTTAATATTTCTCGAAATTTAATGAAAGGAGGAAAACTATGAGATGTGGTATTTATGTAAGAGTTCTTACGTAATACATAGGCAGACACATTATCTTCTTTTATTTCAAGAGATTGTTTATTTATACTAAAACCATAATGTCCCATATCACTACCAATTTTTAATTTATTGTTTGGTAGATTATCTTTAATCATTTCGCCATTTGGATTTTCTTCAATCATATTTTTATAATGTATTCGTTGAGATTCATAACTTGTTTTTTGATCTTCGTTATCAGTAGAAACTCTACAATAAGCACAAGCACGTATTAATTTTATTTCTCTATTTTGTTTTATACATATAGTTTTTAAAGTTGGTTTTATTATTTCTACATTGTTATTATTCATTTATTCCTTTCCTAATTGTTGAATAATAGCATATTTCAAATAATATTTATTATGCAAAACCATGATTAGAATTGTTTAATGTTTTATACTTTGCATATTCAAGTTCAATTTTATTTTTTATTATTTTATATTCATCATTTGTAATCAAATTATTATCAAAAATATATTCTAACATAGCAAGTTCTGCTACATAAATTTTGAGTTTTTCATTACATTTATCACTTCTTTCTTGCATAAATTATTCCCCCCTTTAAATTCTTAAACAATTCATTTCATAATCAGCACCAACTTTCTATTTTTATCGTTTAAATAAATTATAACGCGCTTTAATTTTAAATAAAGCCCATAAAAAAATAGCTAGTGTAATAGCTATTAAATTGAAACGATTTTCGGCCATAATTTCGGCAATAGTTTTCTTAAAATTTGAAAATGCAAATAAAGCAGGATAAACTTGTTTACAAACAACTAGCCAGTGGCTAGTTTTCCCTTATTTCATAAGGGTTTAGCAAAAATACAATTGTTTACACTTGCAAATATTGTTATACAATTGTTTACTTTGGCCCCCTTACAAAAATTTGATATTTTTTTAATGATTTTATGGCCGAAGTTTAGGCCTAAGTTAAGACATAAAATTATAAAATTTAGGGGGTTATTGAATATGAAAAAAGTACTAATCACGACACAAGATTAGTACTTATAGCTACAATTATTTCATATTCTACTATATTGTATCACAAGAATGTTAATAGTCAATAAGTAACAAACGTCATAGCAAAATAGCCAAAAATGTTGTATAAAATCTTCGCAAACACTTGTAAACACTAGGATTTTTAAAATAGATATTTTAATAGATATTTAGCTATTGACAGACATACTTAATTTTTTACAATTAAAAATTATGATATTTTATGATTTAATGGTATAATTATATTTAGAGTAGCAAAGCTTTATTGTGGGAGGTAAAAAATGAATATAACAGATAAAATAAAACTTAATTTTTATCCTGAACTTAAAGAATTAAATGTCGAAGATGAAATATTAAAACAAATAATATCTAATAAAAATTTTAAGACTCAATATAAAACTAACATAAAACCTTTTATAAAATATTTGCGAGAATATAAATATTCTGAATATGATAATGGAGCTTTAAAACAATTAGGATTAGATGATGATACTATAAAGCAACATTTAAAAGCTGTTTTTGAATTATCTATAAAAAATAATTCTAATAAATATATTTCATTTATAACTAAAAATTATTATGAAAAAACTAGAATAACTAATTTTAATGTTTTTAATGATTCGAATTTTGAAAAACTATATTCCATCATTGGTTATGATATTTTTAATGAAAATATATGCGAAATTATAAGTAATGGAAATAGCAATAGATTAATTGAATTTATAAACAATAATGGCATAATGAATTTAGCAAAAATAAATACATCTATGTTTGAAGATAAAGTATGGAATATAATTAATCAAAATCCTTCTATTGGGGATACAACTGTTTTAGAATTATTTAATTTAAGAATGGATACATTGGTAGATTTAATAAATAAGGATTTATTTGAAGGAATAAAATATACATATGAAAACATTCCTGAAAGTCATAATTTTATTGAGGTTCAATTAGGTATGAGAAAAGAAGGAACTCTTTCTTTTCAACAATTTTCTATGGAATTTATCAAAAATATTGGCGATGAGACTTTAAAAAAATTATATAACCGTAATGAATTTTCAGATGGAACAGAATTTAAGAAAATATTTGAAATCGTTTCTTTTGAAAATTATGAATTAATACAAGATATAGTAAATTATGATACTTATGATTTTAGTTTTAGAAATATCCCTAGTAGTGATATGCAAAAACAATTATTAGAAACTAATATAAATTATTATAATAAAAATGAAGTTTTTTTAAATAAATATTTTGGTATTGAAAGAAAAGATGTTCGTTATATTAAACTCTTCTTAAATGCAATAAGTAAAGCAAATGATTTACCAGAAGAGTTTAAAGAAAAATATGGTAGTATTTTACAATTAATAAATCAAATTTTAATTTCTAACGATGAAGAATTAATAAATATCAGTAAAACAATGAATTTGGATAAAAAAGATGAATACAAAAAATTAATAGAATTCTGTGAAAAAGATGGAAATGAAGTTTTAAAAAAGCATTTTGTTAATGATCTAAAAATTAAAAATCAACAAATTGTAAGCACAGCAGAACATAAAGAAATTACAACTAATGATGGTAAAACCATAAATGTTTATGAGTTATCAGGACAACCTTTTACAATGCTAGTTCATGCAGTAGTTGATAATAGAATGAGTGTTAACAATTCATATGTAAGTCAAATAGTAAACAATCCTGAGAATTGGGATAAAATAGACGGTGGTAATAATCATATTTCAACATCATTAATTTCTGATAAATATATGGTTACATATGGTATACCAAATAAAAATGATACAATTATGTTTGGATTTAATGATCTACCTTATGACTGTGTAAAATTTACTGATGTTGCAGATGTTGGTATAGATAGAAAAGCTTCTACTGATATAAATTATAATATGAGAAATAGAGTTTTTCTAGCAAGTATAAATACAGTAACTACCGTTGATGATTTAATGGATAAAACAGTGGAATCAAATTTAAGGAAACCACCAAATAGTAGATTATGGAATGAAATTGGATTATCAAGAACAGATGAAACTACTGGTATGAAAATTAGTCCTAATTTTGTTGTATGCATGGATACAATAAGTGAAAGTTCAATAAAAGCAGCACAACATTTTAATATTCCAATTTATCTAATAAATCGTAAATATTATCAAGAATTGCCTTACATTAATGAAAATAATAATGAATTAGAAGCTACACAAGCGATAGAATCAGGACACTTAAAAAGATGATTTACAACTGATCATCTTTTTCTATCCAACAATTATTATTTTTAATTTGAAATATACTATTTTAAAGTCCTAGCGATAAAGTTATTTTTAATTTATCAATATGGCCTTTTTCTTGTTTTATATTTGTACCAATAGTAATATTGGTATTTATTTTATAATCAAAATTTATTATATCTAATATTTTAAAATAATACGGTATATGCGTTCCGTAAGAGTATCTACTGACGACCAAAGAGATAATGGTTATTCTATTGATTCACAACTTAGAATGATTAAAGAATATTGTGAAAAGAATGAATATGATATTGTTGATGTTTATAATGATGCTGGACATTCTGGAAAAGATTTGATGAGACCCGAAATGCAAAGATTACTAAAAGATATTAAATCTAAAAAGATTGATAAATTAGTTGCAATTAAAGTTGATAGACTTACTCGTAATAATTATGATGGCTTTTGGCTACTTAATTATTGTGAGGAACATGATGTAAAAATAGAACTAATACTCGAACCTTATGATGTATCTACTGCTAATGGTGAAATGATTTTTGGAATGAATTTAGTATTTAGCCAAAGAGAAAGAAAAGAAATAGGAGCAAGAACTAAACGTGCTATGGAAGAAATGGCATTTGAACGTATTCATCCTAATAAATCACCTTATGGTTATATTAGAAATAAGGAAACTGGTCATTTAGAAGTAGAACCTTTGTAAAAGAAATATTTGGATTATGCAAACAAGGTAATTCTACAAGAGGTATTTCTACTATTATGAAAGATAATAATGCGTATCTAAAGGAAAAACTTATAATAATAATTTAATCCTCTTTTTTATTTTTTTGAATATGGGAATAAAATCTATGTCTAGACAGCACTGAATTTGTACTCCCATACAAATTCGGATGTAGGAAAAAAACCAAACCCTACAGTTGAAGGAACTACTATAAAAGATAAATTTTTGCCATACTTTATAGATATTTTAGAAAGACTAAAAAAACTAGATAATATAGATTATAAAATTTTGTTTTTCTATGATTATCAGAAAAATCCATTAGTTAAAAAATCTCTTATAAAAGTAATGAATAATTATGATTTATTAAAATATACTTTAGATCCCAAAAATGGAGAAATAAGATTAAGATTCCCTTGTCCAAAATGTGGATTAACTGAAAAGCATATTTTAAATACAAAAATTGAAAGTATAAATGGAAATTTGCTAGAAATGTCATCTGTATGTCCTAAACATGGACTATATAAAACAAAAATTGACAGTAAAAGTACTGATAAGTTTGATATGAATGTACCTTTAAGATATTTAGTAAAAATACTTTATTTTCTTGAAACTGACAAACTGAATAATACTTTAAGTGTTATAGTAGATGGTGGTGACTGGTCAGGAATGTGGCCGTTAAGAGTTTATATGGAACCTCTTTTAAAATTAGGTATTACAGATGTTCCTAGTATTATTTATACACCAACTATTCTTGATTGGTCTGGAAGTAAGTTATCGAAAAGAATGTATGTAGGTAATTTTGCATATAGAGAGTATTTAAAAGAAGGCTTAATTAATTATTCTGAATTTTACAATCAATATGGAGAAATTGGATTTCAAAGAATTTATAATGAAATAAACAAATGGGTTTTAGAACCTAAAAAATTTATTAGAGATTACACAATTGAATATATAGATGCTATATTAAATGATGAAAAGATTAATTTTATATAATTTTAATCTTAAATTCTATTGAAATATTTTATCTTATTATTCTATAATAAATATAGAAAGAGAACTTAGTTCGTAACTTGTATGTAATTTGCTTCATTTGAATATAACTTACAAACCCATTGTGGTTTTGTAAGTTTTTTTATGCCTAAAAGCTAATCTATTTTTGGCTTTTAAGATATATATTTTTCTTTTTAGAATTAAAGTAGTAGAAACATTAAAACTAATGTGAGAAGTTAATTAAATGAGAATAAAAATTAATTATACATTTACACAAATTTAAGTTATGGGTATAATATTTGTGAGGTATTATGATGAAAGAATATATAATTGATGCAAAAGAAATAAGAAAAGAAGTTAGTGAAGATGAAGTAGTGAAAGTTATTGATAAAATAAAAAACAAAGACTTTTTAACTGAAAATGAAGTAAATATTATATTGGACTGGGTAGTAGAAGAATCAAGAATGATACTAGAAAATTTAGGTATTAATATAGATACAGATACTTTAGATGGATGGTGTGATTATTTTCAGTATATGACAATTCATTTTTTTGAAAAACTTGGAATGCCTGTTACTAAAAATCGAAGTATTGATGCATTTGGTTATAAATTCAACCATTACTTTGGTACTGTAACATTTCCAGTTTTAAATAATGATAGTGTATCTTTAAAAACTTATTTAATAGATGGTACTTATAAACAATTTTTTACTAAAGAAAGATGTAATTTAGATTGTTATAATAACTATAGATATTCAAGTGTGTTGAAAAAAGAAATTCCTGATTCTCCAGATGTAGGATATTTTGTTAAAGATAAAAAATTTGCTTCAGATCTTATTTCAAATGGTTATTTTTACTTAAATGAGGATAGTGCTTATAAGTATGGGGAAGGTTTTTATTTAGCTAGTTTAACTAAAGAAGAATTTATAAATAAAAATATTAAAAATATTAATTATTTAAAGGCTATTATGACATCTAGCTCAAATTATTCTAGTACATTAGAAGATTTAGATGACTTTGATATAAATATAGAAAATATGCATAGATAAAAAAAAGATTACTTAAAATCTTAAATAATCTTTCAATGATTCATATTTATTATTATATTTTGCTAAAGAGGAAATTCTTTCTAAAGCTCTTTTTTCAATTACTCTGACTCTTTCTCCAGAAATTCCTAGTTTATCTCCGATTTCTTTGTAGGTCATTGGATAGTTGTAAAAACCATATCTTGCTTTAATTATTTCTATTTCTCTTGGGCCTAAATTACTGAAAATAGTATCAATATCTGTTTTTAATGTATGATTAAATACTTCTTTTTCTGTATTAAAGTCAGATTGTATTAGTTCTACCATCATAACATTTTCATTTGCTGATTGAACATTCAAAGACAAAGCACCTTTATAATTATTTTTTAAACATGTAAGGGCTTTTATATCAATATTAAATTTTTGTGCTATTTCAGCATCACTTAATGTTTTATTATCTTTTTGTTCAGCATTTTTTATGTTTTCATTTAATTGCCAAATTTTTTCTAAGTAATATTTAGATGTTGGATTTATTTTTTGCTTTGGAATAGCAACTCGTATTTTTTGATTTATCCAATATGTAGCGTATGTAGAAAATTTTGTATTATATTCTAGTTTAAATTTATCAATAGCAATAAATAATCCAAAATTACCTTCATTTATTAAATCTAATATATCAGCTTTATCGCTATATTTATTAGCAATTGATACAACTAATCTTAAGTTAGAGTTTATAACAGCTTGATGAGCAGTAAAATATTCTAGATAATCTTTAATTTCAGCTAATAATTCGGACTCTTCTAAAATGTTGTCGGCGTCCTTTATTTTAAAATATTTTAGTAATTCATTTTTATTTAATGATCTATTTAGTTTATTTGCAAGTTTTAAGTAATAATTTAAAATTAGTAATATATTAGAATTGTTTTTTTTATCCATTTTTGTATAAAAATGCATTAAAATTTTGATAACTTTATTATAATCTTTGATATTTGTTAAAGATAAAAAAATACTTTTAAGATCTAGTTTATAAAGTTTAATGTTTTTTATTTTAACTAAATCTACGATTTTTAAACTATCAACTTTACTTATTTTAGTAAATAATTCTTTTTCATCTTCTTTAGTTAATAAAGGAAAGCTTTTAGCTTCTTCCATATAGATATCTAATATATTTAGTGAATTATTCATAGTATCCCTTCTTTTGTGAGATATATAATAGCATTTTTTGTTTATTTTAGCAACTAAAAATTAAGCATAATCCATTCCGGTTTTAAGATAAGAAGTAATCCTAAAATAATCATAATTATACCTCCGATTAAGTGAACATATTTATTATATTTTGTACTTATACCTTTGGCAGAGAAGGCTTTTATGGATATGATAAAGACAATTAAGTCATCGATTAAGTAAAAGAATATGTATATAAGTAAATAAAGTATTTTTAATAATCCTTTAATTTTGTTTATAGTAAGAATTTCTAAAAATATAGTGGGAAATCCTAGTGAACAAGCCATTTCTATAATGTTAACGGAAGTTGCTAATAAAAATGCCCCTCCAATTAATAATAAAATATTATTATGTTTTAAGATGTTATTTATTTTAGATATTATGTTTTTTCTTTTTTCATTTTTAACAATATGACACCCTGTTTTATTTCTTTCTTTTATAAATGTTAGTAAATTGTAGATTCCTAGAATAATTGCTAAAACAGCGATAACATTTCTTATATAAGTTATCGTAGTTAAATCTATTATTAATCCCAGTCCAATCATTGATAAAAAATAAATTAATCCTGAAGTAATAATAAATGTAAGACAAACTGTAATCATTTTTTTCTTGTCTTTGATACTAATACACATATTAATTAAAAGAAGTAATATCCACATAGCACAGGGATTAAAGCCATCTATAAATCCTAATATTATAGCTATTAAAATAACACTATTTGTTTTGCCTATGATAGGTATATTATAGTTTTCCGTTGTTTTGTTTTTATTTGTATTATCTGTGTTATCACTTAAATATTTATTAATGATGGTTATAAATTCTTCTTTGTAAGTTTCATTAAATCCTAAAATATAATTTTCACCGATTACTGTAAATGGAACACCATTATTTGCAATATCAAATGTGTTTTTTAATTCTTGCATTATTTTTTTATTTTGAATATTTTCAGTTACTTCATATTTGTAAATATTAATTTTATCTTGGTATTTTTCTTTTAATTCATTTAAATATTCTTCTTCTTCATGACAATGCTTACAAGTTTTGCTATAAAAAAGATAAATATTGATATTTTCTGTTTCATCTAAGTTATAATAATCTTTAACAATATCTTTATAATCTTTATTTAAAGCAAATACTGTAAATGGAATACATAGTATTAGTATTAATATATAGTATATTTTTTTCATAAAACATCCTTTAATTCATTAAGTAACTCTTGTTTGTTTTTTTCTCCGATTATTCTTTTTAATTCTTTTTCATTTTGCATTACAATTACAACTGGTAAAATATCTTTCACATTATATTTTTGCACTATATTTTCATCCATATCATAATCATAATCTATATATTCAAGATTTGGATACATTTTTTCAATTTCTTTCCAGGCATTTTTACTAATTAAACAAGCTGGACACCATAACGCATTTATTCTAATTATTTTCATAAATTTCCTCCTTTAAAACTTTTATAAAAGTTTTTAATTCTTTTTTAGTAGTTAAATGTGATAAACTAATTCTTATTGTATTTTGAGCTAATTTTTGATTGCCTGTTAATGCTAAAACAGATTTACTTGGATTTTTTCCTAGAGAGCAAGCTGTTTGTTTTGATACATATATTTCTTTTTTATTAAGCTTATTAATTATTTTTTTAGAGTTTTTAATACTTATATTTAATGTATTTGAAATTGATTCTTTTGGAGAATTTATGTGAATCGTTGGTATTTTTTTTAATTCAATAGTTAAATATTCTTTAAGGGAAGAAATATAATTTATTTTTTTGTCTAGATTTTTAGTTATTAAACTTAAGGCTTTTTCTGTAGCTGTTATGTTAGCTACGATTGGTGTACCACTTCGATATACTGTTGTTGATTTACCTCCGTGAATTAATGGAGTAATTTTAGTATTATGGAAGTTTATTAAAACTCCCATGCCGTTTAAACCATAAAATTTATGCGGAGCAAATGTTAAAAAATCAAGACCTTCAAAATCTAAATTAATTTTACCAATAGCTTGGGTTGCATCAGTATGAAAAAAAGTATTTGGATAATTTTTTAACAAATTAGCGACTTCTTTAATTGGTTCAATTGTACCTAATTCAGAATCAACACTACAAATACTAACTAATATTGTATCTTTTCTTAAAGCATTTTTTAATTTTTCTAAATTTATTTTTCCATTGTTATCAATTGGAATTATGGTTATTTCAAAACCTTTTGATGTTAAATAATTACATGGCGCTATAATAGATGAATGTTCTATACAAGATATTATTATATGTTTTCCATTTTTTTGGTAATATTCTGCGATGCCTTTTATAACTAAATTATTAGCTTCACTAGCACCACTTGTATAAATAATACTTTCTTTTGAAGTTTTAAAATAATTAGCAATTTTTTTGGTTGCTTTATCTATTTCTTTTTTGGCATTAGCTCCTGCACTATGAGTACTGTTTGGATTGCCAAAATATTTTAATGTTATATCATTATAATTTTTTAATACACGTTTATCTACTGGCGTATTAGCAGCATAATCTAAATATATCATTTCTGTCCTCCATTAAAATTATATAAATGAAGCTTTAATTTTGTAAATCAACTTTAGGTTGAATAAAAAAAATTTCCTTTTTGAGGAAATTTTAATGATTTTTAATCCAATTTTCTACTTCTTCAGCATCATCTAAATGTATTTTATTGTGTCCAATTATTTGATAATCTTCATGACCTTTACCTAAAATAAGTAAAATATCTTCGGGATTTAGCATTTCAATGCCTTTTTTAATAGCACTTTTACGATCTAATATAACTTCATAATTACTTGTTTTAACTCCTTTTAAAATATCTTCCATTATTTTTTCAGGATCTTCTGTACGAGGATTGTCGCTTGTTAAAATTGTATAATCACTTAATGTAGTGGCAATATTACCCATGATAGGTCTTTTAATTGGATCTCTATCTCCACCACAACCTACGATCGTAATAACTTTGCCTTTTTTAAGTTCATTATAGGCAGTAATAACCTTTTCTACAGCATCAGGTGTATGAGCATAATCTATTACAGCATAACCATGATTTACTTTATGTGTTTCACATCTTCCTTTCGGAGCTTTTATTTCACTAGTAACTTTTATTATATCTTCAATGTTTAAATTATAAGCATGTAATATTGCTAAAGTAGTCATGTAATTATAGACGTTAAATTTACTGGTTAAGTTAGTTTTTACTTTATATTCTTTATTATTATAGATAAATGTTATTGTTGTTTCAGCTGGTGTTATGTTAGTATCTTTAATAAAATAATCAAATTCTTCTTGGTATCCTAGAGTAATACTTTTGCCAAATTTTTCAGTAAATTTTTTACTAGCTTCATCATCACCATTTACTATTAAACTACCATCTTTATCTAAGTAGTTTATTATTTTTAATTTTTCATTTAAATAATTTTCCATGGTTTTATGGTAATCTAAATGATCTTCAGTTAAATTAGTAAAAGCTGCTATTTTTAAATGTAAACCATATATTCTTTCAAAAGATAGGGCATGGGAACTTATTTCCATTACTATAGTTTTATAATCATTTTCTAGTGCATGTAATAGAATTTTATAAATAGTTAAAACATCTGGAGTAGTGTTATCAGTAATTATATCTTCATCTGGTGATATGTATCCAAGTGTTCCAAGATATGCTGACTTATGACCTAATTTGTTTAAAAATTGATATGTTAGGTATGCTGATGTTGTTTTTCCATTTGTACCTGTGATACCAATTAAATCTAAATCTTTTAATTTATCGGCATATTCTTCTTTTAATTTTTCTTTTAAGTATTCTTCTGAACTTTCAACAATTTCTAAAGGAATATTACAAGCAACATTTTTTTCTGCAATTATTTTGCTGGCTCCATTTTTTATTGCATCTTCTATATAATCATGTCCATCAACAGTGTGTCCTTTTATAGCTACAAATACTTGTCCTTCTTTAACCTTTCTTGAATCTGTTTCGTATTTCATAAATTCATCTCCTTGTTATAGTTTATTATATCAAATATTAGAAATTTACAATAGTTTTTCTTTTATTTGCATGATATAATTGTAAAGAGGTGAAAATAAAATGTCAAAGATTATTTTAACTGGGGATAGACCAACTGGAAAACTTCATATTGGTCATTATGTTGGATCTTTAAAAAATAGAGTAGCATTACAAAATAGTAATAACTATGATGAAATGTATGTTATGATAGCTGATGCTCAAGCTTTAACAGATAATTTTGATAATCCTAAAAAGGTTAGAGACAATGTTATTGAAGTGGCTTTAGATTACTTATCAGTAGGTATAGATCCAAGTAAAACAACTATATTTGTTCAATCAGAAATAAGTGAGTTAACTGAACTTACATTTTATTATATGAACTTAGTAACTTTAAGTCGTTTACAAAGAAATCCTACGGTTAAAAATGAAATAAAATTAAGAGGTTTTGAGAATAGTATTCCTTGTGGATTTTTAAATTATCCAATAAGTCAGGCTGCAGATATTACGGCTTTTAAAGCTAATATTGTACCTGTTGGGGAAGATCAATTGCCAATGATAGAACAAGCAAGGGAAATTGTTAGATCTTTTAACAGTATTTATGGAAAAACTTTAGTAGAACCTGAAGCTATGATTCCTGAAAATGAAGTGGAAAGAAGGCTTCCTGGTATAGATGGAAAAGCTAAAATGAGTAAGTCTTTGGGAAATACTATTTATCTTTCTGATACTTCTTCAGAAGTTAAGAGAAAAGTTATGAGTATGTATACTGATCCAAATCATATTAGAGTTGAAGATCCTGGAAAAGTTGAAGGAAATATAGTTTTTACTTATTTGGATGTTTTTGCAACTGAAGAAGATTTTGTAAAATATTTACCAGAATATAAAAATTTAGATGAACTTAAGAAAAAATATGAACAAGGTGGAGTAGGAGACGTTGTTTTAAAAAAATTCTTAAATAGTATTTTGGATGCTTATTTAACACCAATTAGAGAAAAAAGAAAATATTATGAAACACATATAGAAGAAGTTTATAATATTTTAAAAGAAGGTACTTTAAAAGCACGTAAGAAAGCTCATGAAACTTTGGAAGAAGTTAAAGCTGCGATTAAGATTAATTATTTTGAAAGTAATGAGTTTTTACAAGAAATTATTGATAAATATCAAGATAAATGATAATATTTTAATATAGAATTGGGGTGGAGATAGTGGCTAGTTTGGATGCATGTTTTATTCCAGATTTATCAAAATCACAGGCTAGTGAAAAAGCCATTTTTCGTGGTGCTAATTATAGAATTAGTGTTTTAAGTGAACGTTTAATTAGAATGGAGTATAGTGTTGATGGTCATTTTTCTGATAATTTAACTACACTTGTTAAAAATAGAAATTTTTCTGTTCCACCATTTAAAGTAGAGCAAGATGAAAAATATTTAGTTATTACAACTAATTATTTTTCTTTGCAATATGTTAAAAACAAGCCTTTTATAGGCCCTAAATTTGCTCCGGACAGTTATTTGAAAGTTAATTTACTAAATACAGATAAAATGTGGTTTTATGGACAAGCAGAAGCCAGAAATTTTAAAGGTGGTGCTGTAAGTTTAGATGACTATAGTGGAAAAGTTAAATTAGATAAAGGTCTTTATTCAACTGATGGTTTTGTACTTGTTGATGATTCTAATAATTTGGAAATAGATGCAAATGGTTTTTTGATTAAACCTAATTCTAATAAAGTAGATTTATATTTATTTATGTATAAAAGAAATTTTGGCTTATGTTTAAAAGATTATTTTACTTTAACTGGTTATCCATCTTTGATTCCTAGATATGTCCTTGGTATTTGGTGGAATAGAGAAAGAATTTATGATTTTGAAAGTACTAAGACTTTAATAAAGGCATTTAATAGATATAATATACCTTTATCTGTATTACTTTTAAGTGAATTTTGGCATATCAAGGATAAAAATAATTACAATTTGTATAAAACAGGTTTTTCATTTAATAGAGATTTATTTCCAAACCCTAGTGAATTTGTAAAGTACATGCATGATCGAGGAGTAAGGGTAGGATTAAATATTGATCCTACGGAAGGAATAAGAAAAGAAGAGGATCGATATATTAACTTTGCAAATGAATTAAATGTTGGTGACGGTGTAACAATTCCTTTTAATGTAATGGATAGAAATTTTATGGCTTTATATGTAAGACATTTAATAGATCCACTTTTAAATGTTGGTATAGATGTTTTTTGGCTTGATTATAAAAAAGATTTACTTGGCATAAATGCACTGGACTATTATTATAATAAAGATTTTACTAAAGTTAAAAATAGTCGACCTTTAGTCCTTACTCGTAGCCCTTTAGTAGCTCCTCATAATGCTGGTGTATTATATTCTGGAGAAACTTTAGTATCATGGGATACTCTTAAATATTTACCATTTTATAATGGTCTTGCTGCTAATAAAGGGGTAACTTGGTGGAGTCATGATGTTGGAGGATATAAAGATGGTATTGAAGATAGTGAACTTTATATAAGATATGTGCAATTTTCTTGCTTTAGTCCAATATTTAGATTTAGTGCTAAAAGAGGAGTTTATTATAAAAGAGAACCATGGTCTTGGGATGTAAAAACATTTACAATAGCTCGTGAATATTGTTTGCTAAGACAAAGATTAATTCCTTATATATATAGTGAAGCTTGTAATTATAGTAAACTTGGTCAACCATTAATTCAACCAATTTACTATAGTTATCCTGAAATATATGATGAACTTTCTTATAGAAATGAATATTATTTTGGTAAAGAATTATTTATTGCTCCGATAACTAAACCTCAAGATGTAACGATGAATCGTTCTATCGAAAGAATTTATTTACCATCAGGTACTTGGTATGATTTTAAATCTGGTAAAAAATTTATGGGAGATAAAAGATATGTAGCTTTTTATAAAGAAGATGAATATCCTATATTTGCTAAAGCGGGTAGTATTATCCCACTTGCTAACTTAGGAGAAAATATTAATGATACTAATCCCCCTAAAAGTATGGAAATAAATATTTTTCCAGGAAAAAGTAATGTTTTTAAACTTTATGAAGATGATGGAATAACTAAACTTTATGAAGATGGATATTATATAGTAACTGCTATAGATTATAATTATATGCAAAATAATTATACAGTTATAATTCATCCAATTGATGGTAAAACTGAAATAATTCCAAAATTTAGGGATTATAAAATAAGATTTAGAAATAGCAGAGTTGCTGATAGTGTAGATATTTATATAAATGGCAGTAAAGCTAATTTAGAGTTTGAATCTTATGAAGATGACAATGATTTTGTAGTAGATATTAAAAATGTTGATACTACAAAACAGTTAACTGTAAATTGTAAAGGAAAAGATATTGAAATAAATGCGGTTAGAATTATAAATGAAGATATAAATTCAATTATAACTGATTTAAAAATACCAACTAAATTAAAAGAAGATATTGCCAATATATTTTTTAGTAATTTAGAAATAAAACAAAAAAGAATTGAGATAAAAAAATTAAAAGGATTAGATAAGAGATTTGTACGAATGTTTATAAAATTACTTGAATATATTGCAGAAATTTAATATAATATGAAATAACAGATGAAGAAAGAGTAGTAAATTATTTATTCTTTAAAGAAAGCTAATGGTTGATGGAAATTAGTAAGACTAAATAATTGAACTTGCTTTTGGATGTAAATGGGGTAATTTCCGTATCAATTAATAAAGAAGTAAATAAGGTGGTACCACGAGTAATACTCGTCCTTTGGTGGCACCTTTTTGTTTTGGGAGGAAATATGAATGAATATATTATCACTTTAATCTGGGGATTCGTTTTATTTATAATTATTTTTGTTTATAATTATTTTTTGATCTTTAAAATAAATAATAAAAAGAAAAAAAAGAAAAAAGAGCTAAAAGAATTAATAGGGCTGTCATATTTAATACCTAAATTTAACTTAGATATAAAAAAAATTAATTATAAGTATGTAACAATATTGATTTCAATTATTAATGCTTTAATTATATCTGTGGTATTTATGATAGTGTACCTAATACCATGGAATACTGGATTTAGTATGTTGTTAGGTTTTGTTTTATTGTTTTGTTTAATATATTCATTATATGAAATATTAGGAAGACATTTAGTTAAGAAAGGATGGAGTAAAAATGTATAATCATGAAATAATAGAAAAAAAATGGCAAAAATATTGGGAAGATAATAAATGTTTTGAGGCAGTAACAAATGAGAATAAAAAACCATATTATATTTTGGTGGAATTTCCATATCCTTCTGGTGCTGGTCTTCATGTAGGTCACGTAAGAAGTTATACTGCTCAAGATGCAATTGCTAGGATGAAAAGAATGCAAGGATATAACGTTTTGTATCCGATGGGATGGGATGCTTTTGGGGCACCGGCAGAACAATATGCAATAAAAAATCATATTCATCCTAAAGAAGCTGTAAAAGAAAATATTAAAAATTTTAAAAGACAAATGAAAGATTTAGGATTTTCATTTGATTGGTCAAGAGAATTTAGTACAACAGATCCAGAATACTATAAATGGACACAATGGCAATTTTTACAATTTTATAAACATAATATGGCATATAAAGATACAGTGCCAGTAAATTGGTGTCCAACATGTAAATCAGTTTTATCAAATGAAGATGCTGCTGGTGGTGTTTGTGAAAGATGTGGATCTCAGGTTGTACAAAAAGAAAAAAGTCAATGGATGCTTAGAATGAGTGATTATGCTGAGGATTTATTAGATGGACTTAAAGACACTAATTTTGCTGAAAAAGTAAAACTTGGACAAATAAATTGGATTGGTAAATCGGTTGGAGCTGAAGTAGAGTTTAGTATTTTAAATAGTGATAAAAAATTTAAAGTGTTTACAACTAGACCTGATACTTTGTTTGGTGTTACGTACTGTGTAATGGCACCGGAACACGAATTGGTTAAGGAAATAACTACAGCAGAAAATAAAGATAAAGTACTTGAATATATTGAAGCATGTAAATTAAAAAATGAAATGGAAAGAACTGAACTTAATAAAGATAAAACTGGTGTATTTACAGGTTCTTATGCTATAAATCCAGCTAATGGCCGTGAGATTCCAATTTGGATTAGTGATTATGTTTTAGTATCTTATGGAACTGGTGCTATTATGGCTGTACCTGCCCATGATACAAGAGATTATGATTTTGCTACAAAATTTGAATTACCTATTATACCAGTTGTTAAAGGTAGTGAAGATTCTCTTCCTTATGTTGGTGATGGTATTCATATTAATTCAGATTTTCTTGATGGTTTAGGAAAAGAAGAAGCTATTGATAAAATGGTATCTTGGCTTGAAGATAAAAAATATGGTAAAAAACAAGTAAATTATAAGATGCGTGATTGGATATTCTCAAGACAAAGATTTTGGGGTGAACCTATACCTATGATTCATTGTGATGATTGTGGTTGGGTACCGATGAACGAAGAAGATTTACCTCTTCTTTTACCAGATGTTGCAGAATATGAGCCAACAGATGATGGTGAAAGTCCTCTTAAAAAAATTACAGATTGGGTAAATACAACTTGCCCGAAATGTGGTAAAAATGCTACTAGAGAAACTGATACAATGCCAAACTGGGCAGGCTCAAGTTGGTATTTCCTAAGATTTATGGATGCACATAATCCTAATGAATTTGCTAGCATGGATGCTATGAAATACTGGAATAGGGTTGATTGGTATAATGGGGGTATGGAACATACTGCTAGACATTTATTATATGCTAGATTTTGGGTTCAATTTTTATACAATATTGGCTTAGTTCCTCACAAAGAAATGATTTGGACTAGAGTTAGTCATGGAATGGTACTTGGATCAAATAATGAAAAAATGAGTAAAAGTAAAGGAAATGTCATAAATCCTGATGATATTGTTAAAGAGTATGGTGCAGATACTTTACGTGTTTATGAAATGTTTATGGGAGATTATGAACAAGATGCTCCATGGAGTACTGATTCACTTCGTGGATGTAAAAGATTTATAGATAGAATTATTCGTTTAAAAGATAAAGTAGTTGATGGTGAAGAATATACTAAAAGTTTGGAAACTATTATTCACCAAAGTATAAAAAAAGTTACTTATGATTTAAGTCATATTGCTTATAATACAGCTGTTTCTACATTAATGATTCTTTTAAATAATTATGAAAAATTAGATCATATTACTAAAAAAGATTATGTTTTATTATTGACTTTACTTAATCCGATAGCACCACATATAACGGAAGAGTTAAATGAAATGCTTGGAGAAAAACCTATTAGTGACTCTTCTTGGCCAGAATATGATGAAGAAAAAACAATTTTAAATGAAAAAGAAATTGGGGTTCAAGTAAATGGTAAATTGAGAGGATCAATAGTTGTTTTAAATGATGAAACAGAAGAAATTATAAAGGATAAAGCTTTAAATAATGAAAATGTAAAAAAACATATTGAAGGAAAAGAAATAGTTAAGGTAATTGTTATTAAAAATAAAATTGTAAATATCGTTGTAAAATGAAAAGACTCCGAGTAATTCGGAGTTTTTTTGACAATATTTTTATTAGTTTTCAGCTATAATAGGCATGGTGATAAAATGAAAGTAAAAGTAATCGATGAAAGTCATGAAAAAGATTTAGAAAGTTCTGTGAATAGCTTTCTAAATTCTGGAGATTTTGATATAATTGATATCAAGTACATGGTGGCAATTGCTGTTTGTGGAGAAGAACAAATATATTGTTTTAGTGCAATGATCATCTATAGCTAGAGCATATACATATTGTTGGTAGTGTCAATATCTCCATCTAAAAAAGTTGTGTTTATGTTTTCTAATTTGCTAACGCGATGTTCTAGACGATTTATTTGTCTTTCCATTTTGGCTAAACGATTTTCAATATTATCAGTGTTATCAATATAAGGCATACCTTGATTTTGATAGTAATTGAAGTTTCCACTAGCTTGTGCTTGGTAAGGAATATTCTGAGGCATTACTCCAGGATTTTGAAAATTAGTATAATTCATATTAGCTTCAGTAAAGAAAGAATTTCTATTTTTTCGCATAATTTTCCTCCTTACCATAATATATGTTTTAGAAAAGGAATTGATAATATGAGAATGAGAAATCCCAAAGGAAAAGATGAATTGTTAGAAAAATGCGACTATTATTATGATGGTAGTTTTAATAATGACAATAAAATATGTTTAGAAATTGGCATGGGTAAAGGTAATTTTATTTTAAATATGGCTCTTAAAAATCCTAATATTAATTTTATTGGTGTAGAAAAATATAGTAGTGTGGCAAGTGTTGCTATAAAAAAAATAAATGAAGTAAAACCTGAAAATTTAAAAATATTAGTGGGGGATATATCAAAATATGAAGAACTTTTAAAAGGTAAAATAGATACTATTTACTTAAATTTTTCTGATCCATGGCCTAAAGATAGACATGCTAAAAGAAGACTTACATCTTTAAATTATTTAAAGCTTTATGATACTTTATTTAAAAAAGATGCCAAAATAATTCAAAAAACAGATAATGATAATTTATTTGAATTTAGTTTAGATTCTTATAAAGAATATGGTTATAGCATTGATAATATTAGTTATGATTTACATAGTGAAAATATAGATAATGTAATGACTGAATATGAAGAAAAATTTAGTAAAATTGGTATAAAAATTAAATATGTTCAAGTAAGCAAAAAAATACCTAGGTAGTTAACCTAGGCTTATTTCTAACTAACACATTATAGAGGGTGAGTTTGTAAACAAGTATTAGTTAGAGTTATTCAAATGAATAACGGTATTTATTATAATTAAAAAAAATTATATTGCAATAAACTTGACAGAAATCGACATTAATTTACAGGACATTGAAAATTTTTAGACTTTATAAGTACTTTATTTTTTGATATAATATGTAAATATGAGGTATATTAATATGAAAAAAATATTTATGGTTATGTGTATGATTTTTTTACTCTCTGGGTGCACAAATGTTCATAATTTGAATTATGATAGTATTTTACAAAATATTAGCAAAGAAAGCTATAGAAAAAATACTTATAGAACAGGGTATAAATATTATTTACCAAGAAACATGCACGTAAGTAATAGTTCATTATATAATGAAGTATTGGAAGATGAATTTAATAAATATTATTTATATGTTGATGTAGTTAGTTATTATAAAAAAGTTGAAAATGAATACAAAATAAATGATAATGCTATATATTCTAAAAAAATTAGTTATGATGATAAATATGGATATGCAGAAATAAATTTACTTAAAAATGATAAATATTTGGTTGAAATTATGTATAATTATGCTAAAATAGAAGTGATAGTAGATAAGAGTAATAGTAATGAAGCTATATTTTCTGCTATAAACATCTTAAAAAGTATTGAGTATAATGATAATATAATTGCCAATATACTAGGTGATGATGTTCTTAATTTCTATGAAGAAGAATTTAATATATTTAATACTAAAGGTAGTGAGCAAAATTATATAACTGTGGAAGATGATTATCAAGAAGAGGAAGTTAAAATTCCTGATCCTGATTTAATTAACTAGGAAGGTGGACACTGTGGGATTATTTAATAAAATTAAAGATATATTATTTGAAGAGGTTGATGATGACGAAAAAACTACTTCTAAAAAGGAAGTAAGTTCTGAAATAAAAAAACCTATTGCTGAGAAGATAGAACCTCAAAGGAAAGTAGAACCCCAAGTAGAAAAATTTAAAGAACAACCAAAAAATGAAACAGTTTATAGAGAAGAACGAAGTTTTAATACTGTAGAAAAACCTAAGGTTGAAAAATCTTTTTCTTTTCCTGATTTTGATGAAGAAGAGTTTTCAAGTATGAGTAGAGTTCAAAAGCAAAAAACTCCTACAAATGTACTTGAATATGAAAAAAAGAAAAGAATAGAAAAGAGAACTGATTATGGTAGATATGAAAAAGTTGAGAAGACTGAAGTGGTTGAAAGAAGAAAATTTAAGCCATCACCGATTATATCACCAGTATATGGTATTTTAAATGAAGACTATAAGCCAGAAGATATAAAAAATAAAACTGAAGAAAAAGATACTAATTTAGATTTTAATAGTGTTAGAAAAAAAGCTTTTGGGGAAGAAACAGAAAAGCAACCTAAGACTACCTATTATGAAGAAAGTGTAACTGTAAAGCTTAAAGAAAATGAAGAAGAAAAGAAACAAAAAGTTAAAACTATTGATGAGTTATTAGAAGATACATCAGATTTAACAATTGATATTAATGAGAGCGATGATAATTTACCAAATAATAATGATTATGAAAAGGTAGATGAAGAATTAATAGATTTAACACCAGAAGTACATGAAAAAAAATCAATCCAAGAAAAAGTAGAAGATGACGATACATTAGAAAATGATTTATTTGATTTAATAGATTCAATGTATGATAACAGAGAGGATGGTGATGAATAATGGAATTTTGGTTAAACTTTTTGCCAATAGTTATTTATTTACTTTTAATTACTTTATTAATTATAGGTATAATATTAGGAATTAAGACTATAATAACTATGAATAAAGTGGAAAAAGTTGTAGATAATGTCAATGAAAAAGTAGAATCATTAAATTCAGTATTTAGTATTATCGACTTTACTACTGATAAAATTGCAATGTTTACTGATAAAGTAGTAGAAGTAACTGGAAATTTATTTAGTAAATTATTTTTTAAAAAAAGAGAAAAAAAGGAGAATGAAGAATAAAATGAAAAAAAGTGGAATTGGAAAATTTATTGCAGGTGCTGCTGTTGGAGCAGGTTTAGGAATATTATTTGCTCCTAAAACTGGTAAGGAAACAAGAGCTGTTTTAAAGAAAAAATTTGATGAAGTTTTAGAACAAGTAAAAAGTATTAAAGCAGAAGATGTTAAAGATACTATTGTTAAGAAGGTAAATGAATTACAAAAAGAATTAAAAGATTTAGACAAGGAAAAAGCTTTAAAAATTGCTAAACAAAAGGCTGTTAAGATTCAAAAAAAAGCTGAAGAACTTTATAAATTAGCAGTTGAAAAGGGTACACCTGTACTTGAAAAAAGTGTTGCTGAATTGAAACAAGCAACAGCAGATGCTCTTAAAACAATTGTTGCTAAACTAGAAGAAGAAAAATAATATGACAAAGTGAATTAATAGTAATTCACTTTTTTTAATTGAATATGATATAATCAATGTGGTGGTGTTATGGAATATAATACATTTTGCGATGAAGAAAAGTTATTTCCGTATGGAAACATTTCTTTAAAAGAAGCTAGAGAACTAAGATATTATATTAGTAATACAGAATTTTTTAGAGACAAAGAATTAGTACAAATGAGTCTTTATGGTACTACAGATTGTATTATTGCTAATGGAATGATTTATAGTCCTATTAATAATTATACTTTTGTAAGTGATATTTATCCACGCTTTGATGGTTATGAAATTTGTTCAAGAATTGAAGAAGTGCTTACTCATAAAGAAATTTTTTGTGTTGATAAAATTATTTTAGAAGCAGATGAAGTTAGAATACAAAATAAGATTAAAGAAAATAGTAAAAAATCTTATAAAATACCACATTATGAAGATAAACTTCAATTAAAATAGTTTTTCATGGAAACTTCACAATATTAATTTATAATTTTAGATAGGTGATTTTATGCGTGTTTTAGTTGTCGATGACGAAAAACTTATAAGGGATGTTATTAAAGAATATTTGTTATTAGAAAACATGGAAGTAATGGAAGCTGAAAATGGTATTGAAGCGATTGAAAAGGTTAAGAATAACAATTTTGATATTATAATTATGGATATTATGATGCCTAAGATGGATGGTTATACTGCTTGTAGAGAAATAAAAAAAATAAAAGATATACCTTTTATAATGTTATCTGCTAGAGGAGAAGAATATGATAAGTTAATTGGTTTTGACTTAGGTATTGATGATTATGTTACTAAACCTTTTAGTCCAAAAGAGCTAGTGGCTAGAATTAAAGCTATTACTAAAAGAAACGAAAATGATAGTAATATTTATGTTATTAAAGGTATTAAATTAGATGATGTTGCTCATGATGTTTATGTTGATAATGAAAAAATATATTTAACACCGAAAGAATATGATTTATTAAAATATTTTATAGATAATAAAAATATAGCTTTATCTAGAGAAAATTTACTTAGTAATATCTGGGGCTATGATTTTTATGGAGATGATCGAACTATAGATACTCATGTTAAAACTTTAAGAAAACATTTAGGAAAATATAAAGATATGATAATTACAGTTCGAGGAATGGGTTACAAATTTCAAGATGAAAACGAAAAAGAAAACTAGTATTCAAGCAAAAACTTTGTTTTTTTTGCTTACTTTTAATGTTGTAATAATAGTATTACTTTGGATATGTCAAATATCTATTTTTGATATATATTATGAAAAGGAACAAATATCAAATATGGATAGTATTGTTGAGTCATTAAAAAAAACGAATGAAAGTAATTTAACTAATACTTTACAGGAGATTGCTTATAGTAATGAAGTTTGTATTACTTTAACTGATGAAAATGTTATTTTAGCTAAATACAATACTAATATGAATGGGTGTGCTATTGGTTCTGATAAAGTAAAGCAATTAATGTTGGAATTTATTGATTCTAATAAAGATTTTAAAGCTTATAGATTTGTTAATGAAGATAAACATATTTCTGCTTTATTGTATGGTGCTAAAATTGATGGCAAATATACATTTATTTATTCTAATTTGGAAGATATTTCTGATTTTACTTTAATAATAAAAAAACAAATTAAATACGTTTGTATTGTTGGATTGTTGGTAGCAGTTGCTATATCTATCTTTTTATCTAATAAAATAACTAAACCTATTACAGAAATAACAAAAAAAGCTAAAAAATTAGGAGATGATAATTCTAATGTTAAGTTTGGAGAGTCTGGTATTAAGGAAATAGATGAATTATCTGAAACCTTAGCTCAGGTTCAGCAAGAACTAGCTAAGACTGATGAATTACGTCGAGATTTAATGGCTAATGTTTCTCATGATTTAAAGACTCCGCTTACAATGATTAAAGCTTATGCAGAAATGATCAGAGATATATCTTACAAAGATCATAAAAAAATGGACGAACATTTAGATATTATTATTGATGAAACGGATAGACTAACAGTTTTAGTAAATGATATTTTAGATTTATCTAAAATGCAATCTAATGCAGACTCATTAAATATTGAAAGTTATGATTTGGCTGTAGATGTTCGAAATATTGTAAATAAATATCAAATTATTAAAGAAACTGAACAATATAAAATCAATTTAGAAATGCCGGATTCCGTTATAATTAAAGCAGATAGAAAGAAAATGAATCAGGTTATATATAATTTGATTAATAATGCTATTAATTATACTGGTGATGATAAATCAGTTACAGTAAAAATTAGTAAACAAAAAAGATGTTATTTAGTTGAAATTATTGATACTGGAAAAGGAATTAAAAAAGAAGATATTCCTTATATTTGGAATAAATATTATAAAAATGATAAGAATCATCAAAGAAATGTTGTATCTACCGGGCTGGGATTATCAATTGTTAAAGAAATATTAGAATTACATAATTATGAATATGGAGTAAAAAGTCAATTAAAAAAAGGTTCTAATTTTTATTTTAAAATTAAAATATAATTTTCATAAATTCAACATAATATTTTCATAATTATTTAGTATTATTAGAATGTAAGAAACGGAGGGATGCTCATAGAATAAAAAAAGTTTATGAAAATATAAACTATACACAATTAACATATAAACTCAAAACTCACACTTTTTTAAAAGGAGCCATTAGTGGCTCCTTTTTAATGGAAATAAATAAATATAAATATAGCAAGCAATAGGCAATATATGGAGAACTTCCATAATTTTCCTTTTTTAACCCAATTACTAAGCCATTTGTATGAAAAATAGGTAACAATACCTGCTGATAACATTCCAAGCATATAAGGAATAAATAAACTACTTAATTCAGCAGTATTTGCTAGGTCTTTGATACCAAGTAGCATTGTGGCTAAGCTAACTGGAAAATATAAAATAAACGTATATTTTAAAGCTGTTTCTCTGTTTAATTTACATAATAAGCATGCTACTAAGACTGTTCCACTTCTACTTATACCAGGTACTATTGTTATCATTTGAAATAAACCAATAATAATAGCATCTTTTATTGTTATATCATCATCTTTTTTATCTCCTTTTATGTTTCTAACAATAAATAAAGATAATGCAGTTATTAAAAAAGCAAAGGCAAGACCATTTATAGAATAAAGATTTTCTAGTTTATCTTTAAATATAAATCCAATTATTCCTACTGGTATAGTGCTTATAATTACATTAATACAGTATTTAAATTTTTGGTCATATTTTTTTCTATTTTCTTTTTTGAATATGTAACCAAAAAATGCAATTATAAGTTCTTTTATATCCTTCCAAAATATAATGAATATTGCTATAAATGATCCAAAATTTGAAATTATTTCAAAATTTAAACTATTAAATATTGTGGTATTAAATAAATTTTTAAATAAATAAATATGACCACTACTTGAAATTGGAAGAGGCTCTGTAAGCCCTTGAATTATTCCAAGTATTATATAAGTTATTATGTTATTCATGTTATTCTCCTTATTATAATTTATTTTTATTAATTTGTTTTATTCTTTTTTACTTTATATTTTTTGCCATAGGTTTCTACGCTTACTTTTTTGATAGTTATATTTTTTTTCAATTTTCCAGTTTCTTCATTTTCGATTTGTTCATTTTTTTCTATTTCAGATAAAATTTCAAGTCCGTTTGTAACTTTTCCAAATCCGGCATATTTTCCATCTAATGATGCTTTAATATTTTCATTATCATCTAAAACTATAAAGAATTGTGATCCGGCACTATCGTAATTCATACTTCTTGCCATTGATATAACTCCGGTATCATGACTTAAAGTATTTTTAGAATAATTGTTTTCTTTAAATTCTCCCTTTATTGTATAATTTGGACCACCCGTTCCATCACCATTAGGGTCTCCGCCTTGAAGAACAAAACCAGGAACTAATCTGTGAAATGTTAATCCGTCATAAAAACCTTCATCAATTAAATTTACAAAATTAGCTACAGTATTCGGAGCATACTTAGGATATAATTCTATTTCCAATGTTCCATAGTTTTCAATTTCCATTTTTACTATTGGATTTTTGTATTCTTTATTAGAACATCCTGCAGTTAAAAGTATTAATAAAAATATTGTTATTATTTTTTTCATATTATCACCTTTATAATTTTAACATCCTAATTTATTTCTATCAAGCATATATTGTATTATGAATTATTTTAAAATGGTTATAGGCTCTATTTTAGTAAGTATTGGTTTGTTTTTTTTAATTATTTATTTAAATTTATTTGCTATGGGGTATACATTTTGGAAATTTGTTTATTTTATTATTAGAAATGGTATTTTATTTATAATTTTGCTGGGAATATTTATTATTAAAAAGGGAATAGGGAGGATAAAATGAATTATTATTATGATTTATATTTAAATTTTCAAGAAAATAATACTTTTTTCTACGATTGGGAAAAAGACGATACTATTGAATATTATAAAAAATTACCCCTTTTTCAGGTAAGTACGGAAGTTTTTGAAGATATTTTAAATAATCAAATTATGGTTGAAAAAAATTTTTTAGATCTTATAAAAACCAAAACTAAGTCTAATAACTATGAATATATAGCCTTATTTGGTGATAAAAATTCTGTGATTGCTTTAAAATTTGATGAAAATGGATTAAATATTGATCGAAGTTTTTTAAATTTAGATGATGAGTTAAATATTATAGAAATAATGTATACGGTTCCAACCCAAAAACTTATATATAGGGAAATTAAAAAGATTGCATATAATGAATCATTACGTGCAGAAGATAGAATTAAACACATAATTAAAACAGAAATAGAAAGTCTAAATAATAAAAAAGAGTATTATAAACTAGAATATTTATTTGTTGAATGGTTTAATACATTTCCTCAAAATAAAGAGAGCATGATTGAAATAATGAAAGAGAAGTTAAATCATACAATTGGTGAAAAAGAAATAAATATTTTGAATTTGATAAAACTTAGTTATAATGTAGTATAATTTTCTTTTTTTAGGAAATATTATTGATAGAGAAGGAGATTGTAATGAAAAAAATATTTAGTATTATGGTTATAGCTACTTTTAGTTTAATGTTGGTTGGCTGTGGTTGTATGAAAAAAACTGCTAAAGGAGCAGTTGAAGACTATCTTAATCAATACAAAAATTTAAGTTCTAATGTAATTGCAGATATGGATGATGTAATTGATAAAGAAGATTTAACAGATTCTCAAAAAGAAAAATATAGAGATATTCTAAAACGTCAATACCAAGATTTAAATTATAAAGTAGAAGCAGAAAATTATGATGGTGATAATGCTACTGTTGATGTAAAAATTACTGTTTATGACTTATACAAAGTTCAAAAAGATGCTAATGACTATTTAGCTAATAATGGCGATGAATTTAAAGAAAATGGTGTTTTTAGTAATTCATTATTTATGGATTATAAGTTAGACAAAATGAAAAATGTTAAAGAAACTGTTGAATATACAATTGAATTTAATGTTTCAAAAGATGACAAAGGTAATTATAAGGTAGTGGATTTATCTACTGATGATCTTGAAAAAATACACGGAATATTTAATTATGATACTAAGTAATTGTTTTGATTTGTTAGTTCATACTTATAATAATTGATGATAGTTATAATGTCATCAATTTTTTCTTTTATGTTTTTAGAGTTATTATTTTCTATAAATTTTATTTTTTCTAATATTTCATTTTGTGTTAGTTCATTAGTAATTTTTGATATTTTTTTTATAAATTTAAAAATTTTTTCATCAATGTCATAGTTTAATGTTTCAGAGCAGTATTTTAGACAATCACAAATATTATCAAAACTGTAATCTTGATTAAATATTGTAAAATGATATGCATCAATATAATCTATAATTTCATTTATTAAATTCTTATATTCATCTTGTTTTATTTCATCAATGTCATATTCGTTTATAATTAATGAATATAATTTTTGAGGATTAATCAATTTGTTATTTAATCCTAGTTTTACTAAATTGTTTATTGCAGATGTTAAAAATAAATTTGTATATTTATAATATTTAAATGGACTTACCTTGTACTTTGATAAGGCTATTACAATACTTTGCATTGTTATTTTATTTTGTTTAAAGTATTTTTTTCCATTTTGATAGCTGATAATTGTGTAAATCATTATATCATTAATACTCTCAAATAAAATATTTGAAAAAAAATCCGTTTCAATTTCTTTCCAAATATTATCAGGATATTTATCTATAATACTATTAAAAATAATTGATAATAAGTCTTTGTTATCATTGTGGTTATTAATATAATTTTTTAATTTTAATAGTTTTAAATACATTTATTTTCTCCGTGTTAAAGATCTATCAATCATTCTTATATGATTTAATGCATTAAGAATTTCTCTAATAATTAATTGTTCATCATCATTTTTATCATCAATTTCAATAAATAATTCTTTTATGCTTTGTTTAAAATCTTCATTAAAACTTTCATCAATTTCTAATAATATTTTTAATATTTCAAAGTTTTTTTGGGTGTATACAATTGCTTTTTTGTTTTCTTTTAACATAATAAAGTGTATTTTACTATAAATTTCTTTTAAAGAATCTGATTCTTCAATTAAAATCGCGTATCGTTTTTCTTGTAATCTGTAAAGTTTTTTTAATATGCTATTTACTTCATTAGTTGTATATATATCCTCATTGTCGAGTATTTTAATAATTTTTTCAAGTATTTCTGAGTAATAGTACTCAGGATTTTTTATTATTATTTCTGCTATTGTAGTGTAAACTTTATTATCTAATATTATTTTGGCATAAGGTATAATTTTTTGAGTATTTATATTAGAAAGTGCTAAAATTGAGCATAATTCTTCACAAAAATTTGGATCTTTATCTAGAAACTCTTCTTTTAATTTAAATGATAAAATTGTAAATATAAGTTGTTCGTCTATTGTAAATACGAAATTAAGATTTTCAATAAATTTATCTTTAATATTTTCCCAATCATAATTATTAATACTAAGAGTTGCTTTTTGATATTCTTTTATTAGTAGAGGATCTAATTTACAAGATTTAGCTATTTGAATTTTGGTATAAGCATCTTTTAAAACTTCATAATTATAAATCTTTGTCATAAAGCCTCCTTGGTCTAATATTTTAACATGAATGAATTTAAAAGTAAATTAGATTAAAGGCTTTTTATGATATTTTTTTATGATATTTCATATTATTTTATGAAGGAGCTTCTTATGAAAAAATTGCTGTTTGTAATATTATTTATTATACCTTTTAATGTTATGGCGATTAGTGCCTCAAGTGCAATAGCTATGGATTTGGATAATGATATCATTTATTATGAAAAAAATATTAATAATGAACGTTTAATTGCTAGTATAACTAAAATAATGACTGCAATTGTTACTATAGAATGTACAGATCTAGATAAAGAAGTTACGGTTGATGAAGATGTTTTGAAAGCTTATGGTAGTGCTATTTATTTGGAAGTTGGTGAAAAAATTAAAATTAAGGATTTATTATATGGATTAATGCTTAGAAGTGGTAATGATGCTGCGATTGTATTGGCTAAAAATGTTGCTGGATCTATGGATAAATTTTCTCTTCTTATGAATGAACTGGCTCAAAAAATAGGAATGAAAAATAGCTATTTTTATAATGCTCATGGACTTGAAGAAAAAAGTGGGGAAGGCAATTTATCAACAGCTAAAGATATGGCACTATTAACGAGATATGCGATGAAAAATGAAGAATTTAAAAAAATATTTGGTACTAAAAAATACAAGGTAACTACTAATAAAAAGACTTATAGTTGGACAAATAAAAATAAGCTTTTACATAGTGAAGATTATATAACCGGAGGAAAAACTGGTTTTACTGAAAAAGCTAGAAGGACTTTAGTAACCACAGCAAGTCGAAATAATATTAATGTTGTAATAGTAACTCTTAATGATGGAAATGATTTTTTAGATCATAAAAACTTATATAAAGAAATATTTAAAGATTATGAAGCAATTAAAGTGCTAGATAAAAAGAAAATAAAAATTAAAAATGAAAAGCGATTTAAGAACGATAATTTGTATTTAAAAGAGGATATTTATTTGCCTGTTAAAAATAAACAAAAAGATAATATTAAAATAGAATATGAATTATATAATGATGTTAAGTATAAAAATGGAGATATCGTTGGTAAAGTTTTAATTAGATATAATAATAAAATAGTTAGGAAAGAAAATATTTATGTTGAAGTAGAAAATGTTAAAAAGAAAAAGGAATCTTTTTTTCATAAGATTATTAGGTGGTTCTCGTGGTAAGTTATATTTGGTTCTTCTTAATAATTATTGGTATTGCATATTCTTTTTTTACTGGAAATATTTCTGTTATAAATGAAAGTATTTTAACTAATGGTCAAAAAGCTTTAGAACTTATGATTTCTATTTTACCAGTTATTGTTTTGTGGTCTGGTATTATGAAAATTGCAGAAGAGGCTGGGCTTTTAGCTAAATTTGCTAAACTTTTAGAACCCATTTTATCTAGATTATTTCCAAGTGTTCCAAAAGACAATCCTGCTTTAGGTTTTATTGCTTCAAATATTGCTGCTAATATGATGGGACTAGGAAGTGCTGCAACTCCGTTTGGCTTAAAAGCTATGGATGAACTTCAAAAAATTAATGATAAAAAAGATACTGCAAGTGTGGCCATGATAACTTTTTTAGTTTTAAATACTGCAGGCGTTACAATAGTTCCAACTACTGTTTTAGCTTTGAGGATTGCACATAATTCAGCTAATCCTTCGGAAATAATAATACCTGGTGCTATTGCTACAATTTGTTCAAGTATAAGTGGACTAATTATGGATTATATGATTAGAAAGCGAGGAGAAAAATGAACTTACTGTCAAAAATTGTGATTCCTTTATTTGTTGCTTTTGTTATTTTTTATGGTTTTTATAAACATGTAAGCATTTATGAAGCTTTTTTAGAAGGAGCTAAAGAGGGATTACAGATTTCATTTAATATATTTCCTGCTGTTTTGGCTATGGTTTTTGCAATAAATATATTTTTAGATAGCAATTTTGTTTATGAAGTATTAGTTTTTTGTAAGCCATTATTAAGCAAAATCAATATACCTTTGGATATTTTACCTATGGCTCTTTTAAGACCAATATCTGGTACTGCCTCTCTTGCTATAATGAATGATATTTTTATAAATTATGGCCCAGATTCTTATGCTGGACGTTTAGCTAGTGTTTTACAAGGCTGTACTGATACTACAATTTATGTGTTAGCTTTATACTTTGGATCTATTGGTGTAAAAAAAATTAGATACTCATTGGGTGTAGGTCTTTTTGCTGATTTAGTTGGAATAACTGTTGCTTTTATTCTTACTGCTATATTTTTTTAGATAATTATGATATAATTTGGCTCAGGAGGAAGTATGGAAAGATTACAAAAGGTTATTGCAGGTTATGGATATACTTCAAGAAGAAAAGCTGAAGATTTGATAAAAAAAGGTAAGGTATTAGTAAATGGGGAAGTAATTAATGTTCTTGGTACGAAAGTTGCTCCAAATGATATTATAAGTATTGATGGTGTTATAATAAATAAAGATGTAAAACAAGAATATTATTTACTTAATAAACCAAGACAAGTCATGAGTACTGTATCTGATAAAGAAGGACGAATAACTGTTGTGGATTTAATAAATACTGATGCTCGAATTTATCCGGTTGGGAGATTAGATTATGATACAACTGGACTTATATTATTAACTAATGATGGTGAACTTGCTAATTTACTTATGCATCCTAGCTTTGAAATAGAAAAAACGTATGTTGCTAAATTAAATAAAATACTTGATAAAGATGATATAAATCAATTAAAGCATGGGGTTTTAATTGATAATAGAAAAGTAAATATTAAAAGATTTAAAATTAGAAAAAAAGATCTTGAGAAAAACACTTGTGTTGTTGAACTAACTATTGTGGAAGGACGCAATCATATTGTTAAAAAAATATTTGCTAGTATGAAAATAGATGTTATAAAATTAAGTAGAATAGCTTATGCTTTTTTAAATTTAGATGGATTGAAATCTGGTGAATATCGTAAATTAAGTATAAAAGAAATAAAAAAATTATATTCATTAAAAAAATGTTAAGTTTTTATATCTTAACATTTTTTATTTTTTATTCATTTATTTCTATTGCTGCAGTAGGACATGAATTTATTGCATTTTCTAAGTCAGCACTTTCTAAATTTTCGTCACTTTTTGCTTCTGATAGACCATCGACAATAGTAAAGTGTTCTGGATCAATTGCAACACACATTCCACATCCAATACAATTTTCATTAACGTTTAGTTTTTTCATTAAATCCTCCTTAAAAGATTATAATAAAAAGTTTGAGGAAAATCAATTAATATATTTAAAAAAATTTGATTTTATGTTATGATTTTGATAGAGGTAGCGTTATGGATACAAGAATTAATAAATATAATGATACAAATAACATGTCAAGGGTTTCTAAAAATGGAGATTTATATAAAAAAATAAATGAAGGTGACCTTGATAATTTTAGTGTACGTAGTAATGCTACGGTAATTGGTAATCAAGATAGAGAAATTGATATTGAACAAATAAAGAAAATATTAGATAAAAGATATAATAATGCTCCCAAAAGAAGAAGCATTCGAGTTGAGCCTGTTGAAAGAGAATCAAAAATAAGTGAAGAGGCTACAAAAGAATATGATTTGAATATTGTATTAGAAAAAGCTAAAGATGAAAAACAAGATACTTATGAAGAAAATAGAGCAAAAAAATTACGTAATACTCAATTTGATATTTTAAATAATTTAAATATTAATTCAGATAAAAGTAATGATGAAAGTTCTAAAAATGCTCAAGAAGATTTGATGGAATTGATTAATACTATAACTATAAATGAAGCTAAGAAGAAAGAAGAAGATAAAAAGAATGATTCTGATCCTTTAGATATTTTAACGGATTTAAAAGGTAGTGAAAATACTCAAGTTTATGAAAGTATGGAAAAGAAAATTACAAGTATTTCAGAGATTAAGGAAAAAAATGATATTGAAGAACTTGGTGATAGTAAAATAGATAATTCTTTTTATACAAGTAATTTATTTAACAAAAAAGATTTTGAAGATGAAGATAATAAAGATTTTGTGGAAGATAGTAAAACAAATTTAGGTATAAAAATATTGATTTTCTTGATAGCTGTAGTTTTTATTGTTGGATTAGTTGTTTTTTTAAAATCATTTCTAAAGTTGTAGTTGCATATTATTTATTATGAAAAGGTTTAAAACTAAAAAAAAATATAGAATATCAAAAGCAGTGATTTGTTGTTTGGCTTTGATATTTTTTTTTACGTTTACATTTTGTAATTATTATGCTCGAAAATCTAATAAAAAGATAAGAGAAATAGCTAAAATAGAATTAGATGAATTTATGGAGAATTTTTTAAGTACAGAAATAGGTTATGGATTACTAAATAGTGAATCTTTAAAGAATATTTTAATAATTAAATTAAATAACGAAAATGAAATTTTGTATGCTAATTTTGATTTAAATAAAGCATATTATGTTCTTGAAACTGTTACAAACCAACTTAATACCTTAATTGTAGATTTGGAAAATGGAAACTATAGTGTAAATAAAAAAAATGTTATTTCAACTCCATCTGGCATAGCCTTGAAGTTACCACTTGGCATTGCTTCCTCAAATTATGTTTTTATGAGTCTGGGACCTAAGATTTATGTTCCTGTAAATTTTGTTGGATCTATACTAACAAATATTAAAAGTAAAATTACGGATTATGGATTAAATAATGCTTTAGTTGAATTATATGTTACAATTAAAATTAATACTGATATTATCACTCCATTTTATAAGGATGCTGGTAGTATTGATTATGATGTTTTGATTTCATCTACAGTTGTAAATGGACGAGTTCCACAAATTTATGGGGGTGTAATAGAACGTCAAAGCGAAAGTTTATCTATTCCATTGCAATAATTTTTATGATATAATTTAAAATAGGTGAGTATAATGGATAAAGTATTCATTAATAAAGCATTTACTAAAGCGTTAAATGATTATACAGCTAGTTGTGACAATGTTCAAGGAATTACTTATAATTCCTTTTTGGTAATGGTTGTAAGAATGCTCATATCCATTTATAGTGAACTTGATATACTAAATCCATCTGTTATGGATGATGAATCTTTACTTAAAGACAATATAGCAAAATTTGGATATAGTAAAATTGATATAGAAACTTTTTTTTCAAATGTTCAAATATTTTATGATATAGAAATGGAAAATGATAAAAAAAGTGTGAAAGAAAAAAATCCTTATTTTATAATTATTCAAAAAGAATTAGTTGATATGTTTATAAAGAAAAAATTAAATTTCTATTTAACTAAAAAAGAAGTTGAAGAATTTTATGATTTGCTTTATACTCCATATTCTTTAAATCCTTTACGAGTATCATACAATTTTTTAATGGCAGGTGATGTTTTAGAAATAGATAATTATTTTAAAAAACAAATGCAAGATAATGTAAAAAAAGTTGTATCTAAAGAAAAACATTATTTGAATGTAAAGGCTTATGAACTTTTAAATTATAGTATGGATGATATAAAAAATATGAGTAGTAGTGAAATTGATAATTTGAATTCGAAGGTTTATGATTATTTTAAAATTAGAGAAAATGCTATAAATAAAGAATATTTACTGGAAAAAGCTATTGAATCAAAAGAAAGAGAACTTAATAAAGTTACTAGTGGAAATGGATATGTTGATATACTTTTAGTTATTAGTATTATTTGTACTGTTGTTATGCTTTTAGGTATTATTATGTTTATAATTATTTAGGAGGGTTATGGAAATTATAATTGACAATAAAAAATATGAGGTTATTAAAAATTATAGAGAAGCTATAAATGTTTCTGATTTAGAAGGAAAAATAACAGATTATTTTGATGAATATGATTATATTTTAGGAGATTATGCATATGGTAAGATTAGGTTAAAAGGTTTTAATGATAAAAATAATAAAAATTGGAATGAAATAAATGATTATGAAAAGATAGATGAATATATTAAAGATTGTTGTGCCTATGATTGCAAATATTTTATTTTAAAAAATATAATTGAAAAATAATTATGTATTTGATATAATTATAAAGAATAAAGAAGGGATTGATAATTTTGGAAAAGATAAAAATTAATATGATGTCTGGCTCAAGTATTGAAAAACCATTAGTTACAGCATTTAGAAGCACTACTGGTGATTATGTAGTTTTAGATAATGAAATTAATGGAACAATGGGTTTACCTATAATTTTAGTAACAAAATTAGTAAATAATAGATTTACACTTATACCTGATAGTGAGTGGAATAGTGTTAAAGAAATTTTAAGATTAATTATTTCTGGGAATCAAGTTGATTATATTAATGTAAGCGAAATGATTGGAGCTGATGATGCTTTCTTTAAGCAATTAACTTTGCCTGTTGCTTCATTTGATGCATTAAAAAATAATTATAGACCTAGCGCTATTGAAACAGTAAGTAGTGTTTCTTCCAATAGTGGTGCTCCTGAAGTAATGGAACCTAAAGTAGAAACAAGTAATGTTGGAATGAATAATTTTGATAATCATGTAAGTTTACATCCTGAACAAGTTACTCCTGTAATGCCTGCTGCACCTGTTCAAAATCAAACTGTTTCTCAGGTAGATACAAGTTATGTTTCAAATGTAACACCGTCTCCTGTTGTAGAACCAATCCCTGAAAATGTCCAAAGTGTTCCAGTCGATTTTACTGCAGATAAAGAAGCATTTTTAAAGGCTTGTGAAAATATGTTTGATGCTTTAGTTGCTAAGTTTAATAATAAATAGGTATGATATACCTGTTTTTTTTATATAATGTAGTATGAAAGAAACAATTAGTTATTACTATAATTTAAAGATAGATGAATTGGAAGAAAAAAATGGCAAATATTATTTTCAAATAAATGGTCAAAACTATTTTTTTGTTTATTTTAGCCGAAATGAAAATGAATTAAATGATTTATTATCAGTGTGTGAATATATGATTACAAAGGGATATATGCCTCATACAATATTGCTTAATATAAATGGAAGCTATTTTACTGAAGTTGATAAATATAAATATGTTTTGTTTATGTCTAGCAATGTTTATGAAAAATATGATATATTTGATTTAGTTAAATTTTCTAATACATTCAAATTAAATAATAAAAATTCTTTACTTTATAGAAATAATTGGAGCAATTTATGGAGTCAAAAAGTTGATTATTTTGAATATCAAATAAGACAACTAGCTTTAGATAAAGAAATAATAAAAAAATCTTTTAGTTATTATATAGGGCTTGCTGAAAATGCTATTTTGTATGTGAATATTATTAATAAAAAGTTTCCATCTAAACTTGGAAAATTAGTTCTTTCCCATCGTCGTATTTTTTATCCTAATTATAAAATAAATTTTTTAAATCCGCTATCTTTTGTTTTTGATTTAGAAGTTAGAGATGCTGCTGAATATTTTAAATCAATGTTTTTTAATGTTTCTGAAGATGAAGTAGTGGAGGATCTTAAATACTATTTAAAGATAAGTTATTTAAGTCCTTATGAATTAAATATGTTTATGGCTAGGTTACTTTATCCTTCTTATTATTTTGATTTATATGAAGATATTATGAATTTAAATAAGAATGAGGATGAACTATTAAAAATAATAAAAAAGAGTGATAGTTTTGAAAAATTTTTAAAAAAAGTATATTTAGAAATTTCTAAATATACTAAGTTGGAGGAGATTTCTTGGCTTATAAATTGACATTTATAATGCCTTCTAATTCTGGTAGTTGCTCTTTAAAATAAACTAAAATATTATCATTAATTGTATTATCTTGGAACATACAATCTTGACAAGCACCAGTTAATTTTATGTATAAATAATTATCTTCATATTTTACAAATTCTAGATCTCCGCCATCCATATTTAAGTATGGTCTTAATTCTTCAATCATGTTTTTGATTTTGTTTTCTATATTATTTGAATTCATTTTATCACCTAAGTAATATTATATATTGAATTATTTGTTAAGTAAATAATAATTTGTTATACTAGTTGTAGAGGTGCTCTCTATGGTATTAAAAGTTGGAGATATTGTTGAAGCAAAAGTAACAGGAATTGTTGATTATGGTTTTTTTGTAGAAATTGAAGATTTTTCTGGATTATGTCATATTTCTGAAATATCTAATGATTTTGTAGATGATATAAATAAATTTGTTAGTATTGGTGATATTATTTTTGTGGAAATTTTAGAAATTGATTATGAAAAAAAACATTTGAAAATTTCTATAAAAGATATTTGTTATCGATCTTTTAATGATGGTACTCATATAACTGAAACAAGGAGAGGTTTTTTACCTTTAAAACAAAATCTTGACAAATGGATTGTTGAAAAAATAAATGAATATAATAAAAAAATCTAGATTGATCTAGATTTAAATTTTTTAATGGCGCCCGATGTAGGACTCGAACCTACGACCTAACGGTTAACAGCCGTGCGCTCTACCGACTGAGCTAATCGGG
>CAKOOS010000009.1 GCA_934098735.1 uncultured Bacilli bacterium | reverse complement strand
GCGGGAGAAGGATTTGAACCTACGACCTTCGGGTTATGAGCCCGACGAGCTACCAGACTGCTACCATCCCGCGATAATATTAAATTGGCGGAGGAAAAGGGATTTGAACCCCTGCGCCGCTTGCGCGACCTGTCGGTTTTCAAGACCGATCCCTTCAGCCGGACTTGGGTATTCCTCCATACATTTTTTTCAATGCATTTTGATTATAACAAATTGAAACTCTGGTGTCAACTATATTTTATAAAAAATTTTTATTAAAAATACTTGAAATTAATTTTATTTTATATTATACTTAAGTAGTCTTATTTAGTTAAGACAGTGCCTGCCCAAGTGGCGGAATAGGTAGACGCACAGGACTTAAAATCCTGCGGGTGTTAAAGCCCGTGCCGGTTCAAGTCCGGCCTTGGGCACCAATATGTATATAAAGTTCGTTTTATACGAACTTTTTTGTTTTATTATTTTGTAATTAATGATATAATTTAATAGTGAGTAGTATATGTCAAAAAAATATGAAAAAGAGTTTTATAACTTATTTTGGATTTTCTTTATTGGGTCTATTTTTGGATGGATTGTAGAAGTTATTTTTTCTTTTGTTAAATATGGGGTATTTATCAATCATTCTGCATTAGTGATTGGACCTTTTAATATTGCTTATGGCTTATCAGCTTTAGCTTTAACAACATTACTTTTTAGGTACAAAGATGAAGCAAATTGGGAACTTTTTTTAATTGGCTTTTTAGGTGGTTCAATTATAGAGTATGTAATGAGTGTAGGTATGGAATTATTGCTTGGTTTTACTTCTTGGGATTATTCTAATAAACCTTTAAATCTAAATGGAAGAATATGTGTTAGATATTCTATTTTTTGGGGAATATTGAGCGTTTTTTGGATAAAAGTTGTTTATCCAAGGCTTTATAAAATGATTGAAAAGATAGATTTTGATTTTGAAAAGGCTTTAATAATTCCATTAATAGTTTTTTTGCTATTAGATGGTATGCTTACTTTTTTGGCTGTTGACCGTGCAAAAAAGAAAGATTTAGGAATAGAAGCTAAATATAAATATGAAAGAATATTAGATAATACTTTTAATAAAGATTATTTGAAAAATATGTATAACAATAGTTGGGGTGATTGATTTGAAAATAGTAGTATTTACTTGTAATACTGGTGGTGGACATAATAGTTGTGCTAAATATATAAAGCAAGAATTTGAAAAAAATAATATTTTATGTGATGTAAAAGATTATATGGAATTTTTTGGTGATAAAGCATCTGAAATAAGTGAAAAAATATATTTGGGTTCAACAAAAGGAAATGGTAATGCTTTTAAATTTATTTATAAAGTTGGAGAATTATTTAATGAAACTGGTTTGAAAAGTCCAGTGTATAACTTTAATAAAAAATGTATAAAAAAATTAGATCAATTTTTAGTTGATAATAAATATGATTTAGCAATAGGTACTCATGTTTTTCCATGTTTAGCTTTGACAGCATTAAAAAAAGAAAGAAATATTAAATTTATAAATGTAGCAACCGACTATGAATGTACACCATTTTGGAATGAAACTACGCCGGACCTTTTTGTTATACCAAGTAAATTGCTTACTTCAAGATTTGTTTCAAAAGGAATGGATGAAAATATACTTTTTCCTTTTGGAATACCTGTTGCTTCTAGTTTTTTTTCTTTTAAAAATAATGTATCTTTACCCACAACTAAAAAGATTGTTTTATTGACATCTGGTAGTATGGGATTTGGAGCTGTTGAAAAAATAACAAAAAAAATTTTGGAGAATGTTGACTGCTTTTTAGTAGTAGTATGTGGTAATAATATTAAACTTCAAAATAATTTAGAAAAAATAAAAAATGATAATTTATTGGTTCTTGGTTTTATAAATAATATAAATGAATATATGAATCTTAGTAATGTTATTGTTGCCAAGCCGGGTGGATTAACAACTACGGAAATATCTATGATGAGAAAACCATTAGTTCATATGATGCCTATTCCTGGAGTGGAAAATTATAATGCTGAATTTTTTGCCAAGAATAAAATGAGTCTACGTGCAAATAATATTGAAGAGGTCGTTGATTCTGTAAAAAGACTTTTGAATGATGAAATATTACAAAAAGAAATAATAGAAAATCAAGAAAAAAATATAAATAAAAATTCGGCAAAAGATTTAGTTGACTATGTATTAAATAATTTTGAAAACTGAATGTGATATAATAATAGATATGGTGATAATATGGAAGAAAAAATTAGTATGTTAGAAAGATATGGTGTAGATTTAACCACTAAAGAATATATTACGGATCCTGCTATTGCAAGGGATAAGGAAATAAAACAAATTATTCTTACCTTACTTACTCCTGAAAAGAGTGCATTACTTGTTGGTAAACCAGGAATAGGTAAAACTGCTATAGTAGAAGGATTGGCATATAGAATTCAAAAAAATATGGTGCCTGATGCCTTGAAAAATTGGTCTTTAATTAAGGTAAATATTACTAGCTTGATTGGTGAAACTGTAAGCGATGGACAAATAGAAAATAGAATAGATTTATTAGTTAGGGAACTTTCTGATAGATTAAATACAATAATATTTATAGATGAAACTCATTTGCTTGTAAATAAATCTGGGGGCATGGATTTTGCGAATATGCTTAAAGCTGGACTTGATAGAGGACAAATTAAAATGATAGGTGCTACAACTACTGAAGAATATGAGCAATACATTTTAAGAGATAGAGCTTTTTTACGAAGATTTCAAAAGATAGATGTGCTAGAAGCTGATAAGCCAACTGTTGTTAAAATTTTAATGGGAACTATTCCTAAGCTTGAAAAACAAATTGGAGTAAAATTAAATTATCAACCTTTTATTACTGAAAAAATAATGGCTTTTATTGTAGAAATGACTGATGAATATAAAAGAGTATATGAAATTGCAAGTCGCTATCCTGATATTTGTTTAACAATAGTTGCAAATGCTTTTACTTATGCTTTATATGATAATCGTAAAATTGTTGGTATTGGTGACTTTTATAAAGCCATTTGTAATGCTAAAAATATTTATGAAGATGTACGTATTAAAGAAATTGAAAGATTTAAGGTTGTTTTTAATGATTTAATTGTTGCTGAAGGTGTTGATTTAAATAATAATGGTTAACTAATAAAAAAGTCTTTCCATGGATCTTTTCTTTTGATCCTTTTTAAAGCTTCATTCATTGTTATTTGATTTGGTAATACTTTATCTAATTCATTCCATGAAATTGGCATTGAAACTGGTAAATTTGGTTTTAATCGTATAGAGTAGGGAGCTACAAATGTTGCTCCTTTTTGATTGCGAAAATAATCTATAAATATTTTTCCTTTTCTGTTTTCTTTTCTCATGCTGATTGTATATTTTGTTGGGTCTTTTTGAACTAATATTTCAGCAATTTCTCTAGATATTTTCTCTAATTTTTTCCATGTTATTTTCCAAAAGATTGGTACAACAATATGATAACCTTTACCTCCGCTTGTTTTTAGATATGATTTAAAATTGAGTTTATCTAATATTTTTTTTAGTTCTTTAGCGGCTTCTCTAACTTTTGCTATTTGTAATTTTTCATCTGGATCTAAATCAAAGACCATTAAATTTGGATGATTTTTATCTGAAACAAAATTTTCCCAAATATGTAACTCGTAACTATTCATTTGAACTTCGCTTATTATGCCAGTTTTATCTAAAATATAATAATATTTGTCTTTGTTTAAATTTATAGATTGCAAATAATTATTTTTGTTTTCTAGGTGCTTTTTAAAAAAATGATCTTTGTTTAATCCTTCGGGTGCTCTAACTACACTAATAATTCTATTTTCTAAAAATGGTAACATTTTATCTGCGATTTTATCAAAATAATTTATAATATCTAATTTTGTTATTTTAGGATTTTTAGAAATCAATTTTTGGGCATTTGATATTTCAATTCCTTGGATAATATTATTATCTTTTATGTTTTTTTCATTATTTTTAATCTCTTCCATTGTTCTATTTGTTTTTATACTTCTTTTATATAAATTTATATCTATAAAATTACTATAATAATCTTTATCTTTTATGATAATCCAGTTGTTTTCTTTTACATGTACAAGTGTCCAAGTCCCTTTCATTCTTTTTCCGTATAAAATAAATTTAATTTTTTTATTTGTTTTTTCTATTAATTTGTATGTTCCAATATCGAATAACATTACTATTCCACCACCATATTCTTGCTTGGGAATAATACCTTCGAATTTTATATAACTTATTGGGTGATCCTCAACTTTAATTGCCAATCTTTTTATATTGGGGTTATAACATGGTCCTTTTGGTATTGCAAAGGAAAGTAATACTCCGTTATATTCAAGCCTAAAGTCATAATGGTCTTTTGTTGCAAGATGGTGTTGAATACAGAATCTGTATTTTGAAGTTTTTTTAATTTTTCCTATTGGTTCTTTGGTAATCTTAAAATTTCTTTTGTTATTATATTCTGATAGTTTTTCCATAAAACTCACCATTATTATCTTGTAGATAATTACTAATTTTATACAAATCTTTTATAATCCTTTTGGAGGAAAAAGAGTTTTTATTATATTTAAATAATAAGGTTATAACTACTTTGTATGATAAAGAATATTTTGAAAATATATTGAATTTTTACAGTGCTTTTTTAAAGCAGATCAAATATTTTATGATTTTTATAAAAAAGAAGATCAGCCTTTTTATAATTGTAATTTATTAGATGATAATATTTATCTTAATTTAATATCTTCTAACTGCTTAATAACTTGAAAAAATATTAAATATCAAATTTAAGATACTGATTTTTTTTATCGTTTTGCTTAAAGAAGTAAATTTAAAAGTGTATATGGATAGTCAATTACAAGTTTTTAATAGAATTGCTTATGAACAAATTTTTGGCTAAACATAAAAATTCTTCTAATAATTGAGTTTCTTTTATAGATGTAGATTGTCTTGATGTCATGAATAATATGTATGGCTATGATGCTGGTGATAGAATGCTTTTTTGATGATTAAGTATCAAAATAAGTTATATTGGATTGAAAATGTTTTATTAAAATTTAAGGGCCTTCATGTTTATAATGATTTTAATAGTCTTATACTGGATATTAAAAATAAATTATAGTTTGATATATATAAAAGAATATAAAAAATTAAAATCAGGTTTAAATTATAAAGAAATTGTTGAAAAAATTGAAAAACAAAGCTCAAGGTGATGTAAATCCTTGAGCTATTTAAATATTTTATTTAAAGCAATCCAGCAATCAGATTTTAGATCTTCGACATATTCGGTATTAGAAAAATAAAGTTTGTTATTTTTTTCATAATCTCGGACGAATCCCCATTTAATTTTGTTCTTTGTAGCATATTCTTTTAAAGCTGCAAACTTATTTTCAGCTTTTAAGTCAATATTTTTGCTTTGATTATTTTTGTTTTCTCCACCTTTAGCTTCAATTATCCAAACATTATCATCTTTGTCACATAGTATATAATCTGGATAAAAATGCCATTTGTGATTTATTGCATCAACATATACTAATGAAAAATAATTTGGAGACTTCTCACCATTTTTGTAATACCATTTTACGAAATCGCTTTGGTTACAGTACTCTTCAAATAATACTTCGCTGTTTGACTTTATTGTGCTACTTGGATAATTTAAGTAAACTGATTTTTCATAAATTTCTGTATCTTTCATTTTAGGATCATATTTTATATAATCCTTTTCAGGTATTTTCCAGTTTATGAATTGTAATTCATTTAAATTTAATTTTGACTGTCTTGCTTTTTGAGATACAGCTTCTTTAAAGTCTTCTTTGATTAGTGTTTCATTATTAATAACAAAGGCATAAAATTCTATTAGACTTAAGTTTACAAATTTTTTATTAAATAGTTTTCCTTTAAAAAATAATCTTTCCAGCATTAATCTTGTTCGATCGTAGCGCATACCAATTTTAGAAGATATTTCGTTTATTGTATTCCGCAGTTCAAAACCATTTTTGTTAGTAGTCACTTCGGAAGAAACATTGATTCTTTGGGCTTTACTAATCTCATTTGAATTAAGCTTAATAATTTTATCTTTCACTATATTGTTATCAATTGTTGTTTTAAAACTATAGTGGTTTGATTCTAAAATTGTTATATTATTTTTGTAATTATTGGTTAGTTTATATTTTTCAACATAATAATTATGTAAAATATTAAATGTTTCTCTTTCATCAAATCCATCAAATTTATTATCAAATGTTACTTTTGTTAAAGAAAAGCTTTTAAATTCATTTTTTAAAAAAACTATTTTGGTTTCGTAGGCTTTATTTCCTAAATCTTGTTTAACAGATTCTTCGTATTTTTCATCGAATGTATATAAATAACAATTATCTAATAAAGTATTGTCATAATGATGAGCTTCTGGCATTCTTCTTATTCTTCCGATTGTTTGCGTTTCAAAGTCTTCATTCATATTGTCACGTAGTTTTACAAGTATTTTAGCTCTTGGACAGTCCCAACCAGTGGAAATTGCTTGTTTCATAATTAAAATTGCCTGATTGGCATTATTTTTTTCGATGCCTTCGATATTTTTTTTCTTATCTGCAAGCCAAATTGCTAAATTATTATGTTCAAATGTGTAGTCATTTTGAGCTAAATATGTTTCAATTTGATTAATCAAGTCTTCTGATTTGCTTGGTACTTGAACAATTATTAAAGGATTAATTTCACTTCCTATTTTTAAATATTCATTTTTAATTTCTTTTCTTTTTTGAATTGCTAAATCTAATAAATATTCATGTTCATTTGTATATACCTTATTATCATCTACATTTTCATTTATAAATAAAGCTCTAGTTATTAAGCCGGCATTAATTACTTCAAGTTCATCAATTACTATCTTTTCTGCTTCTTTATTTAATTTAGGAGTAGCACTTACCCTGATTATATAACTTGGATTAACATATTCAATGATACTTTCGGCTTTTATAGTTTTATTTATATGTTCTTCATCAACTATAACAATGAACTTTATGCCTTTATTGTGGGCTTCTTTAATTCTTTCATATAAATTCTTTCTTTCGGTTTCTTTTAAAGCATTACTATCTTTTTTAGTTATCGTTTCCCAGTTTATGAAAGCTGTATCGTTTTCTTCAAATCCTTGAAGTAATACATCTTGAATATTTTTGGTATTGTATCCTGGTAAAAAAGTCATCATCTTTTTTCTACTTTGTTCTTCAAGTTCTCCTTTTCCTGGAGTAAGCCATATAAATATTGTTTTGTTATTAAGACTTAGGTATTCTTCTATAAATGAAAGTAAAATAATTGTCTTACCACTTCCTGTTGGGGCCTCTAACAATATTTCTTTTTTAGAATTTTGAGTTGCATTAAGTAGTTTATTTACTGTTTCTACTTGAAAGTCTTTTAAATTTATTTTTTGCATTACAAAACCTCCGTTATTTCATTTTTAAAGTAGTATTCTGGAATAATATATATTGAAATATTATTTTGCTCTAAAATCTCTTCTTCTTTTTTAGTTAGTAAAATATCAGATGTAATATATACTTTTTCACATTCTTTTAAGGCATCTATATTTTGACTGAAATTGTCAATTTCATCTTCAGTTTTAAATAAACATATTTTAGTATCGTCTATTATTTTGCCATTTTCAAGTTCTATTAAATTTGTTATATCTTTTAAAGTATTAGCGTAAATATTATTTTTTTCACTATTTTCTCTAGGTATATAATTTGTTTTTAAATATTTTAAATTGGCTGGTAGTCCTTTTACATCTGCATATCCTTTGATAACTCTTTTAATTCTTTCATAAGTTATATCTTCACAAATATTATTTTCGTTATTATTACATAATATAAATCTTCTGTTTCCTTTATCTTCTTTGTTTAATTCAAGAACTGCTTGAGCAGTTGTACCTGATCCTGCAAAAAAATCTAATACTAAAGCATTTTTGTTTTCTATTAAAGAAAGTAACAGTTTTATTAAACCTGTATTTTTAGGATTATTAAAAGGAATTACATCTGTGTTAAATATTTTTTTTAGCTCTGTTCCAGCAGATGTAGTTTTAACATCAATTTGAAAATCTTTTTCTTTATTATCTATGATTGCTTTATATGATTTATTTATTACCATACTTTTCATTCTAATCATAGTGCTGTAATTTTTTTCATATATTTTTTTATCTTTAAATGCTAATGCATTTTTTTGAAATAATTCATAAAATTTATGATAAGAGTAGGTATTTAATACAAAATGATTATTTTTGTAAGAGTAATATCTTTCATATCCAGCGTATTTTAAATCTTCATCTTCATCAGATATTTTTGCTTCTTTTCTTAATACCATATCATTTGTTTCTTTGTTATAGTATACACTATAATGCTTGTCAGATGAGAAATCTTTTACTTCTTCATTAAATTCATTTTTACCTACTAAAATTCTTTTACCGCTGTTATGTACATAGTTTCCATCTTCGTCTTTGCTTAAATCTTTTATACTTTTAGGAATATTTTCTAAAAAATAAGATTTATCTTTGTTTTTGGCATAAATTAGACAGTATTCATTGCTAGTGGAAATAAAGTTAGAGTTTTTTCGCCCCTTTGGATTGTTTTCTATCGATAGAATAGAAATAAAATTTCTTTCGTCAAAAATACTATCACATAATAATTTTAGCTCTGCAAGTTCATTATCATCGATAGAAATAAAAATTATTCCGCTTGGTTTTAATAATTTTTGAGCTAGTCTAAGTCTTTTTTCTAAAAATGATAACCATTTACTATGTTTATATCCATCTTCATTTTCAACAATTTTATCATTATATATAAAATCCTTTTTTCCTGTGTTATAGGGGGGATCTATATAAATAACATCTATATTTTCTTTGTGAGTTTTATTTAAAATATAAAGACTGTGAAGATTGTCTCCCTCGATTAAAAAATTAAAATCTTTTTCTTTACTTTCTAAAATCCTTTTTTTCTTATTTTCTTTTAAAACTGGAATTTTAGTTTCTAATTCTTGATCTACACGCTCTTTATGTTCTTCCCAAAATAAACCGTACTTTTTTTTATTTATTTCATTTTTTATTAAGGCTAAAGAATTAATTAGATCTTCATCTTTAAGATTTTTTTCAATTTTATCTAAGGCATTTAATAGTTTTTCACGTTTTATTTTATCTACATTTGTTGTTTCCATATATTCCTTTCTTTTTCTTAAAATTATATCATATTTTATATAAAATAAAAACTTACGAATAGTAATTGTTCGTAAGTTTATTTTTTAAATGGGGCGAAATATGAGGATCGAACTCATGCATACCGGAGCCACAATCCGGCGTGTTAACCACTTCACCAATTCCGCCATGACGTATTAAGAATATCAAAAAATTATGAAAAATGCAATACTTAAAATTAATTTATGTGTTATCATAATAATGGAGATGATAATATGAATGAAGTAGTAAAGACTTTACTTTCTCGAAGAAGTATTCGAAAGTTTAAAGATAAACAAATACCTTTAGATGTTTTGAAAGAGATTTTAGAATGTGGAATTTATGCTCCTTCTGGCAAAAATAAACAAAGTTCTAGAATAGTTGTTGTTCAAAATCCAGATCTTATTTCGAAAATAGCTAAAATAAATGCTTCTTTTGTAAATAAGGAGAATCTTGATCCTTTTTATGGAGCTCCTGTGCTTTTAATTGTTTTCGCTGATAAAAATATTTCAACATACATTAAAGATGCTTCTGCTGTAATTATGAATATTTTGAATGCATCATTTAGTTTAGGTGTTGATAGTTGCTGGATAGATAGAGCTTTTGAAACATTTTCAACTAAGGAGGGAGAATTATTAAAACAAAAATGGAATTTGTCTGATAATTTTGTGGGTGTTGGCAATGTTGTGCTAGGATATAGAGATATGGATTTACCAAATGCTTTGCCTCGCCGAGATGATTTAATAATATTTGATGACGAATTGTGAAATAAATGCGAAAGTTAGCACTTTGTGTTGACAAGTGCTAAATAAAGTGCTATATTGATAGTGTTGATTGAGTAAATCAACAAAAACATTTTCAAAGTATAAACATAAAGAATTTGAAAAGAATAATTATGAAAGGATGATGATAATTTATGTTACCAAGTAGAATGTTTTTTGATGATATGTTAAGTGATTTAACTGTAGAAAGAAATATGAAGTGTGATATTTATGAAAAAGATAATAAAGTATTTATAGAAATGGATGTTCCAGGTTATGATAAAAAAGACATTAAAGTAGAATGCAATAAAGGAAATATTGTTATAAAAGCAGAAAAGGAACAAAATACTGAAGAAAATAAAAAATATCTTCATAGAGAAAGAAAAATTTATGGTAAAGTTGAAAGAAGTTTTCATCTAGAAGATATTGATGAAGATACTATGACTGCAGAATTTAAAGATGGTATCTTAAGAATTAGTGTATCTAAGATAGATGAAGATAAAAACAAAAAATATATTGAAGTAAAATAATATAAATTATACATAAGTAAACGATTTCGTTTACTTTTTTTTGTGGGGATAAACATTAGTTTATTTTTTTTAAAAGCTATGATAGAATAAAATTAGAATGAGGGTCTAAAATGGATGAATTAAAAAAATATGGTGAAAATATTCTTATTAATGATTACGAAATAAATGTGTTAAATAAATGTAGTATTGATGTAACTAAATGTAAAACAATGGCAGAAGTATTATTACTTATTGATAGATATTTAGATGATGCAGAGTTAGAAGATGAAGAATATGATGAAATAGATTATGTGGCAAATAATTTAAGTGAAAGACTATATTATATGGGGAATAAGTAATGAAAAAAAATAAAAAGAGATTGTTGATTAGTGTTTTAGTACTGTTTGTAGCTTTAGGGTGTGTAATTTGTTATGTAATATTTTTTAAAAATAAACCTAAAGAAGAAAAAGAAGAACTTGGTATAGAAAGTATTACTACAATAGACAATATTAATATAAAAATTGGAGATCAATTTTATGTTAAAGATGATGGTGAAAAATTAGTTATATATGATTATGATAATAATGTACTAAATGAATATACAGAAGATTATTCTTATTATGAGATATTTGATAAAAGACTAATTATTATAACAAGTAAAATTGGCAAGAAAATAATTAATAAAAATGGAGATGTTTTAGCTGTTGGATCAAGTATTAAAGTAGCTGATGATAATAAATATATTTTATTAGATAATGCTATATACGACTATAATATGAATAAAGTATATGTGTTAGATTTTACTGGTGAATTTGAATATACGGCAGAATTTGGAAATGATTTATTAATTATCCAATCTTATAAAAAAGGTAGTAAGAGTTTAATTGTTGATTTAAAAGAAAAAAAGATCTTATGGAGTGATTTTTATAATTCTTCATCTTATAGAAATGATAATGGTATTACTTATATTAGGTTTACTAAAGATAATAAAGGATATTTATTTGATGCTAATACTAAGCAAATTTTATATGAAAATATAACTTATAAAGATGAAACTTATATGGATTATAATACGTTTATTTATGAAGATAATATTATGTACCTTGAAAATGGTATAATATATGGTGATAATACTAAAATTGATGATAGGTATATAATGAATAAAGATACATGTGAAAAGGGATATAAGTTAAAAGATAATAAAAATAATATTGTTGTTGATAAATGTATGTATGTTTATAAAGTGTTATTTACTAATGCTATTTTAGGTTTTGATGAAGAAAATTATATATTGTTTTATAAAAATAAAGAAATTAATGGAGGATATATATCTTTAGAGGGAGAATATATTAAAGTATCTGAATCTTATGATTTACTTGGGGATGGTTCAACTTATACATATTATGATAAATCTTTAAAACAAATTGATATTGATAAGAATGTAAATATAAATTATTTAAATGATGGTTTTTATAGTAGTTATGATTACAATAATTATAAATCTTATATTCTAGATAAAAATTTAAATAAAATAGAAAATGATTTGTCTAGCGTTATTTGTAAAAGTAATGGCTATTGTGATGTTGCTAAAACTTTTAATGAACATTATTTATATAAAAATGCTAAAAAAATTGTTGATGATACTTTTGTAAATATCAGTATAAATGATAATGAAATAATATTGGAAACATTATATAAAACTTATATAATAAAATTTGGAAAAAGTAAAATTAATAAATTAGATTTAAGTTTTGATAATGATATTGATATTGATAAAATAGTAAACAAGTATGAATTAAATAATATAAAGACTAAAATAAACAATAATAAAGAATTGTTTAAAAAATATGCTTATATTGTGGAAAAAAATGATATGCTTCTTAATTATAAAAAAGATGTTTATGATTTATTTGAAGTTATTGTTGATAAAGATAAGTATTTTAATGAATTTTATTTTTTACATAAACTTGGATATTTAAATATTCATGAATCAGAGTCCTTACTTAGTGGAAAAGCTGCTGGAACATACCAGGATTTTAATACGAGAATAGATTTAGCTTCTGATTCAAAAAGTGTTCTTTATCATGAACTTTTACATTTTATTGATAATTCAATTGATGAATACTCAAGCACAACTTTATATCGATGTAAAGATGAAATAGGGGTTTTTGATGCAATACCAAATATTCCTGATGGATGTGATTATGTTAGTATTCCTTATACTAATTATATTACAGAAGCTGGTGCAGAATTATTTGCTTCAAAGTACTTTACTAAAAATATTAATGCCTATAATTTTGGAACTTATTATCTTAGTGCTTTAGAATATATTTATGGCTCTGAAAGTTTAGATAAATGGTATTTTGAAGATAATAATTATTTTACAGAAGTTTTATATAAAGAATTTAATGATGAAGAAATTGTTTCAAAAATTCTTGAAGCATTAAATGATACAACTTCATTGGATATTAAATACAAAGATACAGGATATTTACTTGATATATTAATTGATTTATACAGGAAACATAATAAAGAGGATTATTTAACTGATAAAAAGTTTATGTTCTTACTTAAACCTATGCTTGGTTATGATAATGCTAAAGAATCTAAATATTATCAAGATTTAGATTCTCTAGATAATTTAGAATCTAATATAATGGATAGTTTGAAGAATGAATTAAAGTATGAATATTATAATACTTATTTGGTACCTATCAATATAAATGGTAAAATGTATCTAAGTTGGTATGCTTGGAATAATAGTATAGCAAAAACAGCTACTATATTAATTGATTATGATTTTGATAATGATAATGTTAGAGATTATAAAATAGTAGAAGAAAATTATTAAATAAAAAAATACAACTAAAAACATGGTAATGTCCATGTTTTTTTGATATAATTAATTGAAAATTGAGGTAAAAATAAAATGAATGAAGAAGTAATAAAAAAGGTAAGTCAAAAGATAGACTTAAAAGAATATCAAATAAAAAATGTAGTTACAATGCTTAGTGAAGGTGCTACAATTCCGTTTATGGCTCGATATAGAAAAGAGGCAACGGGAAATTTAAATGAAGATGAACTTAGAGTTATAGAAACAGAATATAACTATATGGTTAACTTAGAAAATAGAAAAGAAGATGTTAAAAGATTAATTGATGAAAAGGGCATGCTTACAGAAGAGTTAGTTAAGGCAATAGATGAAGCTACGAAGTTAAGTGAAGTTGAAGATATTTATGCTCCTTTTAAAGAAAAAAGAAAAACAAAAGGAACTGAAGCAATTAAACTTGGTCTTGAACCCCTTGCTAAAATTATTATGACTCTTCCAAATAAAACGAGAGAAGAAGTTGCTAAAGATTTTTTAAATGATAAAGTTAAAACTGTTGATGATGCAATTGTAAATGCAGGATATATTATTGCAGACTGGATAAGTGATAAACCTAAATATAGAAAATCTATTAGAAACTATTATTGGTATAATGGTTTAGTTAAAGGGAAAATCAAAAAGGGAGCAGTAGATGAGAATAAAGTATATGAAATATATTATGATTTTGAATGTAAAATAACTAGTATTAAACCTCATCAAGTTCTTGCTCTTGCTAGAGCTGATAAAGAAAAAATTGTTACATATTCACTTAGTTTAGATAAAACTGGAGTTATAAATTATTTAGAGAATGAGGTAATTGGAGGCAAAACATCACCACTTGTTGCTGATATGAAAAACTTTATTGAAGATGCATGGAAAAGACTTCTTGAACCATCATTAGAAAGAGATATTAAAGCTGAGCTATATGATAAAGCTAGTGAATTTGGAATAAATGAATTTGGTAATAATTTAGAAAATCTATTACTTACGCCACCAATTAAGAAAAATGTTGTCTTAGGTTTTGATCCAGCGTTTAGAACTGGGTGTAAACTTGCAGTGTTAAGTGAAACAGGAGAAGTATTAGAAATTGGAGTAATTTATCCTCATGAACCTAAAAAAGAAGTTGACATGGCTGAAAAAATTATGCTTGCGCTAATACAAAAACATAATGTTAAAATAATTGCTATTGGTAATGGTACAGCTTCTCGTGAAAGCGAAGTATTTGTTGCTAACCTTATAAAAAAATATAACCTAGATGTAAAATATGTTATTGTTAGTGAAGCTGGTGCCAGTGTGTATTCTGCAAGTCCACTTGCTAAAAAGGAATTTCCTGATTATTCTGTTGAACAAAGAAGTGCAGTATCAATTGGTAGAAGACTTCAAGATGCCTTATCAGAACTTGTAAAAATAGATCCTAAAAGTATTGGAGTAGGGTTATATCAACATGATTTAAAACAAAAAGAGTTAGATGAAGAACTTGGTTTTGTGGTAAGCAAAGTAGTTAATGAAGTTGGAGTAAATTTAAATAATGCAAGTGATAGTATTTTAAATTATGTATCTGGGTTAAATAAAAAGGTTATTAATAAAATACTTGAGTATAAAAAGAAAAATGGAAGTTTTAAAAATAGAGATGATCTAAAAAATATAGTTGGTATGGATGATAAAATTTTTGAACAATGTGCCGGATTTCTTAGAATATTTGGAGATAATGAGTTAGATAAAACCAATATTCATCCAGAAGATTATGAAATTGTTGATAGAATACTTGTTGATCATAATATTGATAAATCTTTAATAGGCTCTAAAGATATGGAATTAAAACTTAATGAAATTAAAAATAATGATATTATTAGTATTTATGGTATATCAAATGAAAAATGGGATAGTATTAAATCTAATTTAGTAAATGGAGTAATAGATCCTCGTGATGAAATTAAGCAAATGACATTAAGAAGTGATGTTTTAACTATTGATGATCTTAAAATTGGTATGGCTTTAGAAGGAACTGTTAGAAATGTTACATCGTTTGGAGCTTTTGTTGATATTGGACTTCATGATGATGGTTTAGTACATATTTCTAAGATGAGTAAAGATTTTGTTAAACATCCTAGTGAAATATTAAAAGTTGGGGATATTATTAAAGTATATGTTTGTGATATAGATAAGGAAAAAGAAAGAGTTAGTTTGTCCTTATTGGAGGTTTAGTGAAAACATTATTTAATTTGATTAAAATTGCTATTATATTTATTTTAATTGGAGGTTGTTTTTTTCTTCTTATAAATAAAACTTTTATATATGATGTATATAAGGGCGAACTTATGGAAAGTGATGGCATACCAATAAATAGATTCATGTATATTGTAGAAGATGAAGTAGCAACTAGAGCTAAATTTTATACATTTTTAAGTAATAGTAGTTTAGAAAGTAAAAAAAATAGTTATTTAAATACCTTAGAAAAATGTTATGGAAAATATTATTATGATAAAGATAATAATATTACTATTACCAATTATAATATTATAAGTAGTAATTATTATAGAGAAGTAGAGTTAGAATATGCTTCTGATAATTATTGTAGTGAAGATTATAAATTAAGTGATATGTGGGTATATGAATATAATAATAAAAGTTCTTTTGTAAGTGGAGATATAACAGAAAAAGCAATGACTGGTTTAATTGATAAAATATATAATGGTAAAAAGGTTGTAGATCCAGTAATAAGTGATTATAAAAATGAATATAGTATAAAAGTTAATTGTGATAATAATGGTATTAGTTATACTTTAATTTTTGAAGATTTTAATGATAATCAAATAATAGTGAAAAGACAAATGCAAGGCAAAGAAAAGTTTGCAGTTTATGAAATAGAAGATGCTTTAAATTATTTGAAAAGCTTAGAAAGGGCATAATATGAAAATTAATAAAAAAGAATTATTATTTATAATTTTTTATACTATAGCTTTATTTTTTGCTTTTTGGTATATAAAATATGTTTGGGCCTTTTTTAAGTATCTTTTATTTATATTTAAACCTTTTATAATAGGAATTTTTGTAGCTTATGTTTTAAATGTCTTAGTAAGTTTAATTGAAAATAAATGGTTTAAAAATTGGAATATATCAAAAAATAGTAAAAGAGCTATAAGTATATTGCTAGCAATATTTATTATTATCTTTTTCTTTGGACTATTATTATTTTTAATTATTCCAAGTATTCAAAATAATTTAACAATATTTGCTGATAATATTCCTAGATATATTTCAGAGTTTAAAAATATTTTAGTAAAAATGAATATAGATTCAAATATTACAAACCAAGTAATGATTAGTTTAAAAAGTATGGGAGATAATTTTAGTGCTTATGTTATAAATAATAGTGATAAAGTTATTAGTACAATGCTAGGTATAGCATCAAATGTTGCTACTGGTTTAGTCAATTTTATTATTGGTTTAGTATTTGCAATATATTTTATTGTGGAAAAAGAAAAAATATGTGAAACATTAAAAAAAATAATGAAAGCTTATTTTCCAAGTAAATTTAATGAAAAAATAATTAGTATTGCAAAACTTTCAAATAAAACATTTGCAAATTTTATAAGTGGTCAATGTGTAGAAGCAATGGTTTTGGGAATTTTGTGTTTTATAGGTATGATTATCTTAAGACTTCCTTTTGCATCTGTTATTTCGATTATTATAGCTTTTACGGCTTTAATTCCTGTTTTTGGTGCTTTCTTGGGAATATTAATTGGATTTTTCTTGATATTTGCAATTAATCCAATTCAAGCAATTATATTTGTTATATTTGTTATATTATTGCAACAATTTGAAGGCAATGTAATTTATCCAAAGGTAGTTGGTAAAAAAATAGGTTTACCTGGTATTTTGGTATTAGTTGCAGTTTCTGTTGGGGCAAGTATAGATGGAGCATTTGGAATGCTTTTAAGTGTACCAATTACATCAATTTTATATAGTATTTTAATTACAAATGTAAATTATCGTTTAAAAAACAAATAACACAAGTTTTACCTTGTGTTATTATGAGTTACATCAAGAAGATTATCCTCTTAGTAAAAATATGAAAAAGAGATGTACTCACAATTTGATTATATGAAAAAAAAGCCACAAAGTCAAACATAAAATTATTTCTAGTATTATTTTTATTTTTGTTTTATAATACTTACTTGAGAAGTAGTAGAAATGTGGACAAGGCATTTGCTATAATTGATATTTTTTTTGGAGAATAAATTATAGTAGAATAAAGGTGAGGTAGAATATGAATAGAGACGATTTTCCAATGCTTAAAGAAGATATAATATATTTTGATAATGGAGCTACAAGTTTAAAACCAAAGTGTGTTATAGATAAAATGACGGAGTATTATGAAAAGTATAGTGCTAATGCTCACCGAGGAGATTATGATATTTCTTTTAAAGTAGATATGGAGTATGAAAATTCTAGAGAATTGGTAAGAAAATTTATAAATGCTAAAAGTAAAGAAGAAATTGTATTTACAAGTGGAACTACAGAAAGTTTAAATATGATTGCTAGTGGTTTTTTTGCTAATCTTTTAGATGCTGGAGACGAAATATTAATAACAACAAGTGAACATGCATCAAATGTTTTGCCTTGGTTTAGACTAGCAAAAGATTTAGGATGTATTGTTAATTTTATTCCTTTAGACGAAAATTTACATGTTACATTAGATAATGTAAAAAGAAGTGTTACACCAAGAACTAAAGTTATAGCTATAGCTGAAATAACTAATGTTATTGGTGACATTAGGCCTATTAAAGAAATCACAAAATTTGCTCATGAAAATGATATTTTTGTAGTTGTTGATGGAGCTCAAAGTGTGCCACATTTAATTACTGATGTTCAAAAGTCAGATATTGATTTCTTGGCTTTTTCTGGTCATAAAATGTTAGGCCCTACAGGTATTGGAGTTTTGTATGGAAAAAAAGAATTACTAGAACACTTAGAACCTATCAATATGGGAGGGGGAATGAATGAATCTTTTGACACTGTGGATTCAGTATTTCTAAAAGGACTTCCAACTAGATTAGAAGCAGGAACTCCGAATATTGCAGGAGTTATAGGTTTAGGAGAAGCAATAAGATATTTAAATAAAATTGGTATGGAAAAAATACATGATCGAGAAGTACACTTGAGAAATTATCTTATTGAGAAACTATTACCAATAAATCATATAGATATAATTAATTTAGAAGCTGATAGTGGTGTAGTAGCTTTTAATGTTGATGGAATTTTTAGTCAAGATGTTGCATATTTTCTAAATAAATATAATATTTGTGTTAGAGCTGGTAGTCACTGTGCTAAAATATTAAAAAATGCTACTGGAGTAGTTAATACTCTTCGGATTAGTTTATACTTTTATAATACAGAATCAGAAATTGATGAGTTTGTTGAGCTTTTAAAAAATAAACAGAAAATTGAAAACGAGATGCTTTAAAACATCTCGTTATTTTTTTTCGATGGTGATATTAATATTAAATTTTTTACATATTTCTAAAAAATCATTTAAATAAATTCTATTACGATTTTGCTCAATGTTATTTATTTCGTTACGGCGGAAGTGATGATGTTTGGCTTTTAAGACGAGGTGATGAATCCAGAATTAGTGTATTTCTTGATTGTCAGTTTGGTTAATTATGCTGCTGCTGTTAAGCCAACATTATATTTAAATGAAAATGTTTATTTACTTGGTGGTAGTGGTTCTATTTCTGATCCATATATAATTGGAATGTAAAAATACAGATTTTTAAAAATCTGAATTATTTTTTATAGTTTGCAATAGCATTATGATAAACTTTTAAAACTTCGGAAGCAAATACTTCTTTTGAATATTTATAAGTACTATTACGGGCGTTATTGGACATTTGTTTATAAAGCTCTTTGTTAGTTAAAAGTTTTAATATATCATCTTTAAATTCTTCATCACTATTAAATAGATATCCATTGTAATTATCAGTAATCATAGCTTTAAAACTATCGTCATTTATGCAAATAGTAGGTTTAGAGGCTGCTAGACCTTCAATAATTGTAAGGCCTTGTGTTTCTGATTTAGAGAATGTTGCTACAACATCAAACAAATTGTAATAAGCTGGAATTAAGCTGTAATCAACTTTTCCAGTAAAGATAACATTGTTTGTAATATCTAATTTTTTAGTAAGATCCTTTAAATTGTCAATATCTGGACCGTCTCCGACGATTAATAACTTTATGTCATTATTTTCGTTAAGAAGTTTTTTAGTGTTTATAAGTAATTTATCAAAACTTTTTTCTACTGCAATTCTTCCTACTGAACCAATCACAAAATCTTTATCTGTTATATTATACTTTTTCTTAAGCTCTTTTATTTGTTTTGTCATATCATCATTTTTTTGAAATTTATCAATATCGATACCAGTGGGAATAACATTAATATTTTTTAAAATGCCATATTTGTTTTGAAATAAATCTTTTATCTTTTCAGTTGGTACTATTAATTCATTGCATTTCTTTTCACAGTAATATTTTGTCATTTTTACAACCATTTTTTTAGCAAAATTATCAAAATGACCATGTGTAACATAATAGACATAATCTTCATATAAAGTGTGATAAGTATGAACTATGGGAATATTTAATTTTTTAGCAACTATTCTTGAAAATGCTCCGACTCCAAATTCAGTTTGACAGTGAATGATGTCTAAATTCCATGTTTTAATAATTTTCATGGCTTTTTGAGAGTAAAATCCTGTAAGCCTTGTACCATATATACCTGTTTTAATTCCAGGAAGATAAATAATTTTGTTTTTTTTGTCATATAAAAATTTCATTTCTTTTAAATTTGCTGTTACAATATACACTTTATGGTTCATCTTTTCTAAAGCTTCTTTTAACATTTTTATACTTGTTGTTACTCCTGAAACATGTGGTTCATAAGCATCTGTAAATATTGCTATATTCATAAAATTTACCTCTCATTTTCAATATAAGTATATACTAATTGCAATTTAAGTACAATCTTTTTTATTTTTTTTAAATGTGGTATTATTTAGATGATGTAAAATGATTGATAAATTAAATGAAATAATTGCTAAAAGTAATAATATAGTTTTTTTAGGAGGAGCAGGTGTGTCAACCGCAAGTGGAATACCTGATTTTCGAAGTGCTGACGGTCTTTATAATAGGAAATTTTCTTTTCCACCAGAAGTAATATTAAGTCATGAATTTTTTTTGAGTAAGACTATAGAATTTTTTGATTTTTATCGAAACAATATGAATGCTTTAAATGTCAATCCTAATATAATTCATTATACTTTAAAAAAGTTGGAAGATATAGGAAAGTTAAAATGGATAATAACGCAGAATATTGATGGATTACATGAAAAAGCTGGAAGTAAAAATGTTTTAGAGATACATGGTTCTATTTATAGAAATTATTGTATGAAATGTCATAAGTTTTATGGGCCAGAAAAAATATTTTTTAGTAAAAATGTACCTTTATGTAATTGTGGAGGAATTATTAAACCGGATGTAGTTTTATATAATGAACCATTAAATGAAACTTTTGATAAGGCAATAGATGCTGTTATGAATGCCGATACTTTAATAGTTGCAGGTACTTCCTTAACTGTGTATCCAGCTGCTAGTTTACTTAAATATTTTAAAGGAAATAATTTAGTACTTATTAATAAAGATAAAACTGCATTTGATGGTAATGCAACTTTAGTAATAAATGATTTGTTACAAGATGTTTTTGGAGAAATAAGAATATGAGAATTATAAAAAGAATGTTACTAATATTTTTAATTATGATAATAATAGGTTTTTTATTACTACTTAGTGTAAATAGCTATGTTAAGTTTAGTGTATCTAAGAATATGGTAAGTGAAGAAAAAGTTCCAGATGAATATGATATTGCATTAGTGCTTGGAGCTGGACTAAAAAATGGTAAACCAAGTCCGGTTTTAAAAGATCGATTAGATACGGCTTTAGATTTATATAAAAATAAAGTTATATCTAAAATAATTGTAAGTGGTGATCATGGAAAAAAATATTATGATGAAGTAAATGTTATGAAAAATTATTTAATAGAAAATAATGTTTTGAGTGAAGATATTTTTATGGATCATGCTGGATTTTCTACTTATGATAGCATTTATAGATTAAGGGATGTCTTTGAGGTTAAAAAAGTGGTTATTGTAACTCAAAAATTTCATTTATATAGAAGTTTATATATATCTAAAATGCTTGGAGTTGATGCTGTTGGAGTATCTGCTACTAAAAGACACTATACTGGAGAGATAAAATTTGAGTTAAGAGAGATACTTGCTCGAGATAAAGATTTTGTTAAAACTATTTTTAAACCAAAGCCAAAGTATTTAGGAGATACAATTTCAGTTTTTGAAAGTGGAGATTTGACAAATGATAAATAAAAAAGTATATAAATTTTTATATGTATGTTATAATTTGAAAGAGGTGAAATATGAATTATTTGATTAATGCATTTAGAGGATTTTGTATGTCACTTGCCGATAGTGTTCCTGGAGTATCTGGTGGAACAATAGCATTTATTTTAGGATTTTATGACAAGTTTATAAACTCTTTGAATGATATTTTCTTTGGTGATATGAAAAAGAAGAAAGAAGCTATATTTTTTCTATTTAAATTAGGTATAGGCTGGATTATAGGAATGGTTTTAGCATCTTTAGTTTTAACAAGTTTGTTTGAAAAGAAAATTTATAATATTAGTTCTTTATTTTTAGGATTTATAATATTTTCTATTCCTTTAATAGTAAAGGAAGAAAAGAGTGTTTTAAAAGGAAAGTATAAAAATATAATATTTGCCATAATAGGAATAATTGTTGTTGCATTACTTACATACTTTAATCCAGTTAGTGGAAGTTCAAGTTATATTGATATAAGTCATGTAAATTTAGGTCTTGGACTTTATATAGTTTTAGCAGGAATGATTGCAATATCTGCAATGGTTTTGCCAGGAATATCTGGATCAACTTTACTTTTAATATTTGGTCTTTATATGCCAATTATGAATGCTTTAAAAGAAACATTACATTTAAATTTTAATTATTTACCAGCTATAATATTATTTTGTATTGGAATTTTGCTAGGAGTTTTATTAGTTATTAAGATAATTAAAGTTTGTTTGGAGAAACATCGTAGTGCTACAGTTTACTTAATTATAGGTCTTATGATAGGTTCTTTATATGCAATTGTTATGGGACCAACTACTTTAGAAGTTCCTAAAAGTGCTCTTAGTATAGAAAATTTTAGTATATTGTTTTTTGTAATTGGGGGACTTGTAATTATTGGCCTTGAAAAACTTAAAAATATTCTTGAGAAAAAGAGTGTTAAATAAGTATGCAACTAGTAAAAAAGTATTGGCCTAGTTTCTTATTTTTAATTAGTTTTTTAATTCTATTGAGTTTTGTTATTGTAAATAAAACTTTACAAATTGATACAATTATTTATAATTTTATTCATACTTATATGATAAATGATAAGTCAACAATATTTTTAAAAATTATTACAAATTTTGGTGGAGTTTCTGCTATTTTGGTGATAGCTATATTTTTGACAGTTATTTTAAAAGAAAAAAAATATAAATTGGGAGTTTTATTAAATCTTCTTTTAATTACTGGTATGAATCAATTATTAAAAAATATTATTAGAAGGCCAAGACCAACTACTTTAAGGCTTATAAATGAGACTGGCTATAGTTTTCCGTCAGGACATTCTATGGTTGGTTTAGCGTTTTATGGATTCTTAATTTATATTATTTATAAAAAAGTTAACAATAAGTATTTAAGAAATATATCTATTATTTTATTAAGCTTTTTAATATTATTAATTGGTTTTAGTAGAATATATTTAGGAGTGCATTATTTTAGTGATGTTTTAGGTGGTTTTTTGTTCTCTTTAGTATATTTACCATTTTTTATAAGTATTTTTAAGGTAAGGAGTAATAATGAAAAGTAAGAATATTTTAGCTAGCTTTAAATATGCTTTTACAGGTATAAAAATAGCTTTTTTAAAAGAAAAAAATATGAAAATTCATTTCGTTATGGCTTTTTTAGTAATAATTATGGGGATATATTTTAAAATAAAGACTTGGGAATGGATTGCTTTAATAATAGTTATATCATTAGTTATAAGCTGTGAAATGATAAATACAACTATTGAAGAATTGGTTAATCTTTTATCTCCGAACATAAGAATTGAAGCTAAAAATGCTAAAGATATTGCTGCTGGAGCAGTTCTTGTATTTGCTATTTGTTCATTAGTTATTGGTTTAATAATTTTTTTACCTAAGGTGATATTGCTATTTAAGTAAAAAGAAGTTAAAGTTTTAAATTATCTTTAACTTCTTTTTTGTATATTTCAACACCTGGTTGATTAAATGGATCAACTTTAAATAAAATGGCACTGTAAGATGCTGATAGCATAAAAAATTTTATTAGTGCTCCGAGGTTATAAGCATCTATTTTGTCAATAGTAATTTTATTGCAATAGGCATTTCCAATTTCATGAGCTTTTTTTACAGATTCTAAAACAATATTATTTATTTCTTGCAATTCTTTACCTTTATAAATTAAGCTGGAACTTTTTTGAACTTTAATGATAGTTTCAAATAGTATTTTATTTCCTTCTTGAATGAATTGTCCAAGTGAATGTAAATCTTTAGGATATAGTGTTGACACAGGAAATATTCCTAAATTATTTTTTCCTTCACTTTCGCAAGATTTGTTATCCACGATATATGGAAAGTCAAATTTAATCATTATTACCTCCATTATTGAGTAAATTATATTTAGCTTGTAAATTTAGTGTTTTTTGTTTTAAAATATGATATATTAATAAATGATTTTGTCGTTTGTTTGGAATACTTATAGTGAAGTTTATGAAAGGAATTGAATAGTATGTTTAATTTAATATCAAAATATGCTCCGAGTGGAGATCAACCAGAAGCTATAGAGAAGTTAGTTGAAGGCATTAATGAAGGAAAAAAAGAACAAGTATTACTTGGGGCAACAGGAACTGGTAAAACATTTACAGTGGCAAATGTTATAGCTAAGACTAATAAGCCAACTTTAGTACTTGCTCACAATAAGACTTTGGCTGGGCAACTATATGCTGAACTAAAAGAACTTTTTCCTCACAATCATGTTGAGTATTTTGTATCATATTATGATTATTATCAACCAGAAGCGTATGTGCCAAGTAGTGATACTTATATTGAAAAAGACTCATCAATAAATGATGAAATAGATGAACTTAGACATGCTGCGACGAGTGCTTTAATTAATTATAAAGATGTTATTGTGGTTGCTTCGGTATCTTGTATATATGGAATTGGTGAAAAAGAAGAATACGAAAAAAACATGCTTATTTTGACTGTTGGAGATTCTATAAGTAGAAATAAAATAATAAATAGGCTTGTTGATATGACTTATGAAAGAAGTGATATTGATTTTCATCGTGGTACATTTAGAGTAAGAGGTAATAATATTGATGTGATACCTGTAAATGAAAAGGTAAGTGGTATTAGAATATCTTTAGATGAAGATAAAGTAGAAGAAATTAGTATCTTTGATCCAGTAACTGGAGTTGTAACATCTAGTAAAAAAAGTATAACAATATCTCCGGCTTCACACTTTGTTACAAGTAAGGAAAAAATGGATGAAGCAATAAAAAGAATAGAAGAAGAATTAAAAGAAAGACTTGAAGAGTTAAAAAGTGAAAATAAATTATTAGAAGAACAAAGATTAAGAGAAAGAACAAATTATGATATTGAAATGCTAAAGGAAACAGGCTTTTGTAATGGTGTTGAAAATTATTCTAGGCATTTGGCTTTGAGAGCTGCTGGTGAAACTCCATCATGTCTTATTGACTTTTTTCCAAAAGATTTTTTACTTGTGGTAGATGAATCGCATGTTACACTTCCTCAAGTTAGAGCTATGTATAATGGTGATAGAATGCGAAAACAAACTTTAGTTGATTATGGATTTAGACTTCCAAGCGCTTTAGATAATAGACCTCTTAAATTTGAAGAATTTGAGGCTAAGATCAATCAAGCTATATATGTATCAGCAACACCTGGAGATTATGAACTTGAGAGAACAAATGGTGAATATGTTGAACAAATTATTAGACCTACTGGATTACTTGATCCAATTATTGAAGTTAGAAAAACTGAAGGACAAATTGATGATATAATAAATGAAATTCATGATAGAATTAGTAAAAATGAAAGAGTTCTTATTACTACTTTAACTATAAGAATGAGTGAAGAGTTAACTAATTATTTAAAAGAAATGAATATAAAAGTAGCTTATTTACATAGTGAAATTAAAACACTTGAAAGACTTAAAATAATTCATGATCTTAGAAGCGGTATATATGACTGTATCGTAGGTATCAATCTTTTAAGAGAAGGGCTTGATATACCAGAAGTTAGTTTAATATGTATTTTAGATGCGGATAAACAAGGCTTTTTAAGAAGTACGAGAAGTTTAATTCAAACAATAGGTAGAGCTGCTAGAAATGCAAATGGTAAAGTTATAATGTATGCTGATAATGAAAGTGATTCGATGAAAGAAGCTATATTAGAAACTAAAAGAAGAAGAGAAATACAAGAAATGTATAATGAAAAGCATGGTATAATACCTAAAACTATTGTTAAAGAAATAAAAGATATAGTTTCTAATGAAGTAACGGAAAAGAAGAAAAAGGTAAGTAAAAAAGAAAAACAAGAAATGATTATTAGAATAGAAGCTGAAATGAAAGAGGCTGCAGCTAAAATGGATTTTGAAAAGGCAATGGAACTTAGGGATATTTATTTTGAATTAAAGGGAATAAATTAATATTTGAAAATGAAAAAAAGTGTGGTAAAATCGTGTAGAGGTGGAGAATTATGACAACATTTATATTTGGACATAAGAGTCCAGATACTGATACAGTATGTTCTAGTATTGCTTTATCGTATTTAAAAAATCAACTAGGAGATAAGACAATGCCTAAAGTTTTAGGTAATATAAATAATGAAACAAAGTTTGTTTTAAAATATTTTAATGTTCCAGTTCCTAGTTATTTAAATGATGTTAGGGTAAGAATTAAGAATATTAAATTTGATAAAAAAGCTTATATAAATGAAAATAAATCAATAGATGAAGCTTTTAAAATGATGCAAAAACAAAATATAACAGCAATACCCCTTGTAGATGATAAGAAAAAACTTACGGGTTATGTTACATTGAAAGAAATAGCTAAATATTTAATAAATGGTAATAGAGAATACGTTTATACAACTATGGATAATATTATAGAAACTTTAAATGCCAAGGTTATTGTTAAATGTGATGATATTATTATGGGGAATATTTCTTTAGCAGGATTACAAGCTAAAACTATACAAAGAGAAATAGAATTATCAAATAAAGATATTTTGATTGTTGGGGATAGATATAAAGTTTTAGATTATGCGATTAATTCTCATGTTAAATTAATTGTTTTACCATTAAATGTAGTTTTAGATAAGAAAATAATAGATAAAGCAATTAAAAATAATGTTAATATAATTGCTAGTGAACTTGGAAGCTTTCAAATTGCTACGAAAATAACTTTAAGTAATTATGTTAAAAATATAAATATAAATAAAAGTCCTGTGACAGTATTTAGTGATGATTATTATACAGATTTTAAAACAATGACACATAAAGTAAATCATACTAACTATCCTGTTATTAATAATAAGAATGAATGTCTAGGATTAATAAGACTTACAGGTCCAAATGATTATGAAAAACAAAAAGTTATATTAGTTGATCACAATAATTTAGCTCAATCAGTAGATGGTATTGAAGAAGCTGATATATTAGAAATAATAGATCATCATAATTTAGGAGCTATTGGAACAAGTGTACCTATTAATTTTAGATCAAAACCTGTTGGATGTACTTCAACAATGATTTATGATATGTATAAGGAAGCAAAGGTATCTATTCCTAAAGATATTGCGGGATTAATGCTTTCTGCTATATTATCTGATACGCTTCTTCTTACAAGTCCAACAACAACAGAAGATGATAAGTTTGCAGCGGTAAAACTAGCTAATATTGCTAAAGTTGATATGGATAAATATGGTCTTGAAATGTTAAAGGCTGCATCATCAATTGAAGGAATGAGTGTTGAAGATCTTATTAAGAGTGACTTTAAATCTTTTGTAGTTGGAAATAAAAATCTTGGTATTGGTCAAGTAATGACTCTTGATTTTGAAAATATTAAAAATAATATGGATGAATTTGTAAATAAATTAGATGAAATGGTAGATACTAATTATAATGTTGTAGTTATATTTATAACAGATATTATAAAAAAAGGTTCTTATGTTATTTATAACAGAAAATCAGAAACTGTTATTGCAGATAGCTTTGGACTTAAAAATGTATATGAAGGAGTTTTTATTCCTAAAATTGTATCAAGAAAGAAACAAATTCTTCCAAGTATTATGAATACTTTAGAAAATGAAAGTTAGGTGACTAATATGAAAGCCCTTATAACTGGAGCATCAAGTGGTATCGGTAAATGCATGGCTTATGAACTTGCTAAAAGAGGTATTGATTTGATACTTGTAGCAAGAGATGAAGAAGCTTTAAATAAAATTAAAAATGATGTGAGAGTAAATACTAAAGTAATTGCTCTTGATTTACAAGTTTCTAAAAATGTTTTTAAGCTTTATGATAAAGTTCAAAATGAAAATATTGATATTTTAATAAATAATGCTGGCTTTGGATTATTTGGACTTTTTTCAGAAACTGATTTAGACCGAGAACTAGAAATGATAGATTTAAATATTAAAGCTTATCATATTTTGACAAAATTATTTTTAAAAGATTTTATAAAAAAAGATTCTGGGTATATTTTAAATGTTTGTAGTAGTGCTGGATTTATGGCAGGTCCAAGGCTTAGTACTTATTATGCAACTAAAAATTATGTTACTAAACTTTCTATGGCTATTAATGAAGAACTTAGGGAAAGAAAAAGTAAGGTTAGTATAAGTGCTTTATGTCCTGGTCCTGTAAATACAAATTTTAATAAAGTAGCTCACGGAGAATTTAGTATAAAAGAAGCTAGTCCAGAAAAAGTTGCAAAGTATGCAATTGATAAAATGTTTAAAAAGAAAATGATAATAGTGCCAACACTTAGAATGAAACTAGCAGTATTTGGTGTTAGATTAATTCCTTATAGACTTCAGCTTATAATAGCTTATCATATACAAGGAAAAAAACTTGGTAAATAGCAGTTGTAAACTTTACAATTGCTTTTTTATTATGTTGATTTTAAATATGCTTTTTGTTATTCTTTTTATAGGGAGGAGTAGCTTTTGAAAAAGAAAAAAATTATTATTGGAATTTGTTTAATATTAATTATAATACTAAGTGTATTTTTATATAAATTTATTAAAGTTAAAACTGCTAAAATTGAAGTTGTGTTAGTGGATGATTTAAAAGTTAACTTTTTAGATGACGTTAAAATTTCTTCTTTTATAAAAAATATTAATGGAAAGTTAATAGATGATGCTAAAATAGATACTAGAAAATTAGGTAAACAAAATATTTTTTTTGAATATATAAATGATGATAATATAAAAGTAAAATATGCTTTTGATATTGAGGTTGTCGATAAAATAGCTCCGGTTGTATGGCTTGGAAAAAGTTATAATGTCGTAAAGGGTAGTGAAGATAATTTGCTTGATAAGATTCTTTGTGGAGATAATTATGATGATAATCCAGTGTGTGAAATTATTGGAGATTATAATTTAAATGAGGTAGGAAGTTATAGTTTAGTTTTTAAGGCAACAGACAGTAGTGGTAATGTTACAGAAAAAAATTTTTCATTAAATGTAAATGAACCTAAGAAAAATCAAGTTGGTACAACTGGAAGTACTAAAATATCTTTTAGTGATGTTGTTAAGGATTATAAGACTAATAAAAATGAAATAGGCATTGATGTATCAAAATGGCAAGGTGATATAGATTTTGAGAAACTTAAGAATGCTGGAGTAGAATTTATTATTATCAGAGTTGGCTCTTCAAGTGGAAAAAATGGCGAAAATTTTGTTGATTCAAAATTTGTGCAAAATATTCAAAATGCTAATGCTGCAGGTATTCCAGTGGGAATATACTTTTATTCTTATGCAAGTACTAAAAAAAGAGCTATAAGTGATGCTAAATGGATTATTAAACAGATTAAAGATTATAAAGTTGATTTACCGATTGCTTTTGATTGGGAAAACTGGAATAGTTTTAATAGTTTTGATTTAAGCTTTTTTTCTTTAACGGAGATGGCTACATCTTTTTTAGATACATTAAAAGATGCGGGCTATGAAGGAATGCTATATAGTAGTAAGACATATTTAGAAAATATTTGGTTTGATACAAGTTATCCTGTTTGGCTTGCTCATTATACTAAAAATACTAATTATAGTGGCAAATATGAATACTGGCAACTATGTAGTAATGGTAAAGTAGATGGAATAGATGCTGATGTTGATATAAATATAAGATATTTAGATTAAGAGGTGAGTTTATGCAAAGAAGAGAAAAAATTTTTACGGTATTATGTGTATTTGGTTTTATGATGTTTATATTTTCAATTTATGTTGGGATAACAATATTTAAAGATATAAAAACTGAAAACGCTTTAGAAAATGAGATAATAAAGCTTAGTGAATTAATTAATTCTGATGGAATATGGGATAAAGAGATAGATTATAAATTAAATAATTATGTTTCTAAAGATAATAATTATTTGCAAATAGAAAAGGCATCAAAAGAATATTTTAAAGATTTAATATCTGATTGTCGAAGTTTATATAAAATTTATAATGATGATTTTTTAAGTAAAATTATGTCGATAGAAAATATTAAAGCTGATGGTAAAGAGTTTATTAATACAAAAACTTTTTTAAATAAAAGTATTACAGATATTACTAATTTAGATAGTGATATAAATTCTTTACTTACGGAAGAAAGAATAATGAGTTATTTAGATGAAAATACTGATGAATATTATTTAGATTATTATAAAGATTTGATGCTAGAAGATGATGATATAGATGTAATTAGAGAAGAAGTTAAAGAAGAAATGGATAATTATTTAGACTTAATTAAGAAAATAGATAATATATTTACTTTTTTAATAGATAATAATGAAGATTGGGATATTTTAGATGATAAGATCTATTTTAAAACTCAAGATAGTTTAGATAAATATAATTATTTTTTACAAGAAATTAGTAATTTTGATAAAAATGAAAAACAAATTATATAAAGTCACTTTATAGTCATTTAAGAAAAATATAATGATGATGAAGGGATGATTTTATGGAAATATTAAAAGTAGAAAATTTAGTTAAGACTTATGTTAATGGTTCTTCAACAATTAATGCTGTTGATAATATAAGTTTTAGTGTGGAAAAAGGAGATTTTGTTGCTATAGTAGGAGCCAGTGGTAGTGGTAAATCAACGCTTTTACATTTACTTGGGGGAGTTGATAGGCCTACATCAGGAAAAGTATATATTGATGGAGTAGATATTTACAAAATGGATAATGATGCCTTAGCCATTTTTAGAAGAAGACAAGTTGGACTTATATATCAATTTTATAACTTAATACCTATTTTAAATGCAACAGAAAATATTGTTTTGCCTTGTCGTTTAGATGGTAAAAATGTAAGTAAAGAACGTTTAGATGAAGTATTAAGTACTCTTGGTATAGAAAATAGAAAAGATCATTTACCTAATGAACTTTCTGGAGGTCAACAACAAAGAGTATCTATTGGTAGAGCTATTATTAATAATCCAGCTTTAGTTTTAGCAGATGAACCTACAGGTAATTTAGATTCTAAAGCTAGTGATGAAATTGTTACTTTGTTAAAACAATCAAATAAAAAATATAATCAAACCATCATAATTATTACTCATGATCCGGAAATAGCTAAAGAAGCAAATCGAGTTATTACAATTGAAGATGGTAAAATTATAAGTGATGTTAGGAATTAATTATGAATATTTTAAATGAACTAACAATTAAAAACTTAAAATTAAATAAAAAAAGAACAATAGTAACAATAATAGGTATATTACTTTCTGTAGCCCTTATATGTGCAGTTGCAGGTATGGTATCTTCTTTTCAAGCAACATTAATTGATTATGCAATAAAAGACAGTGGAAATAGGCATATAACAATAGAAGATGTTGATGTAAATGATTTAAAATATTTTACAAATAATAGTCATGTAAAAAGTATGTTTTTAACTGAAAATCTTGGCTATGCTAAAGTAATGGACTTTAATGAAAATAAACCTTATGCTTATGTTTTAGCATATACAAAGGATGCTTTTGCAAATACTACAATAGAATTACTTTCAGGAAGATTGCCTCAAGATAAAAATGAAATTGTTATTAGTTCTCCATATCAACTTGGTTCTAAGCTAAATGTGGGAGATACTATATCTTTAGATATTGGAAAAAGAGTTTGTGAAGATGGAAGTAAATTAAATCAATCTAATCCTTATTATATTGAAGAAGGAAAAGAAGATACTTGTCATGAAAAGATAATTGATACTACTACGCATGAATATAAAATTGTTGGTATTATGAAAAGACCAAATTATGATCTTGAAAGTTATAGTGCTCCAGGATATACAATGATAACTTATACTGATAGCGTAACAAATAATGTAAATATATCTTTACTTTTTAAAGATGTTAAGTACTATAAAGATTATGTTAAAAATATTCAAAATGATGATGATTTAAATAAATATAATATAACTTATAACAATTATTTACTTAGATGGACTGGTGCTAGTTTAAGTGATAGATCAATGAGTGTTCTTATAACTGTTGCTGGAGTTATAATTGCCATTATTGTATTTACAAGTGTTTTTGTTATTAAAAATAGTTTTGATATAGCAAACCAAGAAAAAAGAAAAATGTATGGAATGCTTTCAAGTATAGGAGCAACAAGTAAACAAATAAAGAAAAATGTACTACATGAAGGTTTTATATTAGGAATAATTGGTATACCTTTAGGAATACTTCTTGGAGTCTTTGCTGATTATATTTTGGTTATAATAATAAATGTTTTAGGTTCATCACTTTTTGAAAATCTTAAATTCGTATTTTCTATCTCTGTTTGGCCAATCATTATAAGTATAATAATGGGAAGTTTAACAATATATTTATCTGTAGTTACTGCTGCAAAAAAATCTAGTAAAATAGCACCAATTGAAGCCATAAGAAATAATAATGAGATAAAAATTAATAAAAAAAATATTAAATCTTCTAAAATAGTAAATAAATTATTTGGTGTTGGCGGAGATATTGCTTATAAGAATTTAAAAAGAAATAAAAAACGAAATAGAACAACAATTATATCTATTGTTTTAAGTGTAGCAGTATTTATTTCTTTATCTTCTTTCATTAATTATGGCTTTAAAATAACTGGCCAATATTATGTTGATCTAAATTACAGTCTTCAAGTTTTTATAAATGAAGAAGATACAAATAAAATTAATAAAGCTTATGAAGATTTAAGTAAGATGGATACTGTTCTTGGAAGTAGCTTGAATAGATCATTATTTATGGATTTTGATGCAAAAAAATATTATAATGAAGAGGCTTTAAAATATGTTGCTACTGATGGTTTGCTTGTAAGAATTATGGCAGTTGGTAAAGAAGAATTTGCTAGATTATTAGAAGAAAATAATGTTAAATCTGATAATTATAATTTTAAAGGTTTACTCATGGATACTATTCTTGCTTATACTAAAAATGAAAATTATAAAGAAATAAATTTAATAGATTTAGATAAAAATAAAACTATTACGGGTACTTTTAATGATAGACATTTGAGTATTGATATAATTAAAAGAATAACAACTTTTCCAATGGGAATGCAAAATGTTTATAGTAATGTACCAACTCTTATAGTTACTGATGATTTCTTTGATTACATAGTAAATAATTATGATTCTTCAGAAGATGTTAATCGAGGTACTAGTACTATATATATAAAAAGTAGTAATGCTGAAAAGTTAGAATTAGAAATTAAAGATTACATGGCTTCTTCTGATATAAGCTTATATAGTATTTATAATGTGGAATCTGAAGCAGAAGCTCAAAGATCATTAATAATTCTTGTTTCAATTTTCTTATATGGTTTTATTATTGTAATTAGTTTAATTGGCATAACTAATATAATTAATACAATAACTACAAATATGAATTTAAGAAAAAGAGAAATGGCAATGCTTAAATCAATTGGTATGACTAAAAAAGAATTTAATAAAATGATAAATTTAGAAAGTATTATGTACTCAACTAAGTCTTTAATTATAGGTGTACCTTTAGGTTTAATTGGATCATTTTTAATTTATAAAGCGTTTGCTAAAGGCAATGATTATGGTTATATTTTCCCTTGGCAAGCAATATTAATTGCCATTATAGTTGTTTATATACTGGTAAGCTTGATTATGTATTTTGCTTTAAGAAAAACTAGAAAAGAAAATATAATAGATACTATTAAAGATGAAAATATTTAAAAATTAGGTTTTATAATCTAATTTTTTACTTTTTATAGATTTTTTTGTTATTATAGAAATGGAGGAATAAATGAAAGTATTTTTATTAGAAGATAATGAAATGATTATTAAGGCTATAACATATTTATTAAATCAATATAATTATGAAGTGTTTATAGCAAAGAATATTAAAGAAGCAATTGCTAAAATAAATAGTAATTATGATTTAGTTATATTAGATGTTATGCTTCCAGATGGTAGTGGCCTTGATTTTTATAATAAATATGTAGATATTCCAACCTTAGTTTTAAGTGCTAAAGATGAAGAAGAGGATGTTGTTAAAGCTATTGATATGGGAGTTGAAGATTATATAATTAAGCCATTTAGATCAAAAGAACTTTTATCAAGAATAAATAATATAATAAAAAGAAATAAAAAAAATAATTTAATAAAATATAAAAATATTGTTATTGATATGGAAGGATATAAAGTTATTGTAAATGATAAAGAAATTAATTTTACAGGACTTGAGCTAAAAATATTATTTTTACTTTTAGAAAATTCTCGAAAAGTTGTTACTAGAGAAGTAATTATAGATAGAATATGGGACATGTCAGGAAAGTTTGTTAATGATAATACTTTGACAGTATATATTAAAAGAATTAGAGAAAAACTTCAAGATGAGGATTTTATTAAAACTGTAAAAGGTATTGGATATAGGATAGATTTATGAAAAAATGGTTAGGATTTTTTATAAGTGGGCTTTTGTTGGTCTTACTTTTTAATTATTTAAATTATTTAAATTATGGTAAAATTACAAATAATTTTGTAAATAATGTAATAAATGAAATTGTTTTAAAATATCCAGATGTTGATTCTGAAGATGTTATTAAAATTATAAATAGTGATAAAAAATCTAGTAGTGATTTGTTAAAAAAATATGGGTTTAGTGAAAATGATATTAATTATTTACAAGGCGGAAAAATAGTTTATTATAAAAGTTTAATAATTAGTTTAAGTGTATTTGGTATTTTCTCGTTGTTGCTAGTTTTTATTCTTTTAAAAAAGAAAAAAAATTATGATAATAATATTGAGAGTATAACTAATTATTTAAAAAAAATTAATTCAGGCATTTATGATCTTAACTTGCTTGATAATGTTGAAGGAAATTTATCAATTTTAAAAAACGAAATTTATACAACTACGGTTTGTTTAAAAGAAAGTTATGATAGAGAATATAAAGAAAGAAAAGCCATTAAAGATAATCTTGCCAATATTTCTCATCAGTTAAAAACTCCACTTACAGCTATTATATTAATGATTGATACTTTGCTTGAAGAAGATGTTGATCCTCTAAGACAAAAAGAATTTTTAAGTGATATAAGACTTCAAGTTGAAAATATTAATTTTCTAATTATAGCTATGCTTAAACTTTCAAAATTTGATGCTAATGTTATTACTTTATCAAAAGATGAAATAATGATTAAAGATTTAGTTTTTGATGTTTTAAAGAATGTTGATATTTTAAGAGAAATAAAAAATGTTAATATTCATGTAAAGGGAAGTAGTTTAGTAAAAGTTATTGGTGATTATAAATGGGAATGTGAAGCAGTTACAAATGTTTTAAAAAACGCAATTGAATATTCAAATGATAGTGGTGATATATATATTAATTTTGAAAATAATGGAATGTATGTTAAACTTGAAATTATGAATGAAGGAAAAGAAATAGAAAAGACAGAATTAAAAAATATATTTAAAAGATTTTATAAGGGTAATAATAATTCAAATAACATAGGAATAGGTTTATCCTTAGCAAAAGAAATAATTGAAAAAGATAATGGAAGTATATCAGCATATAGTCAAGACGGAAAGACAAAATTTGTTTTAAAATATTATAAATAATGATATAATCTTTGTGGAGATGAGTTTATGAAAGAAAATGATTTTTATAAAAATATTAAAGTTAAAAAAACATCTTTAATAGTAGGCATAATAATATTTGTTTTTTGTCTTGGTTTAGGACTTATACTTTATTATTCTGAAAAAAATGTTGAATATGAAAATTTTACTAAAAGTATGAGTGATGGAGTCTATGCGAAATTAAATGTACAAATGTTAGAAAGTAGTTTTGCTATTGAAACAGATGAAAATTCAAATAAAAAGGAATATTATTTAGCTTATGATGAAAATGAAAATCCTTTTATCGTTGTTTTAGATAGTGAAAATATGGAAAAATTAAGAAGCATACAAGAATATACCTTAAGCGTAACAGAAATGGCTAAACCTGAAGCTGTTACTATTTATGGACATACTAGTAAGATAGATACAGAAGTTTTTAAATATTTACAAGAGTATTTAATGGATGAAGATGGTAATACTTATGGAATTGATGATTTAAAAAACACTGTTGGAAATGTTTATTTAGATACTTATTGGAAAGCTTCAGAACAATCATTATCAGTTTTAATTGTGTTTGGACTTTTCTCTTTAATTGGAGTAGGGCTTATTATATATTATTTAATATCCAAAAATAAATATAAAAAAATGCTTAAAGATTATGGTGATGTTCTAGAAGAAGTTTCAGATGAAATATCTTCAGGAAAAGTTATTTATAATAAAGTTTGTGGAGTTTATATAACTAGTAAATATTTAATTAGTTATTTAAATGGATTAAAAATAATTGATTTAAATAAAATTGTTTGGGTATATCCTTTTGAGTTAAAACAAAATGGAATTTCAACAAGTAAAAGCATTTATATTATTACCAATAATGGTAAAACAAATGTTGTTGGAATGACTAGCTCTTTTGGCAAAAATAATAAAACAGCTTATCAAGAATTGTATCAAGACATAAAAAATGCTCTTCCAAATATTCTTTACGGATATAATGAAGAAAATAAAAAAATGGCTAAAGAATTGTATATAAAATAAAAGACATGATTCATCTAGAAATCATGCTTTTTTTGTATCTAAAAGTTTATTAAGATTCTTCATGGTGCCACAACAGTGAATTGAACACTGATTTAATCCTTACCATGGATTTGTAATACCATTATACTATTGCGGCTTTAGATAATTATACTAAATTATATTTTAAGTGGCAAGCAATTTTCTTTACATATACCTACCAGGGGTGTATAATATTTTCGGTGATTTAAATGCATGCAAATTGTCAAGAGTGCAAAAAAAATAAACATCGATCTTGTGAGGAAAAAGATAAGATCATAAAAAGACTAAATGTTATTGAAGGACAAATTCGAGGCATAAAACAAATGATAGAAAATGATAGATACTGTGATGAAGTTATAATGCAACTTTCTGCTTCAATGCATGGTCTTAAAAGTTTAGGAAATAATATTTTAAAAAGTCATATGAAAAGTTGTATGATAAATGACATTAAAAATGATAAATATGAAATCATAGATGACGTTATAGAATTATTTGATAGAATTAATAGATAGGTGGTAAAAAATGCTTAAAATAAAAAATTTGACAGTAAGTTTAAAAGATAGTGATAAAAAAATATTAGATGATTTTTCTTTAACCGTAAATGATGGAGAAATTCATGCTATAATGGGCCCAAATGGAACTGGAAAGTCAACACTTGCCAAAGTAATTATGGGACATTTCTTATATAAGATAGATGAAGGCAAAATAAATTTTAATAATGTTATTATCAATGATTTAAGTGTTGATAAAAGGGCTAAATTAGGAATATTTTTAGCTATGCAAGATCCTACGGTTGTTGAAGGTGTAACAAATAGTGAATTTTTAAAGACTAGTAGAGAAGAAATGACTGGTGATCATATTGATTATTTTAGCTTTATAAATGAAATAAATAATTCTTTAAAGGAACTAGAATTTTCTAAAGATATGATTCATAGACATGTGAATGTTGGTTTTTCTGGTGGAGAAAAGAAAAAAAATGAAGTTCTTCAAATTAAGATTTTAAAACCAAAATTTATTATATTAGATGAATTAGATTCTGGATTAGATGTTGATTCTTTAAGAATTGTTTGTGAAAATATAAATAAGTATAAAGAAGAAAATCCTGATGTATCTATTCTTATAATTACACATTATCCGAGAATTTTAGAATTAATAAAGCCAAATTTTGTTCACGTTATGAACCATGGAAAAATTGTAAAAACTGGAGATATTAATTTAGCAATTGAAACAGAAAAAGTTGGTTATAATGAGTAAAGTATTGTATATAAAAGATGAAAATTTTAATTTAGATATAAATGCTAATGAAACTTATGAAATATATCATTATGTTATTAATAAAAGTGTAAATGTTGTCATTAATTTAAAAGGTTTAAATGCTAAGGTTGTTTATCACTATAGTACTATAAATTTTGATGATAATACTTTTAAAATTACAATTAATCATTTATGTAGTAATACTATAAGTGAAATTTATAATCATGGTGTAAATGCTGGCTTTAAAAAATTGGTATTTGATGTTACGGGTTATGTTCCAAAGGATAGTTTTAAATGTTTTTGTAATCAAGAAAATCAAATTATTAATTTAACTAACGGGATATCTCAAATACTTCCCAATTTATTAATTAATAATTACGATACTTTTTCAAATCATGCCGCTTATATTGGTAAATTTAAAGAAGACATTTTGTTTTACTTGATGAGCCGAGGAATAAATGAACAAATTGCAACCCGTTTATTAATGAAAAGCTTATTACTAAATGGTGGAAATATTAATGAAAAAGTAACAGATTTGTTTTTGAAAAAATTAATGGAGGTCTAATATGGATAAAGAAATTAGAAGAGAAATAATTTTAGATAATTATCAACATCCAGTGCATAAGGGATTGATAGATGATTGTTCTTATAAAAAGGCTAATACGCGAAGTGAATCATGTATAGATAATGTTGAGATGATGATGAAGGTAGAAGATGATATTATTAAAGATGTTGTTTTTGATGGTGAAGCTTGTGCTATTTGTACAAGTGCAACAAGTATTATAATTAAGAAATTAATTGGAAAATCTATTAATGAAGCTAAGGAAATATTAAAGAATTATTTTAATATGATTAATGAAGAATCTTATGATAAGGACATTTTGGGAGAATTAAACGTTTTTGATGAAATTTATTTGCAACCAGCTCGAAAAAATTGTGCTTTAATGCCATGCAAAACTGCTAATAAAATTATTGAAGAAGTTGAGGCAGAATAATGGAAATAGTAGTTTTAGATGAAAATAAGGTAAAAAAAATATCAGAAATAAAAAATGAAGATGCGTGGGTACTTGAGTATCGTTTAAAAGGATATGAATCTTTTATAAAACAAAATATGCCTTCGTTTGGTCCAAAAATAGACCTTGATTTTAATAAAGTAATATATTACAAAAACAATGATGTTGATAAGAAAATTGAAAATGATTGGAATAAAGTTTTAAAACCAGTTGTAGATGAACTTGATGATCTTGGTGTTATTGAAAGTGAAAAGCACCTTGGAGGGATGGGAGTTCAATATGAAAGCGAAGTTATTTATCATAATATGCTTAAAGAATTGGAAGAAAAGCATGTTATTTTTACATCAATTGAACAAGCAATAAAAAAATATCCTGAACTTGTAAAAAAATATTTTGGAAAAATTGTTTCTTATGAAGAAAATAAATTTGCTGCTTTAAATGCTGCAGTATTTAGTGGAGGATCTTTTATTTATGTTCCTAAAAATACAAAACTAGATCGACCTTTGCAAAGTTATTTTAGAATTAATAGCAAAAATATGGGACAATTCGAAAGAACATTGATTATTGTAGATGATAATTCATCACTTCATTATGTTGAGGGATGTACAGCACCAACTTATAGTGAATCAAGTCTTCATGCAGCTATTGTGGAAATATATGTTGGAAAAAATGCAAAATGTAGATATTCAACAATTCAAAATTGGGCTACAAATGTTTATAATTTAGTAACTAAAAGAGCTGTTGTAGATGATTGTGGTACTATGGAATGGATAGATGGTAATATTGGTTCAAAAGTAACTATGAAATATCCTTGTTGTGTTTTAAAAGGAGATAATTCAAAAGGAACTTGTATTACTATTAGTGTTGCTAAAAATGATCAAGAACAGGATAGTGGAGCACGAATGATACATATTGGCAAAAATACTAAAAGTAATATTATTTCTAAGAGTATTGCAGGAAGTGGTGGTAATGCTACTTACCGTGGAAAAGTATCTATAAAAAATAAAGCCTTAAATAGTGAAGCAATAATTAAATGTGATAGCCTTATATTAGATGAATTTTCTAAAAGCGATACAATACCAGTTAATGAGGTTTCTAACTTGACTAGTAGTATTGAACATGAGGCGACTGTTTCCAAAATTAGTGATAACGTTCTTTTTTATTTAATGAGTAGAGGCATCCCAGAAGAAAGAGCTACGGAACTTATAATTTTAGGTTTTATTGATGAATTTAAAGAAGAGTTACCAATGGAATATGCAGTTGAACTAAATCAACTTATAAAAAGAAATTTATAGTAAACCATAATGACTTTTAAAAAAATAAATGTTATACTTTTCTTAGAAAGAAGGAAGTTTGATGAATAAAAAACAAATAGTTGATTTAATAACGGCGATATTTTTAATCATTTGTGGTAGTGCTTTACTGCTATTTCCACTTTTTCATTTTGTTAAAGTAAAATGGATATTTGCTGGAATTCTTGGAATTTATACAATTTTAAATCTAATTCAATTTTTACTTACAAGTAAATCTAAAGATTTTGAAGGCCTTTTTACATGCTTAGCATCTTTGTTAGTTTTAATAATAAGTTTAAATTTAGATATTGCAAATGTGCCTTGGTATTTGGCTTTATGTTTACTTATTTGGATTATTTTATTATCTTTAATAAAGTTAAAAAAATCTGATTATTATAATGATCGCAAAAATAAAGTGTGGATCTTTAAAATTATTACTTTAATTTTATTTATTTTAAGTGGTCTTTTAACAACGATGAATTTATATTATGAAAATGATATACAAGTTCTTATATTAGGATATTTTTTCTTAATTCATGGTATGTTAGAATTATTTGATCCGATTACAATTTATTTATATGAACAAAAAAAATAGAAATAGTGATATTTCTTTTTTTTATGCCATATAATTTTCATGAAAGGAATGATAATAATGGAAATTCTAAAAGTTTCATCAAAATCAAATCCCAGTAAAGTAGCTGGAGCCATAGCAAATATTTATAGAGAAAAAAAACAAGTAGAGATACAAACTGTAGGAGCAGGATCCCTTAATCAAGCTATTAAAGCAATTGCTATTTGTAGAGGCTTTGTAGCCCCGACAGGAGATAATCTTGTAGTTATCCCGGCTTTTAATGATATTGTAATTAATGGCGAAGCTAAAACAGCAATTAAATTAATTGTAGAAGGAAAATAGCAACAAATAAGTTGCTATTTTTAGTGGAAGATATTATAATTTATTAGTAATCAGTATTTTATTAAGGAGGTAGATTTTTATGGAATTAAAAGGTAGTAAGACTGAAGCAAATTTACTAGCAGCATTTGCTGGTGAAAGTCAAGCTAGAAATAAATATACTTATTATGCTTCAAAAGCTAGAAAAGAAGGATATGAACAAATTGCAGCGTTGTTTGAAGAAACTGCTAATAATGAAAAAGAACATGCTAAAATGTGGTTTAAAGAATTAAAAGGAGGATCTATTCCAAATACTAAAGATAATTTATTAGACGCAGCAGCTGGAGAAAATTATGAATGGACAGATATGTATTCTGAATTTGCTAAAGTAGCTAAAGATGAAGGATTTGATCGCATCGCATATTTATTTGAAGGTGTAGCTCAAATAGAAAAAGCCCATGAAGAAAGATATCGTAAATTATTAAAAAATATTGACGATAAATTAGTATTTAGCAAAGATGGCGAAGCTGTATGGATTTGTCGTAACTGTGGTCATATTGTAATTGGTAAAGAAGCTCCAGAAGTTTGTCCAATTTGTGGCCATCCACAAAGTTATTTTGAGCTAAAAGCTGAAAATTATTAAACTACTATAAAACAAATTGAAGTTGTAAGATAAATGTAGACACATAAAAACTGTCTGCATTTTTTTGTTATAATAAAATTGGAGGAAGAATATGACAAGAATTAGAAAAGAACCAAATAGATATTGGTCAAAAGAAGATAAGTTAAAATTAATTAATGAAG
>CAKOOS010000008.1 GCA_934098735.1 uncultured Bacilli bacterium | reverse complement strand
CTTCATTAATTAATTTTAACTTATCTTCTTTTGACCAATATCTATTTGGTTCTTTTCTAATTCTTGTCATATTCTTCTTCCAATTTTATTATAACAAAAAAATGCAGACAGTTTTTATGTGTCTACATTTATCTTACAACTTCACTAAAATTAGCCAGTTTCTTTTAATTCATTATTCCTAAATAATAATTTTTCTTTCCTTTTCTTAGAAGGATTACCTTTTTATCAATAGCATCTTCTTTTGTTATAACTTTATCTGGATCAGTAACTTTTATATTATTAATGCTAATAGCACCATTCATAAGCATTTCTCTTCCTTCTCTTTTACTAGAAACAATATTATTATTTACAAGTAAATCTAAAATTGGCATTTCTTGAGTTATATTAAACCTTGGAACATCTTTAATACTACTTATAATTTCATCACTACTTAATGTCCATATTTTATCTGAAAATAAACATTCAGAAATATTTAAAGCTTTTAGATATTCATCTTCACCATGAAGGTCAGTTATAATACATTTTGCCAACATTTTTTGTGCTTTTCTTAAATGTGGTTCTTTTTCTTGGATTTCCATAATAGACTCTATTTCATCCGGAGTCAGAAAAGTAAACACTTTTAAATATTCACAAACTTTAGAATCATCTGTATTAATTAAAAATTGATATAATTCATAACTTGAAGTTTTATTTATATCAAGCCAAAGAGCATTTCCTTCACTTTTTCCAAATTTCTTACCATTAGCATCTAATATCAAAGGCATTGTAAAAGCATAAGCTTCTTTTCCTCTTATTTTTTTTATAAGTTCTATACCTGTCGTTATATTTCCCCATTGATCACTACCTTCAACTTGCATAGTACATCCCATTTCATCAAATAGATGTAAAAAATCATATCCTTGAATAAGCATATAACTAAATTCAGCATAAGTTATTCCCGTTTCTAACCTCCGAGAAATAATATCTTTATTAATCATATAATTAACATTAATATATTTACCAATATCTCTTAAAAAATCTAAATAATTATAATCTTTAAACCATTCATAATTATTTACAATCTTTGCTTTTCCATTAAATATTTTATCTACTTGTTTTTGTATTCCTTCAACATTCTTATTTAAAGTATCAATACTAATTATTTCTCTTTCAGAAGTTGGTCTTGGATCACCTATACGACCAGTTGCACCACCACATAATAGAATCGGATTATGTCCCATTTTCATTAATCTCTTTGCAGTCACTAAAGAACTATAATGCCCTAAATGTAAACTATCTGCAGTTGGGTCAGTTCCCCAGTAAAATGTAACAGAATCATTATTAATTTTATTCTCTATATCCTCGCCTGCAACATCTTTTACCAATCCTCTCCATTTTAATTCTTCCCAATTTGACATTTTCATTATTCTTCTATCTCCATTTCTTTAAATTTAACATTAATAAATTTTTTACTTGCTAAATAATCACACATATGGACAAAATATTGAAATCTATCTTGAGGAACATCTAATATAACTTTACTATAATTATTAGTATTCCACTTACCCATGTGACTTTTAACAACATGATTTATAAAAGCTACTTCTTTATCTGTTAATGCTGTTTTATCTTTATTTTCTAAAACAAATTCTGCTATTAAATTAGGATGGTCAAACCTTGTATAAGCCTCTTCTACATTTCCTTTTTTTAACCCATCATGTATTAATAAAGATAAAATCATTACGTCTTTTTCTAAACTAGAAAACAAACGATCATAAGGTGTTATTTGATATAATTCATAAGCCATTTTGGCTGCTACTTTACTATGTCTTACCAAACCACCTTCACCACTTGCAAAATCTGGATGATATTTACCGGATGAAGAGGCTGGAACTTTATAAAAATATTCAGGTAAATTTTCCAGTAAAATCCGTGCTGATTCCCTTATTCTTTTATCTTTAATATAATTGAGTTCAGTTTCAAACATTTTTACCTCCACTTCATAAAAAAAGATCATAACTTAAGGACGAAAAATAATTCCGTGGTACCACCTTAATTTATGACCTTGTCATACACTTTATTACTTAACGCATAATACGATTCAGCTCAAGAGTTGTAAATTCCATCGTCACTGATTGCACCAATTATATCATAAGAATTTTTTAGATTCAAGCTATTTTATTTAAAAAACTTTGAATTGAAGAAAGCATGGGGATTTCCAAATTAAGCACTTTATTTGTAACTGGATGAACAAAGACTAATTGATAAGCTTGTAAAAGTAATTTACTATATTTTGAACCATTATATTTTTTATCTCCCACAATTGGATGTCCTATGTAAGCAAATTGAACTCTTATTTGATTTTTTCTTCCAGTTTCAATATTTATTTTCACTACCGAATATTTTTTATTTTGGGATATAACCTCATAATTTGTTATAGCTTCTTTTCCAATTTTTTTATTATGAGTTACATATACATACAAATTTTTATTCTCAATTAAATAATTAGTCAAACGCCCTTTTAAAGGTAAAATAGCACCATCTAAAACAGCATAATAATTTCGCTCTACATTTGACCAATTTGTTTGAAAATAATTTTTTATTCTTTCACTTTTAGCAAATAAAACTAAACCACAAGTTTCCTTATCTAACCGATGAACAATAAATATTTTATTATGAGGATTTTTCTTTTTAACATACTCTTTTACTTCATCATATAAATTATAACCGCTTTTATCATCTTTCTTAATAGTAAGCATATTACTGTCTTTATTTACTACAATAAGGTATCTATCTTCATAAACTATTTTTAATTTTCTTTTCATTCTATCTCTTTTCATGCATAATAAAACCCCTTTAAAAAAGGGGATGTTTTAAAACTTGGTGGAGAATGTGGGACTCGAACCCGCGACCCCCACGGTGCAAGCGTGGTGCTCTAGCCAACTGAGCTAATTCCCCAAGAACATGATTATTTTATCATATTTATATAAAATAATCAAGTTATTTTTGTGGTTCTTCTACAATTTTTATTAAACCAGCTTCAATTTCTTCTAAGGCTCTACCCAAGCTTCTCTTGTTTTTATATTCACTTTCTTTCATTTGATAATGATTTTTTTCAAGCATTTGTTTACTACGAATTGAAGCAACATGTACAAGCTTGTATTTAGAATCAACTATATTTAATAATTTATCAATTGATGGATATAACATACAACCACTCCTCTTTCAATATATATGATACTAATAAAAGCTCTTTTAATGCAAGAAATACTTAAAAATTTGACGCATTTTTTACATTATTTATTTTTTCAAAACGATATTTTTGTTTTATTTCTGGATATTTATCTTTTTCAACTAAAGAATTAAACATATCATAAGGTCTTATCCATACTTCATGTGTTTCTATATTTTCATACACTACCATATCACTTAAATCTTCACTATTTTTACCAATAGTAATAACTTTATAAATATGACCTTTAAAATGTTTGTATAAAGAATTAATCTTTATTTTTCGCATCTGTTTCCTTTTCCTTTTTTTCTGGTTTTGGTAAACATTCTTTTCGAGATAAATTTAATCTTCCACGATTATCATATCCCATCGATTTAACCATTATTTCATCCCCAACGGCAACTACATCTTTAGGTTTTTCTACTCTTTCCCATGCAAGTTGTGAAACATGTACTAATCCTTCACATCCAGGCCATAGTTCAACAAAACAACCAAAATCTTCAACCTTTACAACTTTACCATTGTAAATTTTTCCAACTTCAACTTCTCTTATAACGTCTAAAATCATTTGTTTTGTTTTATCTATTATATTTTTATCTGTATGATAAATTATTACTCTACCATCATCTTCGAGATCAACCTTAACAGCATCTTTATCATTAACAGTCTTAACGTTTGAAGCTTCTAAAATTATTTTTGTAATCATTTCTCCGCCACGACCAATAATATCTCTAATTTTTTCAGGATCTACATTAAATGTTTCAATTTTAGGAGCATATTTACTAACTTCTTTACGAGGTTCAGGTATTGCTGCTTCCATAACATCTAAAATTTCCATTCGAGCTTTTTTTGCTTGAGCTAATGCTTCACCTAAAATTTCTTTTGTTACTCCCTTTATTTTTATATCCATTTGAAGTGCTGTAATACCATCTCTAGTTCCTGCAACTTTAAAATCCATATCTCCCATGTGATCTTCAAGTCCTTGAATATCTGTTAAAATAGTATATTTGCTTCCATCAGGACTTGTAATAAGTCCCATCGCAATACCAGCAACAGGAGCTTTAATTGGAACACCAGCTGCCATTAAACTTAAACATCCTGAACAAATTGTAGCTTGACTAGATGAACCATTACTTTCTAAAACTTCACTTACAACTCTAATAGTATATGGAAACTCTTCTTCAGAAGGAATGACTTGGGCAAGTGCTCTTTCACCTAAAGCTCCATGTCCTATTTCTCTTCTTCCTGGTGAACCGTAACGCCCTACTTCTCCAACCGAAAATTGTGGAAAATTATAATGAAGCATAAATCTTTTTGTATCTTCAATTCCTAGTCCATCTAAAATTTGATGTTCCCCAATAGCACCTAGTGTAGTAGTAGCTAAAACTTGAGTTTCACCTCTTGAAAATAACGCTGAACCATGAGTTCTTGCTAGTAAATCAACTTCAGCAAAAAGTGGTCTTATTTCATCCATGTTACGTCCATCTGGTCTTATATGTTCATCAGTTATTAATCGGCGAACTTCACCACCTTCGATTAAATTAAGAACTTTACTAACCATAGCAAGTTTTGCACTTTTTTCTTCATCTTCAGCATAAACTAAAGTAAAATGATTAATTGTATTTTCCTTTACTTCATCAATCTTAGCATATTTTTCTAACTTTTCTTTTATTTGAATTGCTTGAAGCATATCAGAAGTAGCAAATTCTCTAACTGCTTTTTCTAATTCTTCATCTATTATAGCTTTAGGAAGTTCTACTTTTTCTTTTCCTATTTCATCTATAATCTTTTGTTCAAAATCACAAAGAATTTTAATATTTTCATGAGCAAACATTAAAGCATCAAGCATTAATTGTTCATCTACTTCTTCTGCTCCAGCTTCTACCATACAAATAGCATCTTTAGTTCCTGCTACTGTAAGATGAAGTTTACTAAGTTCGTTTTCACTAGCTGTAGGATTAATAATAAACTTCCCATCAATTAATCCAACAATAACACCAGCTACAGGACCATCAAATGGAATATCAGAAATACCTAAAGAAAGAGATGATCCTAAAAGTGCAGTCATTTCAGGAGAATTATCTTGGTCAACAGATAATACAGTGTTTATAACTTGTATTTCATTTCTTAAGTTTTCATCAAACATTGGTCTAATAGGTCGGTCAATTAATCTCGCTGCAAGTGTAGCAGCATCACTTGGTCTTCCTTCCCTTTTAATAAATCCTCCAGGTATTTTACCTACAGAATATAGCCTTTCTTGATAAAGAACTTGAAGTGGAAAAAAATCTTGAGAAACTGGTGTTTTACCCATAACACATACAGATAAAACTGCTGTATCACCATATCTCACTAAAACAGAACCATTAGTTTGTTTTGCAAGTTCTCCAGTTTCTACAACAAGATCTCTTCCATTAAAATCTAATTTAAATATCTTTTTCATTTTACCTCTTTTCTAAAACAAAAAGACACTAAAAACAAGTGCCTTTTCAATTACTTTCTTAAATTTAATTTTTTAATTACTTCTCTATAACTTACTACATCATTTTTCTTTAGATAGTCAAGTAATTTTTTACGACGACCAACTTTCATAAGTAGACCTCTTTTAGAATGATAGTCATGCTTATGTTCTTTTAAATGTTCAGTTAAGATATTTATTTCATTTGTAAGAATTGCTATTTGTACTTCTGCTGAACCACAGTCGTTTTCTGATTTAGCAAATTCTTTAATAATTTTTGCTTTTGTATCTTTTTCTAAAGCCATAATTTCCTCTCACTTTCCTAATTGGTTTAATCCTCGTAATGATTTGGAGATATCAAAACCAAGAATAAACTTCTATGTATTTATTATATTGTAAAACTCACACTAATTCAAGCACTATTTTAAAGATGATAATAATTCATCTTTTTTCATTGTTGAATAACCTTTTATTCCTTTTTCTTTAGCAAGTGCTTTTAATTCTGCTAAAGTTTTTGAACTTAAATCTTCTTTAACTTCTTTTTTTACTTCTTTTGTTTCTTTCTTTGTAGTAGTTTTAACTACTTCACCATTTAATGCTTTTTTAGCAACTTCTACTAAAGCTGTAAATGATTTAGCATCATCAATAGCCATTTCAGATAACATTTTTCTATTAATTTCAATACCTGCTTTTGAAAGACCATTTATAAATTTTGAATAACTAATATCATTCATTCTACATGCAGCATTAATTCTAGTAATCCATAATTTTCTAAAGTTTCTCTTATTTTGTTTTCTGTCTCTATATGCATAAGCACCACTATGGAATAATTGTTCTTGAGCTGTTTTATATAATCTATGTTTACTTCCAAAGTATCCTTTTGCTTGTTTTAAAACTTTTCTTCTTCTATTTTTAGAGACATTTCCACCTTTAACTCTTGCCATTCTTGTTCACCTCTTTATTAGATAACAGATTTTAATCTGTTTCTATCTCCTTTTGCTAATGTACCTTTATTACGTCTTTGTCTAACTTCTTTTGCTGTATCTTTTCCAGTTTTATGGTTACTTCCAGATTTCATGTAAGTAAGTTCCCCATTTTTCTTCTTATTAAACACTTTTGAACTTGATTTATGTGTCTTTTGTTTACATTTTGCCATTATTTTTTCCCTTCTCCTTTTTTTGGTGCTAAAATCATTGCCATTTGTCTACCATCTAATTTTGGTTCAACTTCAATAACAGAGTAATCTGCTAAAGATTCTGCAAATTTTAGTAATACTTCTTTACCTTGTTCAGGTCTTGCCATTTGACGACCCTTAAAACGGATAAATGCTTTAATTTTATGTCCTTTTTCTAAATAACCTTGAGCATTCTTTCTTCTAGTTTCAAAGTCTCCAATATCAATGGTAACTGAAAGACGATATTCTTTTAACTCTTTATTTGCTTCTCTTTGCTTTTTTTGAGTTTCCTTTAACTTTTTTTGCTTTTCATAACGATATTTATTGTAATCCATTATTTTAGCAACAGCAGGAACTCCTGTTCCATTCATCAAAACTAAATCTAACCCAGCATAATTTGCAAGTGTAAGAGCATCTTTAATATTCTTTAAGCCCATCTTTTCGCCATTCGGCCCTATTACCATCAATTCTTCTACTTTAATATTTTCATTGATTGGTAGTTCATTACTATTATTATTTGCTATTTTAAGCACCTCCAATGTCATCAAAAAATGGACACTAACATAGTATCCATTTAACATCAAAAATTATTTTTGGCATTAAACCCATTACTAAATGTAATCAGGTGGATACTAAATCGCTTTCCTTTTTCAAGTAACAACAATATATTACACTAATATTATATGTTTGTCAAACATTTTTTATTTATATAAAGTTCTTTTTTCACTTATTAATTTCTCATAGTTCTTCTTAGATAGTCCAAATACTTTATTAAACCTTCCATTATCTGCTACAATTGGAAGATCATTGTTTTTAAGATATTCTATTCTATTTTTAACTTCATCAAAAGATAACGTAAGAATAGATGGACTTTTTAAAACAACATTTAAAACATTAAGCTCATCTAAATAAGGCAAAATAGTTCGAAGATTTTGAAGACTTTTATTAATAATTAATGATTTTAAAAATTTTTCTCCATAATTACTTTTAACATATAAAATATTTTCTTCTATATTTCTGGCAGGCTTTAAAAATATACTAGAAGAAATTTCTATTTTATTATCATGACATAAGTCAATTATTTTTTCTACTTCAAGAGCTTTTTTCAAAAATACACTTCCCGTTATAGGTATATTATTTTTAAGACAAATTAAAATTATTTTTTCATTTTCTAAGGCAGTATTTAAAAACATACTACTACATACAGTAAGATTATACTTTTGACAAAGATCTAATGTACTTTCTAATTCATAAACATTCTTTTTAAAAACACTAGCATTTATTGGAATATCATTTTCTTTACAAAAAGCTATTATTTTTTTAGCTTCTTCTGCAGTTCTTAAAAACATATTTCCCATTATAGGAATATTTTCTTGCAAAGAAAGTTTTATAAGGTCTTCCACTTCTTTACTCGATTTCATAAAAACGCTACCACTAACAGGAATACCGTACTTTTTACAAACAAAAATTATTTTTTCTATTTCTTGAGATTTTTTCAAAAACACATTTCCCGTTATAGGAACATTTTCTTTAATACATACATCAATTATTCTTGTAATATCATCTGCTGATTTCATAAAAACACTACCACTAATAGGAATTTTATATTCTTCACAAATCTTAACAATTTTATCAATTTCTTTTAAAGATTTCAAAAATACATTTGCACTTATTGGAATCTTTTTTAACCTACAAAATTTAATTATTTTTTCAAGTTCATCACTCTTTTTTAAAAAAACACTATTACCAATAGGTATATTATATTTTTGACATATTTCAATATTATTTTTTATATCTTCCACACCTAATTTAGAAACAGCTGCAAGTAATATAACATTTTTATCATTAGTTATTTTTTCAATCTGCATAATTCTGTCTACAGAGACTCCTAAAATAGAAGTAAGTTTGTTTATAGAATCTATTCCATAATTATCTTTAATATATTTATATGTTTTTTGTAATTTAAACGGAGAAGTCGTTAAAATATGTAGTGTCGTTTCAATACTATCTGCTTTAACATTAGTATTTTGTAAAAAAAGATAATTATATTTTATAGCACTAACATTTCTATACATAATGCTTGGACATTTTTCTATATTTTTTGCCATAATTTTTAAGTCATTTACCAGATAATTTAAAACATTATCAATATCTTCATAATTACCCTGTTTTAATATATTAGCATTATTATTTACTACTTTTTCACTATCAATCCCATAAAAAACTAGGACTTCTTTTAATTTATCTCTACTTATCATTTTAACTCCTTTCAAATTATTTCTTCAAATAAACTTATATCATTTTGAAGTATTTCAACATAATCATTCCCTAATCTTTTACATAAAGCATTAATTTTATTTTTAAATTCATTTGGTAAACAAATAAAAATCAATATTTCTCTTTCTAATATATCTTCTATATCACTAAAACCTAAAGAAATAAAATATGTTATATTTTCTATAACATATTTTTTCATTACTATTAAATTTTCAAGTATTTCTTTTCCATAAATATAATTAATTTTTTCTAAATCAAGGTTCATTTTACTTTAACCTTGCCATTTTTTCTAAACTATAATCTCTTCTTAAATCAATTTCATCTAGTAATTCTTCAGAAAATTCATTTTTAGGTGAATTAGCATAAATATTAGAAATTGCATCTAAAAGATCCCCAGAAATTTTATTATCTCCCAAAAAGCTTAAATAATAGTAAAAACCAGCCTTGCTCCAATCATAAGAATCTCTACAACCACTTAAAACATTTAAAAGCATATAAACAAAACATAGCGTTGTTGTATTTTTATCTGGAATAGGTCGATCATCTTCATCTAGTAAATACTTAGCACATTTACTTTCTGGATTTGTTAAATTAAAATTCATTGTTAAAAACTTTGATACACCAATGTTACTTCCATTTATATAAGCACTATCCATATCTATAGCTTTAATCATTTGATCATCAACATCCAAAATAAAATTAGCTTCATGTATATCTCCAAGGAAAAAATTATTTTCAAGTTCTTTAATCTTCATAGTCTTATCTAATATTTTAAATATTTCTTTTAAATAAAGCATTTTTTGTTTTAAATTTACTTTTGGATTATTTAAAATTAAAGACATATTAACATTACTTTCAATCCATGGCATTAAGAACCCTGAAGGACAAATATTATCATCTAAATAAACTAAAGAAGATGGCAATACCAACTCGGGCATATCAATAACATCTCTATATTTTAAAAGCTGACTAACAACATAAATTTTATTATCTAAATATTCTGGTGATTGAATATAATAAAGCTTAAGTAGTTCCTTTAAAGAATTCCATTTATCTTTATGTCTATAAACATAAAGCTTTCCTTCCGTATTTAAAATTTTACCACTTATTTGTAACTCAGGCATTTTTTTAAGATCTCTATTTGAAATATTTACTCCTGGATACTTTTTAAGCTCATTTTTATTAATCATTTCTGTTTTCATAATAACCCCCTTGTCTTGTGCGCTATTTTACCACAAATAAAAAGAAAATGCAAATTGCATCTACTTTTTATTACTTATTTTATCATTTAACATTGAAATAAAATCTAAGGTTTCTATTGTTGTTGTATCTGCATTACCAAATAATCTATAACTAACTGTTTTATCATCCACTTCTTTTTGTCCTAATATAAGAGTAACAGGAATTTTTTTAATTTGACTTTCACGCATCTTATAAGATAACTTTTCGTTTCTATCATCAAGTGTTACTCTAAAGTTATTTTTCTTTAATAAATCATAAATCTCTTTTGCATAAGATAAATGATATTCATTATTGACTGGAATAACATTTATTTGAACCGGAGCAAGCCAAAGTGGTAAAACTCCTTTTGTTTCTTCTAAAAGCATAGCTATAAATCTATCAATTGAACCTAGTATTGCTCTATGTATTACTACTGGTGTTTCTTTTTCACCATTTTCATTTATAAAATTAAGTTCAAATCTCTTTGGCAATAAAAAGTCTAATTGAATTGTTGATAAAGCTACTTCATTTCCAACAGCTGGTTTTATTAAGATATCTAATTTTGGTCCATAAAACGCTGCTTCACCTGGAGCTTCAACATAATCAACATTTATATCTTTTAAAACTTTTCTTAAAGCATCTTCAGCCATGTTCCACATATTATCATCTTGAAAATATTTTTCTTTATCAAGTGGATCTCTAAGTGACAAACGACATTTAAAATCTTTAAAACCAAAATCATTATAAACATCCATCGTTAAATCTAAAACACCTTTAAATTCAGATTCAATTTGTTCTGGTGTACAGAATATATGAGAATCATTTTGAGTAAAACATCTAGCTCGTTCAATACCTTTTACAGCACCTGCAGCTTCATATCTAAAGTCATTTGCAACTTCAGCAATTCTAACTGGCATATCTTTGTATGAATGTAAAAAATTCTTATACATTACCATGTGATGAGGACAATTCATAGGTCTTAAGACATAAGCTTCATTATCCATTTCCATAGCAGGAAACATATCATCTTTATAGTGATCCCAGTGTCCACTAGTTTTATAAAGTTCAACACTACCTAAATCTGGAGTATGAACATGTTTATAACCATAACTTATTTCTTTATCTGTAATATAATTTTGTAATGTTCTCCATAAAGTATAACCATTTGGAAGCCAAAGTGGAAGTCCACGCCCTACTAAATCACTAAGCATGAATATTCCTAAGTCCTTACCAATTTTACGATGGTCTCTTTCTTTTGCTTCTTCAAGTTCACTCAAATGATTTTCTAGTGCTTCCGGAGTATCAAAACATATTCCATAAATTCTTTGAAGCATGTGATTCTTAGAATCATTTTTCCAGTAAGCTCCACTAACCTTTAATAATTTAAAATTCTTAAGTTCTTTAACACTTTCAACATGTGGGCCACGACATAAATCAGTAAAATCGCCTTGTGTATAACACGAAATAATTTGACCATCTTCCATTCTAGATATTAAATCTATTTTATATGGATCATTTTTAAACATTTCTAAAGCTTCTTCTTTACTTATTTCTTTTCTAATTATTCTTTTACCATCTTTAGCCAATTTTTTCATTTCTTTTTCAATAGCTGGTAAATCATTTTCATTTAAAGTTTTTCCATTTAAATCGATATCATAATAAAAACCTTCTTCAATAACAGGTCCAACCCAAAATTTAGCTTCTGGATATAAATGCTTAACTGCTTGCGCCATCAAATGAGCACAAGAATGATTCATAACACTTAGCTTTTCATTTTCTTTTATATTAATCATATTATCTTCCTCTTTCTTCTTTTATTTCATCCAATTTTAATTTCTTAATTCTTTTTTTTATTTCTTCATATCTTTTTTGACATAAAGTATATTCGGGATCACTTTTATCTTTCATTAAAGCAATTTTCATCACTATCTCTCTAAACTCTTTTTTGATATCTTTTTCTTCTTCTTTATAATTTTTTTCCATAAAACCTCCACAAAAAAAGGACAGTATCAAGGAGTCCGAAGACGATACCATCCTTTATTTAACTTAATTTTAATAACGGCGATTAACCGTGGTTTATTAAACCCTCTTCGAAAGTAGTAATCCTTAATTCACTTATTAGTTTCCACCAACCACTAACTCTCTTTTAAAAATAAAATTAAAAATCATGTCTTTCTTCATCGATTTCAATTGATAATATATCATATTTTTGAAGAACTTTCAACCCTTTTTCTAACTACTTTATTATTTTCTTTTTTCTCAAGTTCATCATAAGTAGAATACAAACGACGAGATTTTCCAAAAGTCTCATTGCCACTAAAATGATTTATAAGTCGCATGTCTTCTACATAATTATCTAATACTTTTTTCAAAACAATTTCTAAATTATCATAATAAAAATTATCTAAACCATTATAGTTGCAACAATAAGCAATAACCCGAGGATTTATATAAGCCTGATATTCCCCAAAATCATCACGAACTACAATTATTTTTCCCATTCTTACTAATTCTTTATACCTATAAGCAAAACTTTTAGGTACCATTATAACATTAAGCATTCCTTTTATTCCATCATGCTTAATCCTATTTTTCTTCTTTTTTCTTTCTGCTTTTGAAGGATAAATCTCAACTTCAAAATTATCTTGTAAAAATTTGCCAATAGTTATAGCATTATCTTCACAAAACTCATACACTTCTTTGTTTTCCATACTTACCTGCCTTACAACACTTTGATTATATCATTTAAAAATTAATTTTACTATATTCATTTAACTATTTGTAAAAAAATTTAAGATATCTTGATAAACCAAAGTCCTGCTAGGCTCAAACAAAATCTTATGTCCCATATTAGGGTATTCTAAACATGTAATATCTAAACAATTATTTTTTCTTAAAATATCTAACAAAATACAAACATTTTCTTTACCACTTAAAGTAACATCTAAAACTCCGGTTAAAATAAGTAATTTAAAATTATTTCGATATTTTAAACTTTTAATATTCTCTTCCATTTTTAAAATTTGATAAACACTTATATTTTTATAATTATAAAAACAATTTGGATCATTTTTAAGTAAAGATAAAGCACCTAAATCTTTTAAAATAACACTTTTCTTACCAAAACCTAAAATATTTTGAAAAAAAGTACTTTCCTTATCTTTTCCATAAAAATTAAGTAATGATTTAACTGTCTTTAAGTTAGTATTTATATTATCTTGATAAAGTGGACTAATTAGTACAACTTTTTTAATTAATTCATTACTATCTAAAGTACATAATGCTGTTAAAGCTCCAAGACTATCAGCAACCAAATAAATTGTTTTATTTATAAATCTATTCTTAATATAACTTATTATTATATTAAAATCATTTATAAGGTTTTTTTCATCATTTATGACTCCAAGTTTATTTAAATCATTAGTACTTTTGCCTTGTCCTCTTGGATCATAAATAACTACACTATAACCATTATTGTTTAAATAATTAATAAACTCTTTATATCTTTCTTTATATTCATTTAAACCTGGTACAATTAAGATAACACCTTTACTATTTTGAACTTCATATAAAGATACAGATAAATAAAGTAAATCGCTTGATTTTAAACTTACCTCAATCATATATATCACTAAACCATAATTTTTTTACATTTACACTTGTACTTTCTGGCATAGGATTAGGTAAAAGAAAATTTATTAAAACTGGTATTTTAAATCCAGGACCAAATGCAAATGCTGTTCCAGGATTCAATGCTTTAACTTGTTCTAAAGTTTCAAAGGAAACATTAGTACTCATATTTTTAACAATACTCAAATCATCTGGATGAAAAACACGAAAGACAATAAAATTTGCGCATTGACTAAGTGCTGTTGTAGATAATTCACTAGGTCTTTGTGTAATAAATGTAAGAAGAGTTCCATATTTTCTTCCCTCTTTAGTAATTCGATCAAAAATATTGTAACCAATAATATTTAAATCATTATCATTTTGAACATAACGATGTGCTTCTTCTAGTATAATATTAAATGAAAGTGAAGCTCTAGGATTTAATCTCGTAGTATAATTAAATAATAACTTACTATAAAGTTTTGTTAAAATTTTAGCAAAACGATCTTCTAAATAACTTAAATTAATATTAATAAGATTATTTTTCTTAAACATTTCATTAATAAAATCTTCTTTAGAAATATAACCATTTACTTCAAAGATTTCCTTATCTTCACTATTAATAATACTTTGTAGTCTCGTTTTTAAAATATTCATTTCTTTATATGCCAAGTCATTATTAATAGTTCCTTCACTTATTAAAGCAAATTCTAAAGCACTATATAAGTCATCTAAAGTATAAGTAGAATCATCAAATACACTAACATCTTCAATATTGACATTTTCAAATTGTTGTAAAAATTCTCCGATTTCAAGTATAGCACTAATTTTACCTTGATCATCAATTCTTAAACATTGTCTTAATGTTCTATTATAGCCAGGCTGAGATATAATAGCGTCTAAATTAAGTGTATCTGTATTATAGTGAGACAAGACTGCTACTATTTGATCTCTAATGCTACTAGAATTTTTACCACTTGTCAAAATATCCATTAAACATTTAGCAATTATATCATTTTTATATTTTTTCATTTCAGGTCTTTCACTTTTAAATATTTTTACCAACTTTAAAGTTTTAGCCAAGACAGGTATTTGATCACCACTGCGAACTTGCAAAAGAATAGCCAAATCATCAACATCTAAAAAATATATTGGCAATTTAAGTGGCATTTCATTACTATTTAAAACTCTCGTAGAATATTTAGCAAACTTTAAACCTCTTTCATTCATTCCATCAAAAGCATTTATATATTCACCATAAGCATCAAATAAAATTATATGTGAATTAACAGGCTTATAATTATTGCTTAAAAATAAATTTTGTAAAATTCTTGTAACACCACAAGATTTTCCAGAACCAGTATTACCGATAATTGCACTATGATTAGCAAAAAAATCATTTAAACTAATAGATACATTATAATTTTTATAAATCGCAGATTTTCCCAAAAAAAGATAATCTTTACTTATTTCGTTTTTACCATATATAAGTTCTAGTTCATTTACATTAATGATTCTAACCGTAGAATTACCTGATGGTTTTTTAATAACTCCAGCATGAAAAACATTTTCAATTATTTCACCAACTAATAATATATCAGCATCCTGTTCATTAATAGCTAAAACTTCTCCAACAACTTTTCGATCTTCATCTACAAAAACAACATGACAATTTACTATACTTGATAAAGATTTTCCAGTTAAATTCTCAACTGTCAAAATATTACTATGTATTTTTTTTATTTTTCCAAACATATTTATCTATCCTTTACTATGTTAAGTATAACAAATATTCATTACCAAAATCAACAAAAAATCTATTGCATTCTCATCTACAATTTGATATAATCAATGTGTTCAAAAAAATGTCTCCTTAGCTCAGTTGGTAGAGCAACTGACTCTTAATCAGTGGGTCTAGAGTTCGAATCTCTAAGGGGACACCATTAAAAAAATAAAAATCTAACGAAATGTTAGATTTTTTTATCTTTCTAAATCCTTAAAATCATAAACTTTAGATTCATCAGGTCTAGTATTAAATTCAATTTTTTGGACCTTTTGAGACGTTTTACCTACTGCATCTGTAGCTATATATAATATCCAATATTGATCTTTACCTTGAGATTCATCAACTTCGTGATAAACTTTATGAGTTACTGTTACACCAGGACGATCGTCTTTAACTTCTAAGTGATCATAATTAATATCATCAATTGTATCAACATAATATACTGATTCAAAAAATTTAATCGTCGGAGCAGATATATCTTCTGGATTATTTTGATCATTTAAGTATTCATCTCCACGCGGATTAGCTATCCAACCATGTTTTCCTTTTTCATACTCTACATAATACCAATAATTACCATTTTTATTTTCCATATCACTAACAGCATAAACATCACCTTTAACAGCTTCTTCAAGTTCAGCACTATTACGATCTGGATCTTTTCTAATTTTTACTTTATCAATTTTAATTTCTATGTACCAGCCTTCTTTTATTTTTTCTATTCTGGCTTCCTCTATTTTTTTAGAAACTAACTTATAGCCCAAAAAACCACCAATCAAAACGCCCAAAATAACTAAAATAATTATAAATTTCTTCATATTGCAACCTCTATTATATTATATCAGATTAAAATTATTTTACCAGTCCTATATTTTATGGTATACTAAAAAAGGTGAATTAATTTGAAAAAATATAAATATCAAACTTTAACACATAACGAAAAGAAAGAAGCTAAAAAAAATTTCTATCAAACTGAAACTGGAAAAGTTCTAAAAACAAGACTAACAAGAATTCTTGTTTATAGCATTATTATAATAGCATTTGGTATATATCTTTTTATTGAAGCTTATATAAAGAAAGATTCTTATGCTCAATATTTTTATAGTGTTTTTTTAATTATAATTGGCTGCATATTTTTAATATCTAGATATATTATTCTTTTAAAACAGGTAAATTATTACATAGTTACAAAGAAAAAATAGACTTTAAAGTCTATCATCTAATGCTTCAATTTCATCAAGCTGATCTTCCACCAAAGTTCTAAATCTTCGTTTATAAACAGAAACTTTTCTTCTTAAACTTTCAGCTTCATTTTCAATTCTCTCAGCTTTTTGTAAAGCTCCATTTATAACTTTAGTTGCATTTCTCTTAGCATCTTCAATTATAACCTTGGACTCATCATAAGCTGCTTTTTTTATGTTACTCGTAGATTCTTCAGCTACTAATATTGCCCGATTTAAAGTTGCTTCAATATCCTTATAATGCTTCAGCTCTTTTTTTAATGTCTCAATTACCTCACAACTATTTTTAAGTTTCTGTAACATTCCTTCATATTCTTGGGTTACTTCTCTTACAAAATCATTTACTTCTTCTTTTTTATAGCCTTGAATACTTGTACTAAATTTATTTATCATAAGGCTCACCTACACTACCAATCTAATTCTTCATCGGTATTATTTTTATTTGTTTTTTCAGAATCATCACTGATCTTACCTTGAACATTTACATTTTTAGGAGCAACTAAATATATTCCTACCCCAATTTTTTGCATTGAACCACCAATAGCATATATAACACCACTTAAAAAATCTATTATTCTTTTAGCTTGATCAGAAGTAACTCTTTTTAAATTTACAACAACACTATTTCTATTTTTTAAGTGATCCGCTATTTGTTGAGATTCAGAATAAGCTCTTGGCTCCAATAAAATCATTTTATTACCCGTCTTATCAGCTTCTTTAATAGCTTCTTCTTCAGTTAAATTGTAATAACCATCTTCAGTACCATTTAAATTATCATCATCACCATCATATTTAAACATATTTTTTAAGCTAAATCCCATCGTGATTCCTCCTAGTCTACTAATTTATTCTATCAAATATTTTTAATATTTACAAGTCCTTTAAAATAAAAAAAGAAAGACAATCTATATCTTTCCATTTTCTCTCAAAATTTTTTCTAACTCATTGATATTATTAGCTACTTTAAAATAATTATAAATTGATTCATTATTAAACTTTCTTTCAATTAAATCATCAATCAACACAAACATTTTATCAAAAGAATGATCTTCATTCCAAACAATTAAAATTTTATCTACATCATTACTTCTTATTTCTTCTAAGTGGCCAAAAAATTCAGAAACAGTCCCAGTACCACCAGCTAGCATTATTATAATATCGGCATCATAAAATATATTCTTTTTTAAATCATAAGTTGTATCAAAAATTTTATGATCAACACCAGGCAAATTATCGATATCATCTTTATACTTACTCGTAGTATATCCATGCATCTTTAAGTTTGCTTTTTTAAAAGTATCATAACAAAGTCCCATGATTGAAACAGAACAAGAACCCCAATTGAGTTCAGCATTTGGAATGGTTACTAAATAATCAAGAATCTTTTGAGCTGATGTTTTGTATTTTAAATCAATTAAATTGTTTGATGATGAACTTATAGTTATTTTCATTTTTCTTACCCTCTATCATTTTTATTATTATTTTGTAGTTCATATTTATTAATACAGTAATTAATTAAATCATTAGACAACTTAGAAAATAATTTATTTTCTTTATAATAGCGAGAATCAAATATTAGCCATGACAAACAAGGTATTGGATATTTTTCAAATATATTTAAGATTTCATTTCTAGTATCTTCATCAAACCATTTTATGTCTTCAAGAACATTTTCCATCTTAATTAATCCTTGTTCATAGTACATAACAGCTTGAATATCTGATTCAAATTTAGTAAACATAACAGCATATTTTGCTTCTTCAGATTCTTTCTTAGTTGCTTCATCATATAAATCCATAACTTCTTTTCCTAGATCAAATTCTTGAACAATTTTAGCTGTCTTTATTCTAGCAACCTCCATACTGCTAGCATTTTTATATTTTTCAGATTCTTCTTTATCATTAGGCCAAGCTTTATATAATTCTTTAACTAAAATTAATTCAGATACTTTAGCAACATTCAAATTTAAATTATAAAGTTTATTATAATCTATAACTAGACTTATTGATGATGCAATATGATCAGCCACAGATTCTACATATTCTTCAGGTATTTTTAAATCAAGCCAGCCTTCTCTATAAACATTTTTTAATCTATTTTTAAACTTAGTATAAGTAAAATTTTTATCTTCCATATTTATTCCTTTCTAAAATTTTATTTTTTTATTTATATAATCAACAAGTTCATCAACCTTTAGGGTAAGTTGTTCCATAGTATCTCTATCCCTTAATGTTACAGTATCATTTTCTATCGTATTATCATCTATAGTGATAGCAAATGGAGTTCCAATTGCATCACTTCTTCTATATCTTTTACCAATTGATCCAGACTCATCATAAGTACATTCAAAATATTTGCATAACATAGAATAAATATCATTTGCTTTAGTAGAATGTAATTTCTTAATCAAAGGTAATATAGTTACTTTGTATGGAGCTAAAAAAGGATGTAATTTTAAAACTATTCTTTCTTCTCCTTCAACCATTTCTTTGGTATAAGCATCAGTTAAAATAGCTAAAATAAGTCTATCAAGACCAACTGATGGTTCTATTACAAATGGTAAATATTTTTCATTTGTCTCAGGATCTAAATATCTTAAATCAACACCACTTGCAGTTTGATGAACACCTAAATCATAATCAGTACGATCAGCTATACCCCAAAGTTCACCCCAACCCATTGGAAAATTATATTCAATATCTGTCGTAGCTTTACTATAAAAAGATAATTCTTCTTTTTCATGATCTCTATATCTTAAATTATCTTTGCTAATTCCTAAACTTTTTAGAAAATCTAAACAAAAACTCTTCCAAAATCCAAACCATTCTAAATCAGTATTAGGCTTACAAAAGAATTCAAGTTCCATTTGTTCAAATTCTCGTGTTCTAAAAATAAAGTTTCCAGGAGTGATTTCATTTCTAAAAGCTTTTCCAGTTTGTGCAATACCAAAAGGAATTTTCAAACGCATACTTCTTTCAACATTTTTAAAATTAACAAAAATACCTTGAGCAGTTTCCCCTCTTAAATAAACTGTATTTTTAGTATCATCTGTAACACCTATTGAAGTTTCAAATAACAAATTAAATTTTCTAATTGGAGTAAAATCACATTTTCCACATACTGGACAACAAATATGATTTTCTCTAATGTAATTTTCTAATTTTTCATTATCCCAGCCATCACCAGTTACTTCCCCATGACTAAACTCTTCAACCAATTTATCAGCTCTATGTCTACTCTTACACTTTTTACAATCTATTAAAGGATCAGCAAAAGATGCAACATGACCAGAAGCTACCCAAACACGAGGATTCATTATGATCGCAGCATCTAACCCAACATTATAAGGATTTTCTTGAATAAATTTTTGTTTCCAAGCTTTTCTAACATTTTCTTTTAAATTAGTTCCAACTGGACCGTAATCCCATGAATTTGCTAAACCATTATAAATTTCACTTCCTTGAAATATAAAACCATATTGTTTGCAATAATTAACTAATTCTTCCATTGATACTTTCATTACATTTCACCTCAATAATCTAATTATACAGAAATTTAAGAATATTTACAAGAAAAAAGCAATTACTTATCATACTTGCCTTCATAAACATATTCTAAATAATGTTCTGCACAAAGAGGAATATAACACACTTCTTCTTTTTCTTTATCAATTACTACTTCTTTTCCCTTCATGCTATATTTTCCATTAACTCTTCGAGCATTAAATCTTGCGGTTTTACCACATAAACAATTTACAGTAAGTTCATGAATCTCATCACTTCTAGCAAAAAGTTGAGCAGTACCTTCGAATAAATCACCCTTAAAATTATTTTTAAGTCCATAACAAATAACAGAAATATTATATTTGTGAGCAATAAACCAAAGTTGATTTATTTGCTTTTTATTTAAAAACTGTGCCTCATCTACCAATATAAATTCAGCATACATAAATTTTTTCAAATATTTATCACTTAATAAGTTAGCTTTTTTAGGAATTAAAATACTAGCTTCTATGTTATTACCAATTCTACTAATAATTTTGTTTCCACCCTTAGTATCAATTTTAGGTTTCATAACTACAATGTTTATTAAATATTTTGAATAGTTATAATGATCTTGAAGTAATTTAGTTGTTTTACCAACTTCCATTGTTCCATAATAAAAAGTTAAATTAGCCATAATACTCCCCACTAAGCATTTTATTTAAAAAACTTTTACTATTTAAATAAAGTCCTGCATATTTATCATAATATTCATTTAAAAACATATTTATAGAATTTTTAGTTTTATCATCCACATTAATTTCTTTAATACTACTTATATTAACATAATAATACATTCTAAGCATTTTGATAATTTTGGCTGAAACAATAACTTCATTGGTCAAACAATTTTGACAAATATAGCCGCCCTTATCAGCACTAACAGTAATAATATTTTTTTTGCTACCACAAAGAGTACATTCATTAAGATTAAAAAGAATACCTAAATACTCTAAATATTTAATCTCTATTATATTAGTAATTACAATAGGATCTAACTTATTTTCTATTTTTTTTATTCCTTCTATAAAGATATCATATATTTCATTACCTAAATTACTCTGCTTTAAAACCTGATAAGTTAAATCACTCAAATACGTTAAAAAACCAACCAAGATAATATCACTCTTGATTGTTTTTAATGGATTTATTATATCTGCACTAATCAAAGTAGAAAGTTTATTTTTTTTATATAAAATATTAAATTTAGCATAACTAAGTTTCATCGTTGCTACTCTGTTTTTACTTTTTATTCCTTTAGCACCTTTACACATTATACCAATGATGCCAAAATCTTTCGTAAAAACATTTATAACTTTACTTGTTTCACCGTAAGGAACTTCACTTAAAATATAACCTTCTACTTCTAAATTCACATTAATCCTTCTTTTCTGCTTCTTTATACTTTAAATAATCTTCTACTTTTCCAGATTCTTGAAATTTTTTCCATGCTTCTTCTTTATTCATAATTTATCACCCATCTATATCATGAGAGTAATTATAAAATTTTATTCATTTTCTATAAAACCAAGTTCAATTAAATATTTTTCTTTTTCTTTCCAATTATTTATCGTCTTAACATATAACTCTAAATAAACCTTTTTAAAAGCTAATTCTTTTTCTATTTCAGCTCTTGCAAGTGTGCCCACTTGTTTTAATCTACTGCCATTTTTACCTATTATCATACCTTTTAAATTATCTCTATCCACTATTATATCTACAACAATATTAACAATATCTTTTTTTTCTTCATATTTTTCTGTATAACAAGTAATACTGTGAGGTACTTCATCTTCTGTTACATGTAGTAATTTTTCTCGCACAATTTCACTTACCATAAACTTTAAACTACTGCTCGTATAATATTCATCTGGAAAATACTTAACATCATCATGAAGATATTTTTTTATAACACTAATTAGTCTATCTACATTATCATTTTTCAAGCCAGAAGTTGGAACTACTTCAACAAATGGATATATATCTTTATATTTAGTAATAATTTTAAATAACTTATCTTCACTTATCTCATCAATTTTATTTAATACTAATATTACAGGAACATCACTATTTTTTAAGCAATCTAAAATATACATGTCCCCTTTACCTATTCCTGATGCTACATCTACAACAAACAATATTAAATCTACATCCTTAGTTAAAGCAAGGGCCTCTTTATTTAATACTTTTCCTAATCTATTTATTGGTTTATGAATACCAGGAGTATCAACAAAAACTATTTGAGAGTCATCATCATTATATATTCCTTGAATAATGTTTCTAGTTGTTCCCGATACATCACTTGTAATAGCAACTTTTCGATTAATTATTGTATTAACTAAAGTACTTTTACCTACATTTGGTCTTCCAATAATACTTACAAATCCACTACTCATAAATCACCTAAAAAAGCGCTATTATCTTTGGCATAAATATAAATAGACAAATTATAAATGCCATAATACTGCTAACAAAAGCCGCAGCACTACCACAATCTTTTGCTACTTTAGCTAAAGGATGAATTTCTTTAGTAATTAAATCTACTGTAGCTTCAACTGCCGTATTAAGAAGTTCTACTGCTAAAACTACCACTAACGCAATAAGTACAACAGCCCATTGGTTAAAAGAAATTTTTAAAAATATTCCTAAAAGAATTGCTAAAATTGTACAAAATCCATGTAATAAAAGACTTTGTTCATTTTGGTAAGCATGAACTAACCCTTCAATAGAAAATTTAATACTATTAAAAAATCTTTTAATTCCCATCTTTTTTTGTTTTTCTTGTTTCTTCGAATTCATTTAATACCAACTCCTGACGTCTAAACATATCTTCTTCTTCTTTTTTTCCCAAGGTATGATCATAACCAAGTAAATGTAGTATACCATGGACAACTAAAAAAGACAATTCACGTGTTTCACTATGTCCATATTCCAATGCTTGTGCCTTCATTTTTGGAATACTTACAAATATTTCTCCCAGCATTCTTATATCTTTTTTTTCTTTTTCATTATCTTCATAAGCAAATGAAAGAACATCCGTAGATCGATCTATACCACGATAAGTATAATTTAATTCATGCATTTTTTCATCATCTATAAAAATAATTGTAAATATAGCATTTTTTACCTTTTCCATTTCTAAAGCTTTATCAATTATTTTATTTAAATATCCATATTCAAAATCTTCATATTCATTTATAATTTCATATTTATTCATTATTAAAAAACCAACACTCCCATCATCTTTAATACATAAATTACTATAATAACAATTATAATAAAACAAATAACATTTAATATACCATCTTTTTGAAGAGCCTTAGGTAAATGACTATGAATAGCACTACATCCTATATATAGTAAATAGCCAATTATACATCCAACAACATTTAAAATAATATCATCAACATCAAAGCTTCTTCCAATATTAAGCTGAACAAATTCAACCGTCGTAGAAACTATTAAAGAAATTAAAAAAGGAGCAAGGGCCGTCTTAGGTTTTATATAAGCTGACACTATAATTCCAAATAAAACAAAAGCCATAATATTTCCAACAACATTATATACAAATAATTTACTACCTATTTCATATCTAAATATTTCCGTAAAAGGTACTAAATTATAACCACTTCCTTGATTAAGCTCTACTTTAGTTAAAAGTTGGAATAACAAAAAAATATAAACTATAGCTAGAATTGAAAAAAACTCTTTATAAAAACATATTTTTTCTCTATTACTTCTTAAATAAAAGAATCTAAGACTTATCATGGTAATAATAAATATTATTAAAATTGGCCAGTTATCATTTAAAACAGCTTGTATTGTATTTAGAAACATCCTAATCAATTCCTTCCCCAATTACTACTTCTTTTTCTGCACTTATAAGTTCTTTTAAAACCACAAATACGTCTATATCCATTGTACTATCATTTACACTTTTTTTCAAAACTTTTTTATCAATTATACTATCTTTTTCTAAACTTTTTTTCTCTATATTTTCTATTACTTTTTTTACACCTTCATTTATAGCCTCTTCTTCTGTATACTTTTTAGTTATTTTTTTTACTTCCATCTGTTTATCAACATATAATTTAAAATCAAAAATTTTCAAAATCGTTTTTAAATTACTCTTATAATCTTTAAATCTATTTCTAAAAATCTCTTTTTTATTTCCATCATTTTCAAAAATTAAATTATATTTCTTTTTACCAGTTTCTGTATATTCATCATAATTAAATGGAATACTAGCTTTTCCTATATACCAAGTTGTTGCGTATACTTCCCCACTTGCACAAGTATATCTTTTAGTCTCTTCATTATACTTAACTTCACCACTTATAAGTATATCTCCTTTATTTACATAGTCATTTATAGCAACTAAACTTTCTCCTTGTATTACTTTAATATCACTTATAACTCCAGCTTTTTTAGCAACAATATTACAAGTTTTTTCAACACTTTTAGTATCCGTTATAATCCTTTCTTCTACTTTAACGTTTATTACCATTCCCTTAACTTCAAATTCCATCCAATCTAAACTATCTGGATATTTATCTAATATTTCTTGTTTAATTTTTTCCATTTCTTTATAGCTTTTTTTAAAATGTAATACCTTCACTCCATAACTATCAAGTTCATCTTTTAAAAGTTCTCTTATATATTTATTTTCATGCACTATATTTATTTTAAAAACCATATTATTTAGTATAATAAAAAGAATAATTCCCAAAACAAGTGAAATTAAAAAAATTTTTTCTCTATTTATTATAGCAAATACTTTATCAAGTCCTATTTTTTTATCTAACTTAAACTTATAACTAATTAAATATTTATCTAACTTTTCTAAACTTTTTCTATCTATTTTTAAATATAGTACTTTTTTATCATATCTTATTTCATAAACTCTAATTTTAATATTTTCTATCTTTCTAATAAGTTTATAATAATCGTCACATTTTGTTTTAACCCATACTAAATTGCTATTCATAATTAAAACCTATCTTCCAAAGTTTTCCTTTAATCAAAACCTCACTAGCCATCATTTTAGTAATAAATAGATTATCACCTTTAATTTCTAAATTAAAATCATCCATTTTAAAAATAATTAGCTTACTTGTAAGACTTATTAATTCTTTATAATTATACACATGAACATAATCATCATAAACTGATATAAAATAATTCTTATCATATAAAAAATTAAGAATGGTTTCTTTAATATGCACTTAAATCACCTTATTAATTATATGTTTTACTTTTGAAACTTATATTAAAAAAAGAATACTTATAATGTATTCTAAATCCATCTTGATATATAAATTACTCTGGTAGTATATTCTTCATAATTATCAAATATTTTAATAATAGATCTTATAATAGCCTTTAAAATATTTGTTTCATCTTTCTTTACTTTAATTTGTACTATTTGCTTTTGCATTTCTTTTCTAAATAAATAATCATCTATATATTTATTTACTACTTTATCAAGTTGCCTTACTTCTTCTACTTCTTCCAAATTATTTATATCAATTTTAAAAATATATTGTTGATATAACTTTATTAGTTTTGAAGATATTACATCATCTTGATAAGGTGTAAATTCTATTATTTTATAAAAGTTTGGACATAAATCAATTATTTGTTTATTTACATTCATAATACCACCCTTTACTATTAATCTAAGTTTACTACAAATAACTATATTTGTAAATAGAATTTAAAAATGATATAATTTAAAAAATGGAGATTGTTATGAAAAAAAGAAGAAAATTAAAAAAACAAGTTTATTATTTTTTAGCCTTTTTAATAATTATTATTTGCTTAATTTTTTATGGATATAAAAAGTATCAAGAATATCTTTATCATCAAACATTTGAATACAAGCTTTTAGAAGTTGGATATAGCAAAGAAGATACAAGCTTAATATTAAATAATTTTTCAAAAGAAGAAGATTATAAATTTTTCTTAGATAATTATGATAATGATAAATACATAAAATTAATGAAAGAAAAATATTATTTATCAAAAAATTTTTATAAATATATAGATTACATGAACAAAAATAAAAGATTAGATTTAACTACAGTAGTTCGTAATATAAATATCCATTTAGATGAAGAATTTTACATACCAAATTATGAAACAGATATTAGTAAAGATACAAGTATGTTAGTAAATAAATATTATTTATTATCAAAAGACTATATTCCAAGTGATTTAGTAACAATTTCTAAAGATTATTCATGGGGAGATGACCAAAAAGTACGCAAAGTTGCCATGGATGCTTTTATAGAAATGTGGAATGCTGCGAAAGAAAATGGTTATTATCTTATGATAAGTTCCAGCTATAGAACTTATGAAGAGCAAGAAATCGTTTATAATAACTATCAAAAGCAAGGTTCAAAATATGCTGATAGTATCGCAGCAAGACCCGGAGCAAGTGAACATCAAACCGGACTTACTTTAGATATTTTTAGTAAAACAAATAGTAATAGAAAAACATTTAAAGATTCTGAAGAAGCCAAATGGCTTAAAGAAAATTCTTATAAATATGGTTTTATTTTAAGATATCCTGAAGATAAAGTAAATGTTACGGGATATAATTATGAATCATGGCATTTTCGTTATGTAGGCAAAAAAATTGCTAAAGAAGTTTATGAAAAAAACATAACATTTGATGAATATTACGCTTATTACATTGAAAAATGAGTTTATTTTTAAAACTCATTTTAATTTTATTCTTTTTAAATAATTTTCATCATTGGTATATTTTACTGGATTAAGCTCTAATTCCATATTGTTTATATCACCATAACTTTTCTTAGTAAATCTTACCACTTTAAGTATATCCATATCTATTAAAGGTTCTATCATTTCATAATAGATTTCTTTTATTTTTTTCTTATCATTATATCTATTATAAATGCTTTGAAATCCTGCCAAAGATTTAAAACCATTAATAGTTAAAAAATAAAGTAAACTTTGATAATTCTGAGCATTTAATTTATATGTTGTATTATCTTTTATTTCTTCCATAATATGTTCTTTTTCAAGTTCTATTTTTAATGTATCAAGCATCATCTCTAAGAAGTAAGTTAAATCTTTTTTTAACTTTGCTTCTTTAATTCTATTATCATATTTTGCTCCCTTAAAACTTATACCACGGTTAAAAATAATATATGGATATATCTTTTTTTCTAGAAGATACCACATTGACATTGTTCTACTAGTTCTTCCATTTACATCAAAATAAGGATGAATAAAAACAAAATAAAAATGCATTATCTGTGATTTAATATATTGATCAACATCAGAATCACAAGAATAGTTATCTATAAAATCAAAATACATAGTTATATATTTTTCTATGTCATTATAATTTAATCCTTCTTGAAGCACTGTTTCCATTCTTCCATTTTGAAAAATATAAACTGGAGCTTCTCTATAAAGTTTTCCCATATTTTTTAAATCATACTCTTCTAAAAGACCATAACTAAGAATTTTATATAGTTCATGTAAGCTTTCTTCATTAATTTCATGATTATGAATTATATAAAAATAACCATAATATAAATTTAAAATTCTTTGAATAGCTTCAGCACTTTTTATATTCTTAAATTTACTTTTAATTACATTTTTTATTAAATCAATCTCATCAAGGTAACCTTCAACTTGATTATTTGCCTTAAGTTCATGTGAATACATCATTTTTTTGGCAAACTCTAAATTATTCATATTGGTATCCCACTTTAAAAATTCTTCAAGTTCTGTTTTACTATTTTTTAAAGCTTCTTCTCTATAAAAAAATCTTTCATTATTTTCATTAAATAAATTTAAAAAAGTTTTATTTTGCATTTCCACCACCTGCAAAAAATATTATAAAACACATTATATTTTTTGACAATTAAAAAGAGCCTTTAGCTCTATTCAAAACATCTTTTCAACATCTTTTGGAACTTTATCATCCACTATCTTATTTATAATTTTTTTCTTTTGTTCATCACTTACTTTTTTACCAGTCATTAAGCTTAATGTATCAATTACTTCTCCTAAAGTTTTTTCATCTTTCATATTTCCTTCTTGTAATTTCTTAGCTAAAGAAATTATTGTATCTTTATCAACATGAGTTTTCTTTTCTACCTTTTTAAAAAATTCATCGCCCAGTTTCATAAACCCTCCTAAAATAATATATGCTTTTTTACCTATTTGTTAATATAAAAAACAAGAACAAATTATTTATCGTTCTTGTTCTTAAACTGAAGTATAATCGGCGTACCATCAAAATCAATATTCTCTCTAATTTGATTTTCTAAATATCTTTCATAACTAAAATGAACTAATCCCTTATTATTGACTGAAAAAGTAAATTTTGGTGGACAATAACCAGTTTGACTTACAAAATATATTTTTAATCTTTTTCCTTTATAAGAAGGAGGATTATGAAGACTTACAGCTTCCATTATAATATTATTAAGAAGTGAAGTTTTTACTTCTTTTCTATTATTTTCATAAGCTAATAATACTTCTGGCATTAAGGTACTAACTCTTTTTTTAGTCACTGCACTTAAAAATACTACATGTACATAAGGAATAAATTGAAATTCATTTTTTATCTCTTCCTTCCATTTTCTTATATCTTGATCTGGATTTTTTATTGTATCCCACTTATTTACAGCTATAACTATTCCTTTTCCTGCATCAAGAGCATAAGAAGCTATGTGTTTATCATGTTCAATAATACCTGTGGTAGCATCAATAACAAGTACACATACATCACTTCTATCAATTGCTTTTAAACTTCTAATTAAACTGTACTTTTCAACACTTTCATATATTCTTCCTTTTTTACGCATTCCAGCTGTGTCAATAACAGTTATATCTTGATGATTATATTTAAATTTAGTATCTATAGCATCTCTCGTCGTACCAGCAACATCACTTACAATTGCCCTATTTTCATTAAGTAAAGCATTTATTAAACTACTTTTACCAACATTTGGTCTTCCAATAATAGAAAATTTAAGGGAAGTATCAGTATCTATTTCTTCTTCAGGTAAGTCATTTGTAATCATATTTAATAAATTATCAAATCCAATTTTATGAGATGCACTAATTCCAATTATTTCACCAAAACCTAATTCATAAAAATTATAAATATTTTCCATTCTTTCTTTATTATCTATTTTATTTACAACTACAATAACTTTTTTATTACTTTTGTGAAGTATTTCTGCAACTTTTAAATCACTTGCATCTATGTCATTAATACCATCTACAACAAAAAGAACTAAGTCAGCCTCATCAATAGCTAAAGTAGCTTGCATTAAAATATCTTTAGCAAAATCATCACTACCTATTGATATTCCCCCAGTATCAATAACCAAAAAAGACTTATCATTATAATTACATTTGCCATATATTCTATCTCTTGTTACTCCTGGAGTATCCATAATAATAGATTTATTTTCTTTTATAAGCCTATTAAAAATACTACTTTTACCTACATTTGGTTTTCCAACTAAACATACTGTTTGCATTATTTAAACCTCCCTACATTTCACTTTTTTTATTTATTACTTTAGCATATATTACATTATTTTTTCTATATATCATAATTTCATCTTCCAACATACTTTTCTTAGTCAAATTATTTATTAAATCTTTATTACCTTCACCATTAGTTTCACTAGTTTCATAGTAATTTTTCATAATCAAAGTATTTACATCAATAAGCCTACAATAAGAATATTTTTCATTATCTATAGTACATTCTTCATTTAATTCATCTTGATTTTCTTGTCCATATAATATTGCACTTTTTTCTAAATTATTATATTTAGTTTCTACGAGTTTTTTCAAAGAATTATTTCTTACAGCAACCACACTAGTTCCTGCAATACCAATAACTAAAGATAGAATAACTATTACAGCTAAAACTTCTACTAAAGTAAAACCCTTTTTGTTCATAATTTCTCCTATTTCTTTTCTGAAATTAAATTAAGTATTTCATTACGACCTTTTTTAGTTACAGTAGAAAAAGTAATAACATTATCATCACTACTTAATTTAAGTGTATCGTTTATTAATTTATCTTGTTTAGCACGTCCATTTTTACCAATCTTATCATATTTTGTAGCTACTATTGTTACATCTAGATTATAATATTTTAAAAATTCAAACATTAAAACATCATCTTCCGTAGGCTTATGTCTATAATCAATAAGTAAAAAAACATGTTTCAAATTACTTCTATTTTTTAAATATTCTTCAATCATCAATCCAAACTTTTTTTGCGTATCTTTACTTACACTAGCATAGCCATAACCTGGAACATCAACTAAATAAAAATCATCATTAATTAAATAAAAATTTAAAGTTTGAGTTTTACCAGGTTTAGAACTAGTACGAGCAAAATTCTTTCGTTCTATAAGGGTATTAATAAAACTACTTTTTCCAACATTACTTCTTCCAACTAACAAAAACTCTGATTTTTCATCATCAGGATATTGACTACGTCTAACTGCTATAATTGGCTCATTCACTTTATCAATTTGCATATTTGCATCACCAAAACAATTATATAGTAATTAAAGAAAAAATGCAAATTACTATCTTTTTAGTACTTGCACTTTATCATCTTCTTCCATCTTATTATAGTATAAATTTCCACCTTCTACAAATTGTTCTTTTCCATATTTATCTCCATCCTTAGAAACAAAAGATAAATATTCATGAGCAAGATCTTCAGTTAGTAAAAAATCTATTATTGCTTGATAACTATCTCCATCTTCACATCCTAAATACTTTAAATAAGAACCATTTTCGTATACAACAAATTGTCCAGGAAAAGTCGCTTGACTATATAAATTATCACCATTTTCTACATAACTAGACCATTTAATACTTTTTGTTCTATTATATATTGTATTAATTACCGCATAGGAGTCATTATAACTATTTGTTTTAGCTTCAGCCATCACAATTGCACAAAGAACAGAAAATTCTTCTTCAGAAAGATTATAATCTTCTAATATTTCTTCTTTCGGAGAAATCTTTTCTTCTTCTAATTCATAGCTAATTAATTTACCATATTTTCGATGCGTATTTATTTCAAGTTCATTTTCAGTATCTATAAACTCTAAAGCCATTGCATTATCTTTAGTAAGCATCAAAAATATAAAAACTAATAATAAACTACTTTTCAAATTTTTAATATGTTTGCTTCTCATTAATCTCCCCCCAATAAAAAAGATATTTTAGCATAGAAGAATAAAAATGTAAAGAAAAAATAAATTTGTATAAAAGGAGGATTATTATGCATAACATAAACTTTCCTCCTAATACAGATCCTCATTTATTTTCTCTTATTGCTGTTGCAGTTGGTTATGCATGTGTAGGTGATTATAATGCCAATGAACAAAATTCTATAGGTAACTGGCTTATTCTAGTTGGTCAATATATTCTTACTCACGCTGCACAGCAACAATTAATTGAATCACGAATAGAAAATAGTAATATAAATATAAACACTAAAAAATACAAAAATAATCAAGGTGGACCATTTACAGACAATGAAAAAGGCAAAAGTAATCAAAATCAACGAAACGAAGTTGAATTTTTACTTGATGCCCTTGAAAAAATGAAACAAGAATTAGATAAATTAAAAGATTAATCAATTATATATGGATCACTCATTGTACCAGTTCCACCTACTAAAACTACATCACTATTTAAATAGAAAACTGGTCTTACAGAATAATAACCGCTATATAAATCCCTATGTGAAACTCCACCAGAAGAAATAACTATGCATACATCCTTCTTAAAGTCTGAATTAGCATTTCTTAACAATGTCATTTCATTTAAACCCATGTACATCCAATTTGAAAACGAAGAATACTTAAAAATATCACTAGACAAAGTGGTTGTCCATAGTTTAGAAGGAAATGCATACCCATAGTCACTTGCATACATTAAGCCAATCTTTGAAACGCCATTTTCAGACGTGTAAACCTCGTCATCTGCAGGACTAATAATTTCCGATTGATATAAAGTAAATGGTGTTTTTTTATTTAGAACACTCGAAGTATGCATTATATCACCTAAAACAAAACCACCAACAATCCATTTTCCATCTGCAATGTATTTAGTCCAATTATTTCCAAGATAATTTAAAAAATTTGTATTCAAATTAATTTTATTTAAATTAGTAACACTCCACCTATTAGAGGAATTCCAACTATATTGACTTACAGGATTCGAGAAAGATGCATAAGCACTATAATAAGAAGATAGTTCTATATACTTGGAATCACCAAGCATCTCCTTTGTAGCATAATCGTATTTTATTAATTTGATTTGATTATCAAATACCCCAATTATTCGATACAAATTATCAGTAGAACAAACATCATCATAACTGCCAAAACAAACAAAATTACTAACATTATCTTTGGTTAAATAACCGTCTGAAATTGCTTTGTTTAAAACCTCACTAAACGTATCATACTGTATATTTTGAGAATCATAAGCCAAAGTATAATAATGCGAATAACTTGGAGAACAGCCATCACTTAATATACCTTCTACATTATTACAGAAAAAATGGATAAGACCATCAGCAGAACTACTAGTACTGCGTCGCAAATATTTATATCCAGCCGAAGTTGCCTTTTTTGTCAACTCATAATCACCGCCAGAATATCTATATGAATTATCGCTAGCACCATTTGTTAAGGAAGTGTTATGATAATTAATTGATAAATCCAAGTTATAATTTTCTTTTATACAATTAGAAAAATTTGCAAGAGTACACGCTTCAGCTAGTGTTTGACCGACATCCCCGTCTTTTTTCATTACAATTCTGGCATTCATTTTTTTATTTTGATTTATTGATTGATTTATATCTAAATTAATTATAGTTATTTTAAAGATCCATTTTTTAGTTGTAGCCACAGTACTAGAACTTGAAGTAATACTATCGCTTGCAACACTAATTAAACCAGATTTGGTAGTAATATCAAATCCACTAATTGATATGCCATCAGCATTAGTAATTGAATCATAATAAGTTAAACCTTCAATACTTTTTACTTCTGCTCCTGTTGGATCTGTAACAGTTAAAATAAGTTCAGGTTTATGATCTATACTTGAATATTCAAAAGGATTTTCTAATATGTAAAAAGCTACATTATAATTATGGGATGCTTGATTAGTTGAATTATTAGCTTTTAATTCAACAGTTGCCGCAACTTCATCACTAATATTCCCACTACCAGAAGCAAAATTGAATTGATTCATTGTTAAACTAATATTTTTAGAAATTGTAAATTTAAAATCATCAACACTATGAGCTGTTACTTTAAAAAGAGCATTTGCACCTTTATTAGATTGGGCAACAAAGTAAGCAAATGTTGTACCAATTACTAAGAACAATACAGCAACTACTCTAATTATATATTTATCTTTTTTAGTCATAAATACCTCCTATCATGATACTCGATATGGATCACTTATTGTACCAGTTCCACCAACAAGTTTAACATCAGATTTTAAATAAAATACAGGTCTAATAAGATACGCATTACTGCCAGGACTGGTATAATTAAAATCGCCAGATTTATTTATTATATAAACTGAAGAAGAATATCTTGTATAAGGAGTTAAAACATACTCATAATAACCCAAATTTGCCCAAGTTTCTGATGTATTTCCTGTACTACCCCAATAACGAGGATTTACTGTATATAAATAATCACTTATGTTAAGCAATGCTACTTTAACTGGCCCGTAAAATTTAGTAGAATTTGTAATTTCGTTCGTATAAGTTGTAAAAGATTCAGCAATATTTCTTAATCCATTTAAACTCCATGTTGCATCATAAATTTTATTTTTCCATACATCACCTAAATAATTTAAAAAATTTATGTTTAAATTTGTTAAATTAAGTGAACTAATGCTCCAATTATTAGAATCAGTATCATTCCACTTATATACAGCTTGCTCATCTGTTATACTACCTCTATAAGCACTATAAAAATTCGATGTTATTGTAGTATTTGCGCCATAACAACCGTCTTCTCCCAACATTTCTTTAGTTGCATAATCATACTTTATAAGTTTAATATTGTATTTTTGACTTTCAAATTGTGAACCATTATCGAAAATTCCAATTATACGATATAAATTTTCTGTTGGACATGATTCGCCATCAATACCAAAGCACACAAAATTGTTTATATTACCATAAGCAAGATAACCATCTTCAACTGCTTTATTTAAAGCGTCATTATAGGAAGAATACTGAGCATTTTCGGTATCATAAGCTAATGTATAATAATGCTCTTTTGTGTTTGCACAAGTTTGTCCTAAATATGACTTAGAACCACCACAATAAAATTTGATTACTCCATTATTAGCTGAAGCACTAGAATCACCAATATAAGAGTATTTAGCTGATGTAGCCTTACTCGTTAAACTATAATCCTCTCCTGAATAGCGGCAATTATTATCTTTTGCACCATTTGAAAGATTAGCATCATGTAAATATAAATTTGCATCTATGGTATTATATTCATAAAAACACTTACTCATATCTTGATTTAAGCACTTTTGAGCTAATGTGGAATTTAAAACTATCCTATCTTTTTGAAGTGTTACTTCCATATCTAAGCTTGCATCTTCATTAATTGATTGATCTGTTGTTTTATTAACGAATGTTAAAGTAAATGTCCATGTATGTGTAGTTCCATTAGTTGATGATGTCGTAGTAATTAAGTGATCTGATGAAATATTAAATGCTCCAGTTTTACCAGTAATATCAAAACCAGAAACTCCATTTACTGTTACATAATTTAATGTATCAGAACTACTTTGTAAAACAGTTCCAGTCTCATCTCTAACAGTCAAAATAACTTCAGCATTTCCATCTGAAGAAACAAAACTATTTTTATAAATATTAACTCCTGCAAAGTAAGTTGCTGAAGCATTTTTAGTTTTTTCAGAAGCTACCAACTTTACTGTTGGACTTGTTGAAGATGTTATATTTCCACTATCAGAATTAAAGTTATCTGTCGTAGCATTTAAACTTATTACTTTCCCTTTACTAAAAATTAAAGTATCTCCATTTGCTGTTATAACTCCTTGTTGTTCTTTATCATCATCAATATCCGGTGCTAAATAAGAATAAGTAAACTTACCTATAAACAAAGCAATTACAACTAAAATTAGTAAAAAAATTACAACTAAAGAAATCTTTCTTCCATCTATCTTTTGCATCATATCACCTATCATAAATAATTATATCATTTAAAATAAACATTTACAATAAATTATTTGTATGCTAGAATAACAATCAAGTTTCGAGGTGATCCTCTTGAATATAAATGAAATTTTATATAAATTGCAACTTTACAAATTACTCATAAATAGTGAAAAACTTAAACATAAAATAGGTCATAATACAGATTTAAAAAATGATATTGATAGCATAGAATTTCTTTTAAAATATGATAAACTTTTAAAACTTGTAAATAACAATCCTAAAGAAGAAAGCTTAAAAGAGCATTATAAAGAATTTAGTAAAATTAGTTACTGGTGGCCATACATTGAAAATTTTAGTACTACTGAATATTTAGAAAATCCAGATTATATATTAAAAACATATTTAAAAAATTCTGAAATAATAGATTTACTTCATGAATTTTTTGAAAACGCTACTCCCAAGATAGTTCAAAATACTTTTTTAAAATTATTTAATAATCCTAAAACTTATATTCATTTTATAAATAAAGAAAGATATGCTAATAATCTAGGAGAAATAGTATATTTAAATTTTTATAAATCTTGTCAAATAACCGTGTTTAATAAACATACCATAGAAGATGTTGCAGTTTTAGCTCATGAATTCGGCCATGGCATTCAATTTTTTAACAATTATAATTATCTACATACTCATACAAGTAAAAAGCCTTATGTAGAAATATCAAGTACTTTTTTTGAAATGTTATGTTTAGATTACTTAAAAAAACATTTTCCTAGATCAAGTTTAGAAATAGAAACCAATCTATTAAATTCTAGATTATATACAGCCAAAAAAATTAATAAGGAATTAGAAATTATAAAAATTATTAATTCTATTAATTTTATTAATATAGATGATTTAGATTTTAAAATAAATTACTTTAAAACATTTTATGATAATAAAGAAGAAATAGTAAATATTTTAAATCAAAAAAACGATTTATATTATATCTATACTACATCATTTATTATTGCATGCAATTTATTTATGATTTATTTAATTGATCCAGAACATGCTTTTTATTTATTATATAAAATATTTAATATAAACTTAAAGCTTAGACCAAATGAGTATTTTAAAGAAATTAAAAATTTAGATTTAATTAAATCAGAAAGAATAAATGAATACAGATTGCATTTAAAAAGGAAATTAGAAAAAAACTAATTTCCTTTTAAAATGGCATATTTCCAGCGGCCATTTTTTTCATCATATCCTTCATCATTTCAAATTGTTTCAAAAGTCTATTTACTTCCTCTACACTTCTTCCGCTTCCTTTAGCTATTCTTTGTTTTCTAGAAGCTTTTAATATTTCTGGTTTTTTTCTTTCTTCTGGTGTCATTGACTGAAGAATTGCTTCTACATGAGCTAAATCTTTTGGATCAATTGATACATTATTAAGACCCATCTTTCTAGCACCAGGAATCATTTTTAAAATATTTTCTAAAGGTCCAAGCTTTTTTATTTGTTTTAAATTATTTAAAAAATCATTCAAATCATAAGTCCCTTTTTTCATTTTAACCGCTTGCTCTTTAGCTTCATCTTCATTTATAACATCTTCAACTTTACTAACAATTTCAAGAATATCTCCCATATCTAATATACGTTCTGCCATTCTTTCTGGATAAAATTCACTTAATCCATCCATTTTTTCACTAGTACCAACAAACTTAATTGGAATATTAGTTAAATGACGAACTGATAAAGCTACACCACCTTTGGTATTTCCATCAAGTTTAGTCAAAATACAACCAGTTAATTTTAAAGCCTCATTAAATCCTGTTATTACATTAATGGCATCTTGTCCCATAGATCCATCTATAACTAAAATCTTTTCCTGAGGTTTAACTAAACTATCTAAATCTTTTAATTCTTGCATTAAAACATCATCAATTTGTAAACGTCCAGCTGTATCAATAATAATATAATCATTACCATTTTCTTTAGCATAAAGCAAAGCATCATTTACTATATCTATTACTTTTTTATCCTCACTAAAAACAGGAATATTTAACTCTTTTCCAATAGTTTTTAATTGTTCTATTGCAGCTGGTCTATAAATATCTGCTGCTACTAAAAGTGGTTTTTTATTGTACTTTTTTCTTAAATATTTTGCTAATTTTCCAGCTGAGGTAGTTTTACCACTTCCTTGCAAACCGACAAGCATTAAAATTGTAGGTTTTTGATTTACTTCCAAAGGAACATAATCCCCTCCAAGAAGTGTAACAAGTTCATCTTTAACAATTTTTAAAAAAACTTCATCAGGTTTTAAACTTTTTTCAACTTCAGCATTTAAAGCTTTTTCCTTTACTTCATTAATAAATTCTTTAACAACTTGATAATTTACATCAGCTTCAAGAAGGGCAATTCTTATTTCTCTAGTGGCATCACTAATATTATCTTCAGTAATTTTACCCATTCCTCTAATATTTTTAAGGGCCTTACTAATTCTATCTCCCATATATTCAAACATGTTATCGCTTCTCCTTTTAGTAACTTCAATTATAAAGTAAAAAGTCAGCAAAATCAACTAACTTCCCCAGAAATAATAATATCAATATTTAATTAATATGATATAATAAGTGCGAGGTAGAATATGAAATTAAGAAAAAAAGCTAAAAAAAGATTAAAAGATTTATTATTAATTACTGTCATTTTAATTATTTTTATTGTATCTTACAAAACATTACACAAAGAAAAGGATAAACCTTCAAGTAAAATTGAAACGCTTATGAAAGAAAATAATATCGACAAAAAAAATTATGGCAAAACTTTAGAATATGTTTTATTAAATAATATCTATGATGAAAAATATTTAAATGAATATGCAGATATAAAATATAATGATCAAGAAAATTTTGCTGATATAATAACCACATTCCTTCCTAAAGGATATAAGGGAAAAGAAATAAATTATCTCTTTAAACTTAGCTCTAAAAATTTAAAATATTTAAAAAATATGGATTACCAAGATATTAGTTTATATTATGACTATTCAAATTTTAATGTCTCTAATTTAGAAAGATATAATAATTATAAAAAAAATAATAATATTGATATTAAAGATGTTATTACCAAAGTAAATTTAAACCTAGATTTACCAGTATATACGGATACTAAAAAGGTAGAAAACCCAAATGATATATTAGTTTTAGTAAATAAATATAATTATTTACCAAAAGGATATAAACCAGAAGATTTAGTTTACTTAGATGGAGCTTATGGAAATCAAGTACCAGTCAGAGAAGTTCTCAAAGAAGATTTCTTACTTTTACAAAAAGCAGCTAAAAACGAAATAAATATTAATATCATGCCTACTACAGCCTTTAGAAGCGAAGCATTTCAAACAACATTATATAACAATTATGTAAAAAGTGATGGTATTGAAAAAGCAGATACTTATTCAGCAAGACCAAGTTATTCAGAACATCAAACAGGACTTGCAATTGATTTACGTAATATAGCTCTTAGTAAAAATATTCGTTTTACTGATGATGATTATAATTGGCTTCATGATAATGTCTATAAATATGGATTTATTATTAGATTTCCAAAAGAAAAAGAAGATATAACTTTATATCAATTTGAAAATTGGCATATACGATATGTAGGTAAAAAAGCTGCTAAAATTATTTATGAAAACAATTTAACTTTAGAAGAATACATTGATAAATACGTAACTAATTACTAAAAAAGAAGACTTCATAGTCTTCTTTTTTAAGGCGAATTAGCTAATTCACATACCCTTTTATTCTAGCTACTTCTAGCTTAATTTTATTATATTACTTTACACTTGCATTTGCAATAAACTTAACACTCTAATTTACAATATATTTACATTATCTAATCATAACTTGTTTTAATTTTCTAACTACTTTCTTTTCAATTCTTGAAATATATGACTGACTAATACCTAGCATTTCTGCTACTTCTTTTTGTGTATATTCTTTTGTATTATTAAGTCCATACCGTAAAGTCATAATTTCTTTATCTCTTAATGGCAATTCTTTAATTTCTAAAGCTAATATTTCTTTATTAACTTGATTTTCAAATGCACTTGGAACTAAATCCTTATCTGTACCTAAAATATCTTCTAAATGCAGTTCATTACCTTCTGAATCATAATTTAAAGCATCTTCCAAAGATACTTCACTTTTTCTTCTTTTATTTTTTCTTAAAAACATTAATATCTCATTAGAAATACATCTTGAAGCATAAGTAGCAAGTTTAATATTTTTATCTATCTTATAAGTGTTTATTCCCTTAATAAGTCCAATAGATCCAATACTAACCAAATCTTCAATATCATAACTAGTATTTTCATACTTTTTAGCTAAAAAAACAACTAATCTTAAATTATGTTCAATTAAAATATTTCGCGCTTCTTCATCCCCAGCTTTAGCCCTAACAAGATACTTAAGTTCTTCTTCTTTAGATAAAGGCGGTGGAAGTTTATCAGTTGCCCCAACAAAAAATACTTCATTATATTTAGCTATAAGCCATTCTATTAGTTTTCTAAACATAAATCCTCCATTAATTTATAATTTAGTAAAGCTTCACTACCATTTAAATTAAATAAATTATCACTTAAGCCCACTAAATAATTTTTAAATATCTGTTTGTTTATTTTAATATATTTTATCTTATAACATTTTATTAAACCTTTTTTATTTAAAGCTTTATATGGTACATAAATTGGACTTTTATTATTAATAAATGGTACTAATATTTTTTTAGATAAAATAATTATATATTTTTTAGTAATAGGATCTTTTAATTTATTACCAGTATCTAAAAAACCATTTACATTTAATTCTTTATTATTTTCAAATACTATATTTACTCTATACGAATAATTATATGTACTCTTCATTTTTTTATGTTCAAAAACATATAAAAATAAAATAATTGGTCCAAGAATTAAAAGTAAAATAAAATTAATACTTAATCCATCAAAATAAAAAATTAAACCATCTCTTTTATAACTAAATTCTATATCTAATAAATATAAAAAGCCTCCTAAAATAACACTAGACATATATAAATAAAGCATATTACTAAGAAAATATTTTATATTTTTAAAACCAAATGAAATAAAAATCATAATTACACTTATAAGTATTTTAAAGAAAAATAAAATAAATTTATTAAATGGTAAAAATAAAATTATTAGTGATAAAGCTCCAACAACACTAGCTAAAAGTAATCTAAATAATTTAGTATATCTTTTAAGGGTAACATCAACTGTCATTAAAAGTAATAAATCATAAGCAAAATTTAAAATAAAAACTAAATCTAAATATATTTTCATTTTACCACCGCATTTATTATATAAAAAAAAACGACAAGAATTTGTCGCTTCATGTCATAAACTTCTAAAAATTATCGCTTCTTAAAAATGGTGGAATTTCATATTCATCATCTACTTGAGGTGGTGTTCTTCTCTTAGGAACATCATCACTAAATAATGCTTCTTCTCCAGTTTCTTCATCAAATCCAGTAGCAATTACTGTAACAATAACTTCATCTGTAAGATTTTCATTCTTAATTGCCCCAAAGATAATATTTATATCACTATTAGCTGCTTCTCTAACTGTTTCAACAGCATCTTCGATTTCAAATAAAGTAAGATTTTTGCCACCAGTTACATTTACTATAGCATTAGTCGCACCTTCAATAGTAGCTTCAAGAAGTGAATTAGCAACTGCTTGCCTTGCTGCTTCAATTGCTCTATTTTCACCAGCGTTACATCCAATACCAATAATAGCCGTACCACTTTTTTCCATAACTGTTTTAACATCTGCAAAGTCTAGATTTATAACTCCAGTAACAGCTATTAAATCAGATATAGATTGTACACCACGGTGTAAAACATTATCTACTTCTTTAAAAGCATCATCAAAACTTGTTGTTTTATCTATTATATCTCTAAGTCTATCGTTAGGAATTATTATTAAAGTATCAACATGTTGTTTTAATTCTTCTAGACCAACTAAGGCATTTTCCATTCTTCTTTTACCTTCAAATCTAAATGGTTTAGTAACTATTCCAACTGTTAAAGCTCCCATTTCTTGAGCAATTTCAGCTATAATCGGAGCAGCTCCAGTACCAGTTCCACCACCTAGTCCACAAGCAACAAAAACCATATCAGCACCTTGAAGTGCATCTTCAAGTTCATTCTTACTTTCTAAAGCTGCTGCTCTTCCTACTTCAGGATTAGCTCCAGCTCCACGACCACCAGTAATATTTTTTCCTATTTGTATTTTATTTGGACATAATGAGGCATTTAAAACTTGTAAATCTGTATTTACTACATAAAATTCAACACTTTTAACTCCCTCTTCTATCATTCTATTAACGGCATTGCATCCGCCCCCGCCTACACCAATAACTTTTATCTTGGCAATTTGGTCCATCTGTAATCCATTCATATTCCATTCTCCTTAATTATCAAAAAAGTAACTAAATAATTTTCCTAACAACGAATTTTCGGAAATATTTACCTTTTTATGTATTCCACTTAAATCTTCTTGTTCTTCAATACTAAATATAGAAAAGTCTTTATTTCTAAGTTTTAATCTACTGTCATAATATTTAATAAGACCAACTGCTGTTGAATATTTATTATGACGAGCCCCAATCTCTGTAACAGTTCCTAAAGTAGCATCTTTAAAAATATAATCAACTACATTTTTAAAATCAGCCATTTCCGTTACTCCCCCTGTAACAATTATATAACTAATTTGCTTTTTTGTTAAGAGATTTATTTGCTTTTTTACTAAATTTAGTATTTCTTCAATTCTTCCCATTACTATTTCACTAGCACTAAATTGATTTATTTTAATTTTATCTCCATTTTTATCTTCAAAGATCATTGATTCACTAGGTAAAGCATTTGATTTATCTGCTAAAACAATTGATTCTTTTAAATATAAAGCATCTTGTCTAGATATTTTATAAACATAACCCAAGTCATAATCTAAATTATCTCCCCCAACATCTATAGTTTCACAACCAGTCATAATTCCTTTATTAAATATAGCTACTGTTGTCTTTGATGCTCCAATGTTAACTAAAGCACCAACTTCTTCAGAATTCTTTCGATCTTTAAACTCATAGTAATCACCAATAGATCCTATAGTTGCTTCAAATACACTAACTCCAATTTTTTCAAGGCATTTAATTATTGGGGTAATATTTTTTTTAGGAACAGTTATAACTACAGCTTTTACTTTAAGCTTTAAAGCTTTAAGACCTAAAGGTGAATCTGAAACAACACTATCATCAACTAAAAATTTAGTAGGAAAAACACCAACAACTTCTCTATTATCAAGTACTTTATTATGAAATGATGAATTTAAACACTTCATAATATCAGCACTTTTTATAATGCCATCTTCATTATTTATTGAAGTATAACCTTCTTCCAAAAAACATTCCGTATTTAATGAAGGCACACTAATCATAACTTTAGTTATCTTAAGTCCAATTTGTTCTTCTGCTTTTTTAAAAACATCTTCTAAAGCTTCTATAGCACTTTCTGGATTAATGATAAATCCTTTTTTTACCCCTCTAGATATAGTATCAACACACGCTAAAATATTTAGTTTATTTTTAACCATTTCACCAACTACAAGTTTAATTGTATGATCGCCAATATCTAAACTAGCAATTATCTTGCGCATTCAATTCACTTCCATATCTTATAAACAATTATACCTAAAAATTACTAATCACGCAAGATAGAAAAAAAAGAAAAAAATTTGCTAAAATATCTTATAATTTAAATTCAAAAATATATAACAGTTAATTATATAATTTTTCTAAGTACCTTATATACCTCTTAAAAGGAGAAATACAAAAATAGTTTATATAGATAGTTTATATAGAAAGTATTCAATTGAATAGTTTTTTTAAAAAAAGATATTTATAAGTCGTAATTATAAATATCAATATAACAAATAAGATAAACTAAAATTTTTAGTAAAAACATATTTTAGGAATTATCAGAACCGCTTATACCATTTGTTGCAGAACCAGCTGTACCAGCAGAACCTCGCACATCACCTGTACCACCACTTCCTGCTGAACCAGCAACAGCATTACCATATAGTCCTATTGTTTTTGAATTGAAAATGTATTTACCAGTAGAGGTAACATTTATTGATCCACTGTTTCCACCTTTACCATTGCCACCGTTTCCTCCATCTCCACCGTAAGAACGTCCATGACTGCTATTTCCACCATAATGAGCTCCGGCAGCACCACCTTCACCACCAGATCCACCATTTCCGACTCCACCAGATCCTGTACTAATTTGTGATATATGTAAATATCCATTATTAGTTATAACTATATCTCCACCATTTCCGCCCAAACCATTTGAACCATTTCCTCCAGCTCCACCTGGGCCACCTGTACGTACTGTAGAACTAGCTCCAGAAGATCCATTATATCCACGTGCTCCAGTTCCACCTGTTCCACCTGTTCCAGTACCTCCTGAGCCACTTATCACACTTTCTATATTTACAATTGAATCTTTATCAATTGTGATTATAATTTTACCACCATTTCCACCAGTTGCATCAAGGGATGCATCACTGCCATCTTTTCCAGATGATGTAGCACTGGTTCCGTTTTTTCCTACTATATTTCCACCATTTCCAGATTGAATTTTTGTAACTGTCATTTTTGTTGATTTCAAATTCAAATTAACGCTTTTAGCATTACTATAATTCTCATCAGAACTACTTCCATCATTAGAAATAACATTACTTACAATTAATTCACTACCACCATTAATAGTTAAAACTCCATCTCCAACAAAAGTAATATTATTAATATAACTTAATTCATTTATAGCCAAAGTCATATCATCATTAACAACAATATCATCAAGAACTTTAGGAATATTTATTTGTGTTTTATATAAATTGCTTTTATAATTCTTAGAATCAACTGCATATAAAGTCAAATTCATTGTTTTTCCTTCATATTTAGAATCAATTACATAATTAATATTAGGAGTATTGCTAGCTAAAACCTCAGAATCTTCAATAGAATAATAGTATTTAGAAATAGCATTAGTACCAGTAACTGCCTCAATATCTATTGTAATATTATTAGTACTATATTCTACACCTACATTTGTTATTTTGGGCATATCATATCTGTCAAAATAAGCATAACATTTATCACTAATATTATTTTTTACTACTGCCTTCTGATTATCTTGATCCCATGAAATAATTCCACCATTTTCACACTTACTTAAAGTTTCATTAAAAATATATTCAGATATTGGAAAAGTATTATCGCTTGAAGCCTCATAAACATTACTATCTTTAGCGGTTTCAAGCATCATACTAATTTGATTATTATTTTTACTTTTTTTAGTTTTTTCATTTTCTAAAACAACATTTTTATTATCTAAAAATAAAATGCCAGATATTAATCCAATGCATAATACGCACAAAATACTAACAATTATTATTTTCTTTTTCATACACATATCCTATCTTTCTATTATTAATTTTAAAATATATTAGTTAAAATATCAATATAAAAAATAAAATAATTTACAAAAGGAATATATAACATTTACCTTCATATATTTAAGTAGCAAATGATGGAGGGAAAGATATGATTAATAAACAAAATTTATGGTTTGTAACACTTTTTTCTTTAATACTCGTTCTAGGAATATATTATATTACAATGAAAGATGAAACACTAAGTGTATTAGCGGGAGAAAATGACGTAAGTAAAGTAGTCGAGGTTAAAGAATCAGATATTATCGTAGCCTTGCAAGTTGAAGCTGATGAAGCCGTATTAAAAGAAATGAACGAATATCAAGATGTTTTACTTAATAATGCCGCTACAGTGGAAGAAAAAAATGATGCTTACAACGCACTTCAAACATTAAATAATGCTAAAAGTGAATGCGAAAAATTAAAAAAATTAATAACTAGCAAGTTTAAATTAGATAGTTTTGTAAAAATCGAAAACGATACTATTAGTATTACAATTGCTTCTAAAGAACATAATAAAGAACTTGCTAATAAAATAATCAGAGAAGTCCAAAGTCTTTATGATAAGCAAAAATTTATAACGGTTAAATTTGAGTAATATACCCGGACATATTTAGAAATACTTCATACAATATTATGAAGTATTTTTAAGTAAAGGAAAGAGGTTTATGAAAAAGAAAATATTAACCGATCGGGAAAAAGAAGTATTTGAATTACTTATAAAAAATAAAACAACTTCTGAAATTGCCAAATATTTAAAAATAAGTGAAAAGACCGTCCGAAATCATGTTTCAAATGTTATACAAAAACTCGGAGTAAAAGGAAGAGCCCAAGCTGTAATAGAATTAATAAAATTAAATGAAATAATAATCTGATAAAGACTTAGGTCTTTTTTTTAAAAATAATTTATATAATTAATTAGGTGTTTAAAATGATAAAAAAATCTGCAATAAGACGCATTTGTGTAGCAACTCTTGCATTGTTTATTTTACTTATAATATATTTTTTTCCATCAAATGATAACAATATTGATCAATCATTAAGTTATATATCCAAAGATGAAATGCCAATTTTTTTAATAGATAACCAAAACTATGTGGCCAGAACTAGTATTATAAAAGATAGTAATAATGATGAAGACCAAATTAAAGAAATAATAGAGTCTTTAACTAAAGGCACTAAAAAAGAAGGATATATAAGAGATGGTTTTAAAAGTATTATCCCAGAAAATACTAAAGTTTATGATTTAAAAATAGAAAACAATATTTTAACTATTAATTTTAGTAAAGAATTTTTAAATATAGATAAAGATAATGAAGAAAAAATGCTTGAAGCTTTAATATATTCCCTAACTGAAATAAAGACAATTAAAAAAATTAAAATCTTAGTTGAAAACAAGCCTCTTACAGAATTACCTAATTCTAAAAAAAAGCTACCAGAATATTTAGATAAAGAATATGGAATAAATAAAATATATAATGTTACATCCTTAAAAGATACAACTAAAACAACTACATATTATATAAGTAAATATAACAATTACTATTACTATGTTCCTGTAACTAAAATAGATAATGATAAGTTAGAAAAAGTAAATATTATTATCAAAGAATTAAAAACTACACCTATTTATCATACTAATTTAATAAGTTATTTAGCAGCATCTGCAGATATTACCAACTATGAACTTTTAGAAAATAGTATTACATTATCATTTAATAATTATCTTATAGCAAATATTAAAGACAATGATATTTTAGAAGAAGTAAAATATTCTATTGCCCTATCTTTACGAGATACTTATGGTATCAATGAAGTAATATTTAATATTTCTGATAAGGATAATTACAAATTAAATATTTAAAAAGGCCTTGCAATAAATCTAATTTTGTAATATAATTTATTCAGTTGTCCTGGTAGCTCAGCTGGATAGAGCAATCGCCTTCTAAGCGATCGGTCGTGAGTTCGAATCTCGCCCAGGACAC
>CAKOOS010000007.1 GCA_934098735.1 uncultured Bacilli bacterium | reverse complement strand
AACCCCAATTGAGTATAGAACTCAACTAGGGTTTAAATAAAAGTTTTTTATTGTCTACTTTTTATTGACAAGTTCAATAAAACAAATAGTAGTTTTTTTAATTTTGGTGTATAATAATTATGTGATAATATGAAGAAAGCTCTCTTTAAATTTATTTTAATAATAGTGGTTATTTTTTTAACTGTTTACTATAATGGTTCTAGGAATACTATAGGTAAGGATTTATCCTTTTTTAATGATGAAAAAATTAAAGAAAAACCTAGTAATGATTTAGAAAAATATTTAAATAATCTTTTAATTAGTAAAAATGAAATAGAAGACTTGAGTTGTGAATATTTAAAAATAGATGATTTAAATAATTTAGATAAAAGTTTGAATAAAGAACAGGATACTTATAATAAATTACCTAGTATAGATTTTGATATAAGCAAAGAAATAAATAATTATAGTGAAAAAGAACAAAAAGAAATTTTAAGCATTTTTAATAAAAGCAATGTTGTTAAAAATAAAACAAAGTATGAGGAAAAGCTAAAAGAATGTAAAGTTATATTAAATGAAGACATAAATTTACTTACTTATTTAAAAAATAATCAAAATGAGTATTATATTAGAAATGATAAATTGTATTATAAAAATGACGAAATTGGTAAAATATTAAAAGAATCCAAAAATGATATTAATTTTTTGAAAGAGAAAATAGTAAATATACCTATTTTAATGTATCATGGTATTTTAGATAATCCTAAAAGTGGGGCAGAATTATTTGTTAAAATAAGTGATTTTAAAAAACAAATGAATTATTTGAAAGAAAACAATTTTACCCCAATATTTTTAAGCGAAATTTCTGAAGCTGGTAGTTATGAAAAGCCAGTACTTATAACCTTTGATGATGGATATATTGATGTTTATGAAAATGCATTTCCAATATTACAAGAAAATAAATTTAAATTTAATTTTTATTTAATTAGTGATTGGATTGGTGGAAGCGTTTATGTTACAAAAGATATGGTTTTAGAAATGAATAAGTCGCAGTATGTAGAAATTGGATCTCATACAGCTACGCATCGTAATTTAGCTTCTTTAAATCGAAAGGAAGTTGATGAAGAGTTAAAAAATAGCAAAGAAACACTTGAAAAACTATTAGAAAAGAAAATAAATACAATAGCTTATCCGTATGGTGGACATAATAATATGGTTATAGAAGTTGCCAGTAAATATTATGATTATGCTTTAGCAACAACTACTGGTAAGGAAGTAAGTAATAATTTAAAAAGGTACGAACTTAATAGGTATTATATTAAAAGATCTATGTCACTTGATGATTTTATAGACTGCGTTAATTAAAAAAATATTGCATTTAATAAAAAAAGTGGTATATTAATAGAAAGGCGAAGAAAAAGGATAAGTAATTATAGAAAAAATATAGAGAGTTCTTGGCTGGTGGAAAAGAACGTTTGAAAATAATGAAATCTACCTTTTGAGTTAAGCTTTAGGCTTCGGGTAATTCCGTTATCAAAATAAGTTAAATAAAGGATGGTACCGTCATTTTTGACTCCTTGGCTACCGTTCTTTTTTTTGAAAGGAAAATAAAAATGATAGACATTAAATTAATTCGTGAAAATAGTGATCTTGTTAAAGAAAATATTAAAAAGAAATTTCAAGATGAAAAGCTTGGACTTGTAGATGAAGTATATGAATATGATATTTCATATCGTGAATGCAAAAAACGTGTTGATGAACTTAGAGCTAGAAGAAATGAGCTTAGTAGTTTAATAGGTTCTTTAATGCGTGAAGGAAAAAAAGATAAGGCAGAAGAAGCTAAACTTGATGTAAGTAAGATAAATGAAGAAATTGAAGTATTAGAAGAAAAGGAAGAAAAGCTTACAAAAGAAATTAGAGATAGAATGCTAGTTATTCCAAATATAATGGACTCAAGCGTTCCGATTGGTAAAGATGATAGTGAAAATGTTGAAATAGAAAAGTTTGGTGACCCAGTAGTTCCAAAATATGAAATTCCTTATCATGCTGATATAATTTTGAGTTTAAATGGAATGGATAAAGATTCAGCTGGAAGAACAAGTGGGGAAGGATTTTACTATTTATTAGGCGATGTAGCTAGATTGCATGAAGCAATGCTTGCTTATGCTAGAGATTTTATGATTAATAAAGGTTTTACGTATTGTATTCCACCTTTTATGATACATAGCGATGTTGTAACTGGTGTTATGTCATTTCCTGAAATGGAAGCTATGATGTATAAAATTGAAGGAGAAGACTTATACTTAATTGGAACAAGTGAACATTCAATGATTGGAAAATTCAAAGATCAATTATTAAAAAAGGTTGAACTTCCGGTTTGTATGACATCTTATTCTCCTTGTTTTAGAAAAGAAGGTGGGTCTCATGGCCTAGAAGAACGTGGTTTATATAGAGTTCACCAATTTGAAAAACAAGAAATGATTGTGTTATGTGAACCAGAAGATTCTATGGATTGGTATAATAAAATGTGGAAGTATACAGTAGAATTTTTTAGAAGTTTAGATATTCCTGTTAGACAATTGGAATGCTGCAGTGGTGATTTAGCAGATTTAAAAGTTAAGTCTTGTGATATTGAAGCTTGGAGTCCTCGTCAAAAGAAATATTTTGAAGTTGGATCATGTTCAAATCTAGGAGATGCTCAAGCAAGAAGATTAGGTATTAGAGTTAAGGGTGAAAAAGAAAATTATTATTTACATACTTTAAATAATACTTGTGTTGCTACACCTAGAGGATTAATTGCTTTAATTGAAAATAACTATCAAGAAGATGGAAGTGTTTTAATTCCAAAAGTATTACAACCATATATGGGCGGGATAACTGTGTTAAAACCTAAGAAATAATTTTAATTTAATGGGGGATTTTTTATGATAATTATTGTTTTGGTTGGTCTTGGAAGTTTTGCTTTAAAAAAATACATTGATGTTTTAATAAATCAAAAAATTGATAAACATTTTGAGAAGATTGCTAATAAAGCTGAACTTAAAAATGAAGTTTTAAAAGAAGAATGTAAAGAAGAGATCTTTAGAAAAAAAACATTTTTTGATTTTTTGCCAATTTTAAATTGTTTAAATTCTTTTGATTATTTTATACATTTAGATGATGTTAAAAAAGAGATAACATCTAAGTGTGAAGATTTGTATCCAGAGCTTTATTTTGAAAAAATTAGAGAAGAGAAGAAAAAAATAATGTCTAAGGACGTTTTAAAGAAAAAAGAGTATTTTATTGGCAAAATTATTGATGGAAAGCCTAAGAATATATTTTTTGCTTTTGATGGATATGATTTTTATATTCATGAAGATTCTAATTATTTATATGGATTAAATGATGATGTAAAGGGAGAAATCTTATTAAAAATGTTGTATTTATGGTACTCTGGATTTGATAATATATATAATGCAAGTTTAAATATTGACGAAGTTTATACTGAATGTGTTGTTAAATGGCTTAATTATCTATATTGTAATGATAAAGAAAAACAAAATGAAGATACATTATTATTAAAGAGAAAAATTAAATAAGTCCTATTTTTGAAATGGGACTTTTGGTCTTTTATAAATTGTTAAATTATGTTAAAATATTTTTTTGAAAGGATGTACTTTATGAAAAAACCTGATTTAGTTTTAGCTGGAGATAGAAAAAAAGTTGATATAAAAAATAAAAACTTAAATTTAGATATAAAGCCATTATATGGTGGAAAAAAATATTTTTTGAGAACTTACGGATGTCAAATGAATGTTCACGATTCAGAAGAAATTAAGTATTATTTGGAGGCTCTTGGATACAAAGAATGTGATGCTTTAGAAGAAGCTGATATAGTAGTTTTAAACACATGTGCTATAAGAGAAAATGCTAAAGATAAAGTTTTTGGATATTTAGGAAGATGCAAGCACTTAAAGAAAATAAAAAAAGATTTGATAATAGTTATTGCAGGATGTTTAATGCAAAAGCCTAATGAAATTGAAGAAATTCAAAATAAGCATAAATATATTGATATAATTATTGGTACTCATAATTTAAATGAACTACCTGATTTAATAAAAAAGGCTAATGAGTCTCAAAAACAAGATATTGAAGTTTATTCAAATAGTGATATAATTTTTGAAAATGTTAAATATAATCGTGATTCTAAAATTACGGCATGGATAAATATTATATATGGTTGCGATAAGTTTTGTACTTATTGTATAGTTCCATTTACACGTGGAAGAGAAAGAAGTCGTAAAATGGAAGATATTTTGAAAGAAGTGCAGGATTTACATGATAAAGGATACATGGAAGTTACTTTGCTAGGTCAAAATGTTAATGCCTATGGTAAAGATTTAGATTTAGGTTATGATTTTGCAACATTATTAGAAAATGTAGCAAAAATAGGTATTCCGAGAATTAGATTTGTTACTTCGCACCCTTGGAATTTTACTGATAAAATGATTGACGTTATAGCTAAATATGATAATATTATGCCCTATGTTCATTTACCTTTACAGTCTGGTAGTGATGATGTTTTACGTAAAATGAATAGACGATATACTTCTGAAGAATATAAAACTTTATTTGATGATATAAAAAGAAAAGTTAAAAATGTTGCAATTACAACTGATATAATTGTGGGATTTCCTAATGAAACTGATGAAGATTTTCAAAAAACTTTAGATATTGTAAATTATTGTCAATTTGATGGAGCATATACATTTATTTTTTCGCCACGTGAAGGTACAGCTGCTGCAAAAATGCAAGACGATATAAGCTTAGAAGTAAAGGAAAAAAGATTAAAACAATTAAATGAATTAATAAATAAATATTCTTTGGAAAGCAATAAAAAAATGCTTGGTAAAAATGTTGATGTTTTGATTTTAGGAATTAATGAAAAAAACGATGATAATGTTTATGGATACACAGATACTATGAAACTAGTGAATATTGAAGGTGGCAAAAATTTGATAGGAAAGATTGTTCCTGTTGAAATAGTGGATGCCAAGAGTTTTAGTCTTAATGGCAAATTAGTCAAATAATGTAGTATTTATATTTTGTTTTGAATTTAAGATATGGGATCAATACACTTTTTTTCATGTTATATTTTGATGAAAATAAATAAAAATGGTAAAAAAAATAAATAATTGTAAAAAAAACTTGCAATTAAGTTTTCCTTTTGGTATAATCTAAATTGTCATCGAGATGATTTAGATATATTCGGGCGCTTAGCTCAGTTGGTTAGAGCACCTGCCTTACAAGCAGGGGGTCATAAGTTCGAGTCTTATAGCGCCCACCATTATTTTGCCGACATAGCGTAACTGGCAGCGCAACTGACTTGTAATCAGTAGGTTGGGAGTTCGACTCTCTCTGTCGGCACCATTTTTTTGGGGAGATAGCGAAGTGGTCAAACGCGGCAGACTGTAAATCTGTTCCTTCGGGTTCCATAGTTCAAATCTATGTCTCCCCACCATTTTATTTTACTGCCTCGTAGCCAAGTGGTAAGGCATCAGACTTTGACTCTGACATTCCGCCGGTTCGAATCCTGCCGAGGCAGCCATCGCGGTTCGTTAGCTCAGTTGGTAGAGCATTTGACTTTTAATCAAAGGGTCTTGGGTTCGAATCCCAAACGAGCCACCATTTTTGATTAATATAGTTCCCTTTGGGGGACTTTTTTTATAAAATAAATGAAAACAACAAAAAGATATTGCTTTTACTATTTTTTTGTAATATAATGAGAGTGCACTTGGAAAATTTTGCGCCCATAGCTCAACTGGATAGAGCGCTAGACTACGGATCTAGAGGTTGGGAGTTCGAATCTCTTTGGGCGTACCATTTTAAATAGTAAAACGAGAAGTAGCACAATTTGGCAGTGCACTTGGTTTGGGACCAAGGGGTTGCAGGTTCAAATCCTGTCTTCTCGACCATTGTTAATTCACTGAGGTAATACTCAGTTTTTTTATTTTTCCCCTTGGTCTTTTTATTAAGTTTAGTTTTTTTGCTGTTTTTATTTTATTTTGACAATTTTTTTAAATTAAGTGTGTTAATATAACAAACCATGAAAAGAGAAATAATAGAAAATTTTAAAAAACTAAGCAAAGAATTTTATCGAATTCAATGTAAAAATTGGATTCAAGGTACTGCTAATGGGACTGGTGCTGCTGGTAAAACGCTCGAGCATTTACTCGGAAAAAGTGATGATACATATTCCCTTCCAGATTACTATGGGATTGAACTTAAAACTAAAACAGTAGGGTCTTTCCCTTATGTTGGCCTTTTCTCCATGGCATTAGACAGTGCGCCATTAATAATGCAACATCTTTGGGAAAAATATGGGTGGAACAGTAAAACGGATTCAAGGTTTAGATATTTTTATACTACTCTTTACGGAAATAAATATGTTCATGTTGGGAAAATTTATTCTTTTAAGTTGAAAGTTGATTATTTTTCTTCAAAGTTAAGATTATGCATTTATAATAATTGGTCAAAGAAGTTAGATGATACTATGTCTTGGTCATTTGATCAATTAAAATTAAGATTGGAAACTAAACTTTCATATTTGGCTTTTGTCCATGTAAGACGTTGGTATATGAATGATCTTCAAAAATATTTTTTTAAATATACTGATATTACTTTTTACCATTTAAAAAGTTTTGATCAATTTTTGAAAATGATAGAAGAGGGAAAAATAAGAGTAGAGATAAAATTAATGTGTTTTAAAAGTGGTAAATTAATTGGAAATATGAATGATAAAGGAACAACTTTTGTAATCGAAGAGCCAAGTTTGCAAGAATTATTTGATGTAATAAAATTAGATGAGTATTAAAAAAATAAGCGAAATTTTTTCCGCTTATTTTTTGGTTTATTCTACTGTAACTGATTTTGCTAAGTTTCTGGGCTTATCTATATCGCAATTTTTGTTTTTGGCTATTTGATAGGCAAGCAATTGTAAAGGAATGATTGTTAAAATTGCTTGTAATATAGTATTTGTTTTGTTTATATAAATTATGCTATCATAAAATTTTTCATCTGGCTTTTTATTTGTTACATATATTACGTTGGCACCACGTGCTTTTACTTCTTTTACATTACTAATTAATTTTTCACTTAGATTATCGTCAGTTGAAATTGCTATAACTGGAATTCCTTTTTCAATCAAAGATATTGTACCATGTTTTAATTCACCAGCTTGATATGCTACACTATTTATATAAGAAATTTCTTTCAATTTAAGTGAAGCTTCAAGAGCAAGTGCATAATCTATTCCGCGACCAATAAAAAATATTTGATTTTTATTACTTATTTTATCTGCTATTTCTATATATGTTTTATCATTAATTGCTTCTTTTATTAAGCTAGGCAATTCTTTAATATTATTTTGAATGCTTTCAAATTTTTCTTTGCTTATTATATTTTTTTCTTTACCTAAATAAAGTGATAGTAAGCTAAAAATTGCAATTTGAGCTAAATATGCTTTAGTAGTTGCCACGGCAATTTCAAAACCAGCTTTAGTATACACAACATGATCTGCTTCTCTAGCAATTGAACTTCCTAAGACATTTACGATAGCTAAAGTTGATATTCCATCATTTTTAGCTTTTTTTAAAGCTGCTAGTGTATCTGCTGTTTCTCCAGATTGTGATACTACAATTAAAAGGGTTTTATCTGTGTAAAAACATTTTTTGTAACGGTATTCACTTGCTACTTCAACATTGACAGGAATATTAGCAAATTCTTCTAATAAATATTTTCCAACAACTCCAGCATGATAGGCTGATCCACAAGCAACTATATCAATATTTTTATAGTTTTTAATAAAACCAAAGTTATTTTCAAGTGATTTCATTGTTCCATCAAAATAATAATTTATCGTATTTTTAAATACTTCATCTTCTTCGTTTATTTCTTTTAGCATAAAATGTTCATATCCACATTTTGTTGCAGAATCTAAACTTCCTTCATAAGTATTTATATCTTTTTTTATTTCTTCTAAGTTATTATTATATATTTTAATACTATTTTCAGTTAGTTTAACAATTTCATTATCGTCTAATAATATATATTTATTTGTAAAACTTAAGATGGCAGGGACATCAGATGCTATGAAATTTCCGTCTTTGCTTGTACCTATGATTAAGGGGCTGGCTTTTTTCATGGCATATAAAGCATTGTTGCCATCAACAATAATACCAAATGCATAAGATCCTCTTAAAATAGAATTTGCTCTTTTAAGTGCTTTTAAGATATCTTTTTCTTCTTTATATAATAAATCAATTAAAGCAGTTGCTACTTCTGTATCTGTTTCACTTTTAAAATTATATCCTTTTTCTATTAAATCTTTTTTAATATCACTATAATTTTCTATTATTCCGTTATGAACAAGGGTTATATTGCCACTTTGATGAGGATGGGCATTTATTTTGTTTGCTTCTCCATGCGTAGCCCAGCGTGTATGACCTATTCCTAAATTTGTTTCAATAGATTCATCTATTTCTTTTTTTAAATTTTCAATTTTTCCTTTTTCTTTAATTATATTTGTTTTTTTATTTTCTACATAAGCTATACCAGCAGAGTCATAGCCTCGATATTCTAAAGCTTCGAGTGCTTTAATAATTTTTGGGATACATTTTTCTTTACCTATATATCCTACAATTCCACACATTTATCCTTCTTTCTATATATGATATATTATTTGTTACAATCTTGATTTTGCTTTTTTAAAATATCTAACGAACATATAATCCGTGATGCATCCGCCGAATTTCGATAACATCATCCTCGTCAACCTTGTGGTCCAGGCGCTAACAAATAACTTTACCTCCATCAATTATTTTGTTTGTAATATTATATTATAATAAAAAAAAATTGTCAAAATTGGTTTTAGGTTATTAAGTAAATTGATAATTTTAGATCAATGAATTATAATTATAGTGGAGGTATTTATGACAAAAGGCATTTTGGAAAAGAAAAATAAGAAGTCTATTGACAAAGAAAATGTTAAAAGAATGGCAATATTGGGTTTAAGCGGTTTAATTTTAATTTTAATTCCTGATACTTTAAATAAACTTGTTGGTATTGTAGTGGGAATAATGCTTTTACTACAGGGACTTTCAATTATAATCCCTTACTTTAAAGATAAAATTGGAACTACTTTAAGTTTGGCAAGTGGTATATTATATTGTACTTTAGGTGCAATAGTTATTACTTATCCAAATTCTGTTTTACGTTTAGTTGCCATTTGTTTGGGTGTATATTTACTAATTGCCGGACTTGTTAAATTATCAGTGTCTTTAAACATGAAAGATTTTAATGAAAAATGGATTGGCACTTTTGTAATAAGTTTACTTATTATTATTTTAGGGTTACTTCTAATATTTAATCCATTTTCTGGTATAGCAATTACTAAAATAACTGGAATTTTCTTATTAATCACAACAATTTTAGATGTTTTAGATACTTATATTTTGCAAAAATAACTTGAAAAAGTTATTTTTTTAAACTTTTAAAAAGATTTAATCTATGATAAACTATATAGTAGTGGTGAAGCATAATGGATAAGATGACTTTTTTATTAGTGGCTGTTGCATATTATATTCTTACTGTGGGGCTTATTATAGCTATTTTAAATATTATTAATAATAAAGAAAAGAAAAAATTGAAAAAAGAAATCGAAAAATTAGAAACTGAGAAAAACTTAGTTATTTCTGCAAGTATGCTATCTGAATTTAATAAGGTTGAGGCTTTAGTAAATAATGATGAAATGAAAGAAAAGTTAGATGATTGGAAAACTAGATTTAAAAATATCAAAGATGTAGAAATGCCTAAAATAACAGATACTATTAATGAAATTGAAGAGCTATTTGAAGAAAAAAACTTTAAAGAATTAAAAGGTTTAGTATTAAAAGCTGATTTTGATTTAAATACTTTAAAAACAAAGGCTGATTTTTTACTTGATGAAATAAAAGATGTTACACTAAGTGAAGAACGAAATAGAGAAACAATTACTAAGCTTAAAGCTGAATATCGTGAAGTCATTAATGTTTACAAAGACTATGAAGAAGATTATGTTTTAATTAAAATGCCGATTGAATTACAATTTGAAAATGTTGAAAAACTTTTTAATGCTTTTGAAACAGCAATGGAACAAAATGCATATACAGAAGTTGGAAGAATTGTAAAAGCAATTTCTGGTATAGTAGATAATTTAAAAGTTATTATAGATGAGGCAAGGCCTATAATAAATTTGGGACAAAAAATAATTCCAAAAAAGCAAGAAGATATTAAAAATATAGCTGAAAAAATGACAAAAGAAGGCTTTAATTTGGATTATTTAAATATTGATTATAATATAACCGAAGCTAATAAAAAAATTACCGATATATTTCAGAGATTAAATGTTTTAAATGTAGAAGATTCATTGTTTGAACTTAGAACAATGCATGATTATTTTGATTCTTTATATAGTGATTTTGATAAAGAACGATATTCTAAAAAAATATACGAGGATTATAGTAGAAGTATATTAATAAAAGCTACTAAATTAGAAAAAGTTAATAATGAATTGTATAAAAAAATTGGTGATATTAAGTATAGTTATGATTTATCAGAAGATGAAGTTGCTGTAATAGCAGAAATAAAAAAAGAAATAATGAATATTAGGGCAAGTTATGATAGAATAGTAGACGTTGCTCGAAGTAAAGTTTTGGCATATTCGAAACTTGCTAGAGAAATGGAACTAATAAATTCCAAATTGATAAAAACTGAAGAAAAACTAAATGGAGCTTTAAAAACCTTGGGCAGTTTAAAAGAAGATGAATTACGAGCTAGAGAGCAATTAGATGAAATTAAAAAGATATTATTTCAAGCAAAAGAAAAGGTTCGTTCTTATAAGTTGCCAACAATTCCTAAAAATTATTATGTTGAACTTTCAGAAGCTATGGAAGCTATTAATGAATTAGTAAAAGAACTTGATAAAAGACCTATTTCAATTAAAACTTTGAATTTGCGTGTTGACACAGCACGTGATTTAGTTTTGAAAGTTTATAATACTATAAATGAAACTATTAAAACTGCGAAGATGGCTGAAACAGCAATTGTATATGGTAATAGATATAGAGTGATGAATAGAGAAGTTGATTTTGGGTTAGTTAAAGCTGAAAATGCTTTTTTAAGAGGAAATTTTAAATCTAGTTTAGAAAATGCCATTAATGCAATAAATGTTATCGAACCAGGAATTCATAAAAAATTATTAGAAGAGTCTCAAAATTAAAGGATGTGATATACTTGATATACTTAGATTATAGTGCAACAACACCAGTATCTTACGAAGTTTTAGATACTTTATCAAAGGTTACAAAAGATTTTATTGGAAATGCTAATTCCATACATAGTTTGGGTGGTAAGTCAGCTAATTTATTAGAGAGTGCTACAAAACAAATAGCTGATATTTTTGGTGTTAATTCTAATGAAATTGTTTATACAAGTGGAGCAACTGAAAGTAATAATATGGCTTTAATAGGAACAGCACTTGCAAATCATAAAAAAGGAAAACATATTATAACATCCAAATTAGAGCATCCATCAATTTATGCAATATGTAATTATTTACAAAGTATTGGTTTTGAGATTAGTTATGTAAAAAATGATTCGGAAGGACTAATCGATTTTGATGATTTAAAAAGATTGGTTAGAGAAGATACAGTTTTGGTAAGTATTTGTGCTGTTAATTCTGAAACTGGAGTAAGACAACCTCTTAAAATGATTAGACAAATAATAAAAAAAGAAAATATTGGAACAATATTTCATTCAGATATGACACAAGCTATTGGAAAAGTTTCTGTAAATATGCGAGATGTAGATTTAGCTAGTATGTCCGGACATAAAATTTTTGGCCCAAAAGGAATTGGCCTTTTATATAAAAGTAATATGATAAAAATAACGCCTTTAATTTATGGTAGTGGTAAAAGTAACTTGCTAAAACCAGGAACTCCGCCGCTTCCTTTAATTGCTTCACTTTCAAAAGCTATTCGTTTGGCTAATGAGGGATTAGAAAAAAAAGAACGTTTTGTAGAGCTGCTAAATGATAAGATAGTGATGGCGTTAGAAAAATATCCAAACATAAAAATTAATAAGACAAAATATTCTATTCCTCAAATACTTAATATAAGTGTACTTGATGTTATGCCTGAAAGTTTGGTTCATGCTTTAGATAAAAATGAAATATATGTTAGTACTAATACGGCTTGTTCTAGTGGAGAATTGTCTAGTAGTGTTATGGCACTTTATAATGATCTTAATAGAGCTAAGCATACAATAAGAATCAGTCTATCTTATATAACTACAACGGAGGAAATAAATAGATTTTTAGAAGTCTTTAAAAGAGAATATGAAAAATTAAATTCTTTAAAATAGGGAGGTATAATGGAAAAGGTTATAATAATAAAATATGGAGAATTAAGTACTAAGAAAGATAATAAAAATTTTTTCTTAAGTAAACTTAAAAATAACATAGATTTGGCACTACAAGATATTGATCATGTAATAAATTATGATTATGGTAGAATGTTTATTAGAAGTAACGATATTGAAAAAGTAGTTGAACGATTAAAATATGTTTTTGGTATTCAAGGAATTATAATTGGATATACGGATAAAAAAATGAATTTAGATTCTATAAAACAAAATGCAATTACACTTCTTAGAAATAAAAGCTTTAAGTCCTTTAAAGTTGTTACTAAAAGAAGTAATAAAAATTTTGAATTAAATAGTATGGAAGTTAGTCGTATTATTGGGGGAGAAATCTTAAAAAATATTGAAGGTATTACGGTTGATGTTCATAACCCAGAAGTTGTTATAGAGATAGAAATTAGAAATAATGAAATATTATATTATTTTGAATCAATTTTAGGAATTGGAGGTTATCCAGTAGGATCTTTAGGCAAAGGAATGTTAATGCTTAGTGGTGGCATTGATTCTCCGGTAGCAGGCTATTTAACTATTAAAAGAGGAGTTAAAATTGAAGCCATTTATTTTGAAAGTCCTCCTCATACTAGTGAAAAAGCTTTAGAAAAAGTATCAAAACTAACGAAAGAACTAGCGAAATATAACTTAGATATGAAGCTTCATGTTATAAATTTTACAGAAATACAAGAAACTATATTAAAAAATATTCCACATGAATATTTGATAACGATAATGAGAAGGATGATGTATAGAATTAGTGCTATAATGGCTCATAAAAATAAATGTTCTATACTTGTAAATGGTGAATCTATTGGACAAGTTGCTAGTCAAACACTTAATAGCATGTATGTTATAAATGAAGTAGTAAAGATGCCAGTTATAAGACCTGTAGCTTGTTTTGACAAATTAGAAATAATTGATATTGCTAAAAAAATAGGTACTTATGATATTAGTACACTTCCTTATGAAGATTGTTGCACGATATTTGTACCTGATCACCCAGTTATTAATCCTAGATTAGAGAAGTGTATAGAGTATGAAAAACTAATACCTTATGATGATTTGATTTTTACAGCTGTAAAAAATGCTAAAACAATTAAAATTAATCGAAATAGTGAATTTAAAGAAAAATATGAAGATATATTGTAAAGGATGATGAATGATGGTAGAGAATTTTTGTGGGAAAACGGCAGCAATATGGCAATTAATTGGTTATGCTTTATTTGCCCTTAAAGTTGCAGTTCCAATTATAATAATTGTTATGGCTTCGATAGAATTTGGGAAAGCAGCAATAAGTAGTGATGATAAGGCTATTGGTAAAGCTGCTAAGAACTTAGTTCAAAAATTAGTAATAGGAATAGTAATATTTTTTATTCCTACAATTGTAAATATTGTAATTGGTATTGTCGGAGAAATGAATGACAGTAGTGATGAAATAGCTGGTTGTAAAAATTGTTTGTTGGATCCACTTAGGGGAGAATGTAGTAATTCTAAAAGTAAATAGTGCATAATAAATAAACAAAAAAGCATAATAATAATGGTGATATTATGAGTAAACTTACTAATTATTATTATAAGGGATATGATATTAATAATAAAAATAGAAGAGAAAAAATAGAAATGGAATATTTAAACCCTTATGGTTATAATTTAGAAAGCAATTTAAAAAGAAATATTGACTATGATTATGATGCTACACATACAAATCAGAATTTTGTAAAAAATAAGGAATATTTGGGAAAAAGATAGCCAATTGTTCTTTTTTTTTGTATAATAATTATGAGGTGAAAGAAATGAAAATATTATCTGTAAATGCTGGTAGTTCTTCTTTAAAATTTACTTTGATGAATATGCCAGAAAAAACAGTTGTAGCAAGTGGTTTATTTGAAAAGATAGGAATTGAAGGTAGTTGTTATACAATTAAATTTAATGGTGAAAAGAAAACTATTACAACTCCTTTAGTTGATCACTCTGTTGCAGTAAAAGCATTAATGGAAGAATTAATAAATATGAATATAATTAGTTCTTTAGATGAAATTGAAGGTGTTGGACATAGAATGGTTCATGGAGGTCAAGAATTTACTGAATCTGTTGTTTTGACTGAAGATGTTTTAGATAGAGTTTCTAAATATAATGAATTAGCTCCACTTCATAATCCAGCAAATATTATGGGAGTTAGAGCTTTTATGAAAGCATTACCTAATACTATTCAAGTTGGTGTTTTTGATACGGCTTTTCATACTACGATGAAAGCAACTGAATATTTATATCCAGTACCTTATGAATGGTATGAAAAATATGGTGTTAGAAAATATGGATTCCATGGAACAAGCCATAGATTTATTAATAAGACAATAAGTGAATATTTTAAACGTGATGATTTAAAAGTAATATCTTGTCATATTGGTAATGGTGGATCAATTACTGCAATTGATTCTGGTAAAGTTGTTGATACATCAATGGGATTTACTCCTCTTGCTGGAATTATGATGGGAACAAGAAGTGGGGATATTGATGCTTCTATGCTTGCTTATTTAGCTGGAAAAACTGGAGAATCTTTAGATGAACTTACAAATGATTTAAATAAAAAGAGTGGTTTACTTGGAATAAGTGGTGTAAGTAGTGATTCAAGAGATGTTGAATCAGCAGCAAATGAAGGAAATGAAAGAGCAATATTAGCTCAAGAAATGTATGCACGTAAAATTGCTAATTATATTGCTATGTATAATAATCTTTTAGGTGGAGCTGATGTTATTACTTTAACTGCTGGTGTTGGTGAAAATAGTAAATCAATGCGTAAAATGATTATTGATAAAATTGCTTCATTAGGTGTAAAAATTGATGAAGAAAGAAATGATTTTCGTGGTGAATTTAGACTTATATCAACTGATGATTCTAAAATTCTAGTTTATGTAGTACCAACTGATGAAGAATTAATGATTGCCATGGATACTGTGGAATTAGCAAATAAATAGAAAGAGTGATTATTAATGCGGGATACATATAAAAAAATTATAAAAATAATAAAAAAATATGATACTATTGTTTTAGCTCGTCATATTAGTCCTGATCCAGATGCTATAGCAAGTCAATTAGCTTTGAGAGATTCTATTAAACTTACTTTTCCTGAAAAAGATGTATATGCGGTTGGAGCTGGTGTTCATAAATTTAAGTATTTAGGTAATTTAGATAAACCCGCTTTGAATGAACTTGAGGATGCTTTATTAATAGTTTTAGATGTTCCAAATTATTGTAGAGTAGATGGTATAGGTGCTCTTCAATATAAGGCAATATTAAAAATTGATCATCATCCAGCTGAAGATATTATTGGGGATGTTGATTGGACTGATGATACAATGTCTAGTACTTGTGAGATGATTGCTAATTTGATAATGAATACTAATTTAGTATTAGATCAAAAAATTGCCGAAAATTTATATTTAGGAATGGTATTTGATAGTGATCGTTTTTTACTACCTAATACAAGTGCTAGAACTTTAAAAACGGCTTACGATTTAGTAAGTACGAGCAAAATAAATTTTGTTTCTTTATATGACAATCTTTATGAACGAAGTATATCAGAAGAAAAATTTAGAGCTTATTTGATAAATAATATTGAAATAACAGATAATAAGTTTGGTTTTATCTTTGTTCCTAGTGAAGATTTAAAAAAGTTTGATGTTGAAACTACGAGTGTATCTAATCAAGTAAATGATTTTTATTTTATTAAAGAACTTATTTGTTGGATGTTTGTAGTTTATGATGAGAGAAATGATGTTTATAAAGCTAATATACGAAGTAGAGGCCCAATTATAAATGAAGTTGCTTCAAAATATAATGGAGGAGGTCATAAGTTTGCATCTGGTTGTAGAACAAATGATTATAAAGTAATTGAAGGTCTTGCTCATGATTTAGATGAAGCTTGTAAAAAATATTTTGATGAAGAAAATATCTAAAATATCTAAAAAAAATAATATTCTATTACTTAGTGATAATTCATCAATAAGTTTTTATGGTGAAGTAATAATAAAATATAATCTACTTAAGCCAAGGAGTATATCAGATAATGAACTTAAAGAAATGTCATATTATAACACTTATTTAGAAGCAGTTGATAAAGCGTTAGTTTATATATCTAAAAAATTAAGAACTAAAAAAGAAATTAAAGAAAAGCTTAAAGATTATGATCCGAGTATTATAAATAAAGTTATTTCTAAATTAGAATTAAATGGTTATTTAAATGATACTTTGTATATAACATCTTATGTAAATGATCAAATTAATTTAAAAACAAGTGGACCTAAAAAAATAAAAAGAGAATTATTATTAAAGGAGTTTAGTGAAAAGAAAATAGATGATTATTTATCTAAAATAGAGGATAATATTTGGAAGGAAAAGATTAAAAAAATAATTAATAAAAAAATTAATTCAAATAGATCTTGTTCTAAAAATCTATTGGTTAAAAAAATTAAGATTGATCTTATAAATTTAGGATATGAAATAGATTTAATAAATAGAGAATTAGAATTTGTAAATATTGAAGAAAGTGATGAAGTACTTAGCAAAGAATTTAATAAACTTTTAAAGCGATATAATAAAAAATATACTGAAAGAGAACTTAAAAATAAAATAAAGTTAAATTTATATAATAAAGGATTTAGTCTTGATAAAATCAATAAATTAATTGATAAAATGTAAAAACATTGGTATAATTTAAATAGTTGGTGATTATATGAAAAAAATTACACTTTTGTTAGCACTTTTAGTTAGTTTTATGATATTTCCTGTGTTTGTTAAAGGAGATACGTTAGATGATTGTGTATATAATAAGACCTGTTTAGTTTTATGTGATTATGAAAATAAATTTGACAAATTTAATTCTAATATGACTCATACAACTGAAATTAAGCATGCTACAGTTTATTGGGATTTTAAAGAAAAGAAAATATTTTTTTCTAATAATAAAAAAATTGATTCGAATGCTGTTCATATACAACCAGGCATTACTATAAACTCTTCTGAAGTGATTTGTCCAAGTCACGGCTATAAGGACGATATAAATTTTATTGAATATTGCTTTGATAATGATGGTACTTGGTGTCAAAATGACGAAAAGGATTGGTTCACGAAATTTGGTAATGCAAATGATACTTATTTAAGCGATAATAAAACTACTGATTTTGCTAAAGACATTGAAAATTATTTTTCAAAATATAGTTCTGGTGATATTACTATAGATGATTTGCTTAATGGAACAATAAAAAATGCTGATGATATTGTCAATAAAATGATAAATGATTTAAAAAACAATTATTTATATGGAAATGATGTTCCTGCATTTATATTGAATTCTAATGGTTATAAAAATGCTGTAGAAAGTATTAAAAGAAATTTTAATAATCATAAAAAAGAATTGCTAAATGAACTTGAACAAAAGGTTAAGAATGAAGAAATTTCTATTAGCGAAGCAAATAATGTTAGAAATATTCTGAATTCAATAGACGTTGATGATTTAGGCGATAAAGCTCAAAATAAATTGGATACTATAAATGGTAATTCATCTGGAACTTTAAACGTTGATGAAAATGTTACTTTTTGTTCATCTGGTGTAAAAAAATCATTTCAAGTAATAGGTTATATTATTTATATAGCAAAGATTATTATTCCACTTTTGTTAATAATTTTGGGTAGTATTGATTTTGCTAAAGCAGTTATTTCAACAAGTGATAAAGCAAATAGTGAAGCTATATCAGCTTTGGTTAGAAGAATAATTATTGCAGTGATAATTTTCCTTATTCCAACTATTTTAGATTTTTTATTAGGTTTAATAGATGGAGCTAAAGATACTGCTAGTAATAGTGATTTTACAAGTTGTATGAAGTGCTTAACCAATCCTAAAAACTGTGGAGCACCTGATAAGTTTTATGACGAAAATTAATGGATAGTTTTATCCATTTTTTCTTTTATTAGCCTCTTTTAAATGATATAATATTATTATATTTGGAGGCTTTATAATGAGTATAATTGATAATTTAAATAAAGAACAAAAAGAAGCAGTTTTGCATGTTGATGGTCCATGTTTAGTTTTGGCTGGAGCTGGCTCAGGTAAAACTAAAGTTTTAACAACTAGAATCGCGAATCTTATTAATAATGGGATTTATTCTGGAAATATTTTAGCTATTACATTTACTAATAAGGCTGCGAAAGAAATGAGAGATAGAATAAATCTTGTTGTAGACGAGAATTATGCGTTTGTGGGAACTTTTCATTCATTTGGTCTTAAAGTAATCAGAGAAAATGTTGAAAAGCTTGGATTATCAAAAAACTTTACTATTATGGATAGTGATGATGTAAATAGCATTATAAAAAAAGTTATGAAAGATCTTGATTTAAATGTAAAAGAATATAGCCCTAGTTATATAAAAAATAAAATTAGCTTTATTAAAAATGAGATGTTAAGTGATAGTGAAATAGAAAAATTTCTAGTTAGTCCAATCGATAAAGTGGCTATTAAAGTTTATCATGAATATGAAAGAGTTTTAGAAAAAAATAATGCTATTGATTTTGATGATTTGTTAAAGCTACCAGTTAAACTATTTACTTTAAATAAAGATATTCTTTTGAAGTATCAAGAAAAATTTAAATACATTTTGATAGATGAATATCAAGATACAAATGAAGTACAATATAAATTAGTTAAAATGTTAGCTTCTAAATATCGAAATTTATTTGTTGTTGGTGATGTTAATCAATGTATATATGGTTTTAGATGGTCTAATTATAAAAATATTCTTAATTTTGAAAAGGATTATCCGGATGCTAAAAGTATAACATTAAATCAAAACTATAGAAGTACAAATACAATTTTAAATGCAGCGAATAGTGTTATAAAAAATAATATTGAAAGAAAAGAAGTAAACTTATATAGCAATTTGGGTGAGGGCTTAAAAATTAAATATTTTCGTGGTAATGATGAAAAAGATGAAGTTCATTCTGTAATTGAAGAGATAAAAAAACTACTTAATGAAGGTTATAAATATAGTGATATAGCAATTTTATATAGAACTAATGCTCAGTCTAGAAATGTAGAAGATGGAATTTTAAAACTAAATTGGCCATATAAGGTAGTAGGAAGTTATTACTTTTATAAAAGAAAAGAAATAAAAGATTTGTTATGTTATTTAAGGTTAATATCTAATACTAAAGATGATATTTCTTTAAAAAGAATTATAAATGTACCAAAAAGAGGGATAGGAAATAAATCAATTGAAGAAATAGAAATTGTAGCTCGAGCTGAAAATAAGAGTATGTTTGAAGTGCTTTCTAAGTCAAAAGAATTAGAGTTTAAAAAATTAATTGAGGATTTAATAGTAGATGCAAAAAATATGGATTTAACAGAATTAATTGATGCTGTTTTGGAAAAAAGTGGTATGAAGGCAGAACTTGAAAATGAAAAGAGTTTAGAGGCAGAAATAAGATTAGAAAACTTAATGGAATTTAAAAGTATTACAGAAGGATATCAAAATGAAACTGGTACAGTTAACTTAGAAGATTTTTTGGAAGATATTAGTATTGTTGCAGATACAGCAGATCATAAAGATGATGATAATGTTTTAACATTAATGACGATGCATAGTGCTAAGGGACTTGAGTTTAAAGTTGTTTTCTTAATTGGTATGGAGGAGGGAATAATGCCCCATTCTATGAGTTTAAATGATGGAAAAGAGTTAGAAGAAGAAAGAAGATTGTGTTATGTAGCAATAACTAGAGCTAAAGAAAAGTTATATATTTCAAATGCTAAAAAGAGAATGCTATTTGGTAAAACTAATGTTTTTCCTCCTTCAAGATTTATTAGTGAAATAGATAGTAATCTTATTGAAAAAGAAGAGACACAATCTAAAATGCCTATCTTTAATAAGAATAAATATTATAAAGAGGATAATACTTTATTTAATCATGGTGATATAGTTATGCATTTGTTATTTGGAAAAGGTGTAGTTATTGATAGTGATGAAAAGTTTGTAACCATTGCTTTTGACAAGAGATTTGGTATAAAAAAGGTCTTAACTAATTATCAAGGATTAAAAAAAATAAAATAGAAAGGATATTTGGGTAATGAATGATAAAAGAAAGAGAGTTTTAGAACTTACAAAAATATTAAATGAAGCAAATTATAATTATTATGTAAAAGATAATCCTACTATTACAGATCAAGAGTTTGATAAGTATTTAAGAGAGTTAGAGGATTTGGAAATTGAGTATCCGGAGCTGGCATTTCCTAATAGTCCAACAAAAAGAGTTGGAGGAGAAGTTATTGATAAGTTTCAAAAGGTTGTAAGAGAAAAACCTATGCTTAGTATTTCTGATGTTTTTAGTGAAGATGAAGTTATTGATTTTGTCAAAAAAATAGATAATGAAAATAAAAATACTGAATATGTTTGTGAATATAAAATAGATGGTGTAAGTGTTGCTTTAATATATGAAGATGGAAAATTGGTAAGAGGAATTACTAGAGGAGATGGTGTAACTGGAGAAGATATCACCCATAATGTAAAAACTATAAAAGCTATTCCTTTAGAATTAAATAAACCAATAAATATTGAAGTAAGAGGGGAAATTTTTATGCATAAAGATACTCTTTTAAAGTTAAATAAAAAGAGAGAATCTGAAAATAAACCTCTTCTTCAAAATGTTAGAAATGCAGCATCCGGATCTATTAGACAACTTGATTCTAAGGTTACTGCTGAAAGAGAACTTGATAATTTTATTTATTATTTACCTAATCCTTGGGATTATGGACTTAAAACTCATAAAGAAGCTTTAGAATTTATGGAAAGCTTAGGTTTTAAAGTAAATCCTGTAAATAGGTTAGTAAAAAATATTGATGAGATTTTAGAGTTTATTAATGAATCAACAGCACAAAGAAAAAAACTAAGTTATGAAATAGATGGAATTGTTATTAAAGTAAATAATGTAGATTTACAAGAAAAATTAGGATATACAAATAAGTATCCAAAATGGGAAGTAGCTTATAAATTTCCAGCAGAAGAGGTTTTAACGAAACTAACAGATATAATTTTTACAGTTGGAAGAACTGGTCGTATTACACCAAATGCTGTACTTGAACCCGTTATAGTTATGGGATCAACAATTAGAAGGGCTACTCTTCATAATGAAGAATACGTAAAACTAAAGGGACTTAAAATTGGAGATATAGTTTCTATTAGAAAAGCTGGGGATGTTATACCAGAAGTAGTTGAACCAAAATTTGAAAGAAGGACTGGCAAAGAGAAAGATTTTATAATGATAGATAAGTGTCCGATGTGTCATGAAAAATTAGAAAAAAAACCAGGTCAAGTAGATTATTACTGCGTAAATACAAACTGTCCACGTAGAAATATTGAAAATATTGTTCATTATGTTTCAAGAGATGCTTTGAATATTGAAGGTCTAGGTGATGAAATAGTTGAAGAATTATATAATTTAGGTTTTATTAATAATATTACAGATTTATATACCTTACATGAAAAAAAGAAACAAATTATGGAATTTGATGGCTATGGTGAAAAAAGTTTAAACAAAATAATTGAAAATATTGAAAGTTCTAAAAAATGTAGTTTAGAAAGACTTTTGTTTGGCTTAGGAATTAAAGAAGTTGGAACTAAAACAGCTAAAATATTGGCTAGCCATTTTGAAAGTATGGAATTTTTAAGACAAGCTCAAGTATCTGAGCTTGAAGAAATTAAAGATATAGGTCATGTTACAGCTTTGAGTGTATATAATTATTTAAAAGATAATGAATTATTAATAAATAGTTTAATAGAACTTGGTGTTAATATGAATTATTTGGGAGTAAATCGTGGTAATAATAATCTTATAAGTGATAAAAAATTTGTTATAACTGGTACTATTGATGGATATAGTAGAAAAGCTATTAAAGAGATAATTGAAAGTTATAATGGAGTAGTAAGTGAGTCTGTAAGTAAGAATACAGATATCGTTATTGTTGGTGATAATCCTGGTAGTAAATATGCTGATGCTTTAAAACTTAATCGAAGTATTTGGAATAAAGAGAAAACAATAGAAGTTTTAAATAATTTGCCAAAAGCATAAATAGATAGTATAATTAGATTACTTGAAGAGGTGGATATATTGAAAAAACTAAAAGAATTATGGGGGAAAAATAAGGTTTTAATAGTACTTGGAATGATACTTATTGCATGCTTTATAGCTATAATGATTGTTACCTTTTCATTCTTTTTTGGAGGTAGTAAAACAGTATATGGAGATAGACTTGATGATATTAAAAAGTATCCAGTTAGTGATACCTTTAAGAAAGAATATGTTAGTACATTAGAAGACGATGCATCTATATCAAAAGTAAACATAGATGTAAAGGGAAGAATAATATATGTTACAATTAATTTTGCTTTAGATACATCACTTATGGATGCAGAAGGAAAAGCTGCAGCTAGCTTATCTTCTTTTGATGAATCTTTATTAAGTTATTATGATATAATGTTTACTTTGAAATGTGATGCAACAGAAAATAGTGAAGGATTTATAATATTGGGGGCTAAAAATGTAGCTGGTAGTGGTCTTAATTGGAATAATAACACACCAGTGGAAAGTGATGAGTAGTATGAAAAAAAATAAGAGTATTATTTTAATTATAATTAGTATAGTTTTAGTTATTGCTATAGCTTTAGTATTATATTTTGTTTTAAATGATAAAAATAAACTGACAGTTGCGGAAAGAAACTGGTTAAATGATAATATTAATACAATTCAAAATATTAATGTTGTTAATAATGCTAATGTTTTTGGACAAGATGGAAGTGGAGTATATTATGATTTTTTAAAGAGCTTTGAAAATGAATACGGTCTTTCAATAAATCCAATTACTTATAATTATCCAAGTGATCCAAGTGGAATAAATTTAGGAATTAAGAAAAAAACTGATGAAGATGATATCGTGTTTTATGAAGATCATTATGTTTTAGTAGGTAAAAATAAAGAAGTTATTGCTAGTGCAGAGAACTTAAATGGTAAGACGATTGGAATTTTATCAAATGATTTAAGTTATGTTTCTAATTATATAAAAAAGGCTACGGATGTTTCTTTTTCTCAATTTGCATCAAGAGATGAAATGCTTAGTGCTATGGATGAAAAAGTAAATTATATGATTGTTCCTTTGATGGAATATTTAGATATAATTTTGGCAAAAGACTATAATATTATTTATCATTTTAGTGATATAAAAGAATATTATGTAATGCAAACAACGGATGATATTTTATCGAGAATTTTGACTAAATATTATAACAAATGGGAAGATAAATTTAGTAAGTCATATAATGAATCATTATTTAATACTTTTAAAACTAATATGAATATAACTGATACTGAAGTAGATGCTATGCAAAGTGTTACTTACAACTATGGATTTGTTAATGCTTCACCTTATGAAGTAATAACAGGAGGAAAATACGGTGGTATTGTTGCAGTTTATTTAAGTAAATTTAGTGATTTTGCAGATGTGGAATTTAATTTTGTAAAATATAATAATTATAATAAATTTACTAAAGCTGTAAAAAATGGTGATATTGATTTATATTTTAATTATTATAATTTTGTAGATAATTATAATCAAACTGATGGTATAAGTATTTCTTATAGTGTTGTTGCACCTCGGAGTGAAAATGCTGTTATTAAATCTATTAATTCTTTAATTGGTAAGACAGTTTATGTTCAAGAAAACAGTAAAATTTATGATTATGTTAAAGGTATTGAAGGAATTGATATAAAGACATTTAGTACTACGAAGGACTTATTTAAATTAAATAAAAAGAATGTTTATATAGTAATTGATAAAAATACTTTTGATTATTATAGTTCTAATAAATTAAATAATTATACGACTAGATATAGTGATTATATTTTAGATGAGTATACTTTTAAAGTAAGAACAAGTAGTGCCCTTTATAAGCTATTAAATAAATACATTAGCATTCTTGATGAAAGTGAAATGGTAATAGCTGGACTTGATAATCATTATGAAACAATTAAAAATGGTTCAATTATTACAAAAATAGCTGAATATATATTATATGTGGTAATTATAGTTATTGTTATAATCTTAATAATTTTTAGAAAGAGTAAAAAAATATCTATTGCTAGAAAAATAAAGAAAGATGATAAAATGAAGTTCATTGATCAGCTAACAAGTCTAAAAAATAGAAACTTTTTAAATGAAAATATTGAAACATGGAATAATAATACAATTTATCCTCAAACTATATTAGTTATTGATTTAAATAAAATTCAAGAAATTAATGATACTTATGGTTACAATGAAGGAGATAAACAAATTAAATCGCTAGCAAATGTGTTAATTAAGACACAACTTGATAATAGTGAAGTAATGCGTACTGATGGAAATGAATTTGTGGTTTATTTTGTGGGATATACTCAAAAACAAATAAGTAATTATATCCATAAACTTACAAAAGAAATAAAAAAATTACCTTATGATTTTGGTGCTGAAATTGGTTATAGCATGATTTTGGATGATATTAAAACTATTGAAGATGCTTTAAATGAAGCTGTTGAAGATATGAAAAAGCAAAAGGAAAAGAACGATGAAGAAGGTAAAGCTTAAGTTAAAAGAATTTTTGGATAATTTCTTTAAAGTATTACAAAGACCTGAAATGTCTATTTTGCCTGGACAATTGGCCTTTTTCTTTGTCCTTGCTATTGTACCAACAATAACACTTATAAGTTATGAAGCAACACTTTTAAATTTATCTACGGATATAATATTTGACTTTATTGGTGAAGCTTTTTCACCTGATATAGCTAGTCTGCTTTTAAATACTACAGATGCTAAACCTGTTGGTTTTGGTTTCTTTTCAGTAGTTGTAATTGGGTATTTTATTGCTAGCAATGGTCCAGCATCTATAATTGTTACCTCTAATACAATTTATGGAGAAAAGCAAGAAGGTTTTTTGAAAAGAAGAATTAAAGCAATAATAATGACATTTGTACTTGTTTTACTATTTATATTTATGTTAATTGTTCCAGTTTTTGGTACAAAGATTATTGAACTTTTTAAATTTGTAAATGTAAATAGTGTGGTTACAAATAATGTCTCAACAATTATTACATTCTTACAAGGACCAATTACATGGTTAATTATGTTTTTCTTTATTAAAATACTTTATACGATTGCTCCGAATAAAAGAGTAAAAAGTAAAAATGTAGGATATGGGGCTTTATTTACTAGTTTTTCTTGGGTAATTATTACTAGTATTTATTCTTATTATATAAATAATATAGCTCATTATTCAACCTTTTATGGAGGTCTTGCTAACTTAGTTATTTTAATGTTTTGGATTTATTTGCTTGCCTATGTTTTTACAATTGGTATGGCTTTAAATTATCGAAAAGAAGAAGTAGAATTAGAAAAAACTGGTACTATAAAAATAAATAATTAGGGTATTATATAGTTATGTACAACGGGTATTACTTAGTACATGATTATTTTCGATATCAATCTAGTATTTTTTACTAACGATATTGAAGAGTAATATTCAAAAATAGAGCCTACTTTTGTAGACTTTATTTTTTTGATATAATAGGATTGTGGTGAATATGACAAAGAAAAAAAATAAACAAGGAATAAGTTTTAAAAAATATTTGAATATATTTTTAATTATTGTAACATTTTTAGTAGCGGGGTTAGTGTATTTTATAAATATATTACCTTTAGAATACTTTATTGTTTTTATAGTTTTATTAATATTAATAGATGCAATTGCAATATCACTTCTTAATTCAAATGGACCAATTAAAAGAATGTTAGGAGGATTATTTACTATTGTTTTAATTATATTAATGATAATGGGAATAAATTATGAGTTAAATACGATTGATTTTTTTAAACAATTTGGCTTTAATGCTTATAAAACCGAGAACTATAATTTAGTGGTTTTAAAAAATACTAGTGATGATATTAAAAAGCTAGAGGGTGAGACCGTTGGACATTTAGATACTCGTGAAAATAAAGGATTAAGTAAAGCAATTGATAAATTACTTAAAAAGGTAGAATTTAAAAGTAAAGTTTATGATAGTATTGATGCTCTTGCAACAGGACTTATAAATGAAGAATGTTATGCAATTTTAATTGAAGATGCTCAGATGGATATAATTAAAGAAGAAAATAATGATCTTTATGAGAAGTTTAAAATTATAAATAAAATCCAAATTGATATTAAAACAAATAATATTGGGAAGTCAGTTAAAGTAACAGAAGATTCATTTAACATTTTAATATCTGGTATAGATACTTATGGAAGTATTACAAAAGTATCAAGAAGTGATGTCAATATTCTTTTAAGTGTAAATCCTAATAAACATCAAATACTAATTACAAGTATTCCTAGAGATTATTATGTTTTACTTCCAAGTTTTAATTCTTATGATAAGCTTACACATGCTGGTATATATGGTATTGAAGAAAGTGTTAAAACGGTAGAAAATTTATTAGATGTACAAATAAATTATTATGTAAAGGTAAATTTTACTTCATTAATTGATTTGGTTGATGCTTTTGATGGAATAGAAGTTGATTCAAAATATGAATTTACTACTCAGGATGGATATACTTTTAAAAAAGGAATTAATAAGTTAAATGGTAAAGAAGCTTTATCGTTTTCACGCGAAAGAAAATCTTTTTCAATGGGAGATAGAGTGCGAGGTGAAAACCAAGAGTTAGTTTTAACTGCCCTTATAAATAAAGCTTTATCACCAAAGATTATTACTAATTATACAGAAATATTAAAAGCTTTAAAAAATAAATTTGTAACTAATTTTACAAACGAGGAAATTACATCTTTAATAAAAAGACAGATAAATGAAAAAGATACTTGGGGAGTTAAATCAATAAGTTTAGATGGCAGTGATTCTTATGATTATACTTATAGTTATAAAAAACAAAAACTATATGTTATGAAACCAAATAGTGATTCAATTAAAAAAGCTAAAAATGAAATAGAAATAATATTAAGTAATTAAAGTGTCAAATTTGACACTTTTTAATTTGGATGTTTTGACATCATTTGTCGAAGCTGTTTAAAAGTAAAAAATAATTCTCTAAACTCTATATGTAAGGTGATAATATGTTAAAAATGGATCTGGAGTATAAAGAAGGAATTTTATTTGCTAGGTTAAAAGGAATTTTAAATAAAAAAAGCTGTTATAAAATAAATAATTATTTGTTACCAGTTTTAAAAAAACATAACATTAAATATTTAGTTTATAACTGGAAAGAACTTGAAATGATGGATAATAGTGGAATGGAGTCTATTTTAAATTGTAAATATTATATAAAGTGTAATAAAGGAAAGATGATTGTAAGTGAAGCTAATAAAAATTTAGAATATTTATGTAAGTATTTAAAAATTCCAAGTGTTCAAAAAGAGATGCAAGCTTATTTGTTAAAGGAGGCAATTTAGATGATTGAAAATATTATAAATTCTAGTGCAGGTCTTATTTGGAAAATAGCAAAGCAATTTTATAATGTTGATAAAAATGATTTATATCAAGCTGGTGTTTTGGGAGTTATTAAAGCCTATAAACATTACCAAAATGAAAGAGATGTTAAGTTTAGTACATTTGCTTATAAATATATTTATGGAGAAATGTATTTGCTTGCAAATAATAGAGAAATAAAAATTACTAAAGACATTTTAAAACTTCTTAAAATGATTGAAAGAGGTAAGATGAAATTATCCCAAGAAATTATGAGAGAACCTACGAATAAAGAATTAGCTTTGTATTTAGAAATTGAAGAAGAAAAGTTAAATCAAGTTTTAATGTATGCTAGTAAAACAGTATCTTTAGATGAAGACTGTGATGAAGCACGTAATTTACATGAAGTAGTTAGTTTAGATGAAAGTGTTCCTCTTGATGATAAAATGCTTTTAAATGAATCTATTAATAATTTAAATAAATTAGAAAAAGATATAATTAAATCACGTTATTATGAAGATTTAACTCAAAGTGAAACAGCTAAAAAATTAGGTATAACTCAAGTAATGGTTTCAAGATATGAACAAAAAAGTTTAGTTAAAATGCGGGAATTTATGTATATGTAGTAAATTTTATTTCATACTAAAAGTGGTGAATAAAATATGAATAAAGAAGAGTATCAAAAATTAGTTAAAAAAAATTCTCCTCAAGAACCAAAACTTAGAAATTTATTAGTTGCTTTTGTTTCTGGTGGATTAATTGGCTTTTTATCAGAATTATTAAATTATTTTCTTAAAAATAGTTTTGCTATTTCTGGAGTTGAGGCAGGTATTTGGACAGCTCTCATAATAGTAGCTTTTGCAAGCTTATTTACAGCTTTAGGTTTTTTTGATAATTGGGTTACTACTTGTAAGTGTGGTCTTATTATTCCTACTACTGGATTTGCTCATAGTGTTTCAAGCTCGGCCTTAGATTATAAGAAAGATGGTTTAATTACAGGTCTTGGATCCAATTTTTTTAAACTTGCTGGTTCAGTTGTTTTATATGGAATTATAAGTTCTTTTATTCTTGTGATTGTGAAGGTGATTATTAGTGGGTAGTATTAAATTTAAAAATATTTATTTAAATGATTATTTTACTATTGTTGGGCCTTTGGAAAAGGAAAGTCATTTAAAAAAAGTAGATTTAGTAATGGATGATTATTATTTAGGTGAAAAAACTTTTGAACAAGCAGAAGTAAAAATGCAGCAGCTTGTAATTGATAATTTAATTAAAAAAAATAATTTGCAAATAAGTGATATAGATGTTTTAATTGGAGGAGATTTAACTAATCAAATTGCTATAAGTAATTATAGTGCTAAAAATTATAACATACCTTTTTTAGGAGTATATTCAGCTTGTGCGACATTTGTGGAAAGCTTAATTATTGGGGCTTCTTTAGTAAGTAGTGGATCAATGAAAAAGGTTATGGGAATTACTAGCAGTCATAATTTAACTGCTGAAAGACAATTTCGATATCCAGTTGAATATGGAGCTCCTAGACCTCATACATCAACATTTACATCAACGGGTGCTGTATCTACTTTATTAAGTAAAAAAATTGGTAAAATAAAGATTGAAAGTGCTACGATTGGTGTTCCAACTGATATGGGAATTACTGATGCAAATAATTTAGGGGCAGCGATGGCTCCAGCAGCAGCATCTACAATAGCTACTCATTTTGCTAGTTTAAAGAGAGATTATAGTTATTACGACTTGGTTTTAACTGGTGATTTAGGCTGTGTTGGAGGAAAGATATTAGAAGAATATTTAGATAAAGCTTATAATATTAAATTAAAAAAATATTTAGATGCTGGTTGTGAATTATATTTAGATAGTCAAAAAACTTACGCAGGTGGAAGTGGTCCTTCTTGTCTGCCAATAGTTCTTTTTAATAAAATCTTACTTAATAAAAAATATAAAAAAATACTAATAGTAGCAACTGGAGCACTTCATAGTCCAACTACAGTTAATCAACATGGTACTATTCCGGCGATAGCTCATGCTATAAGTTTGGAGGTGGAATAATGAGATTTTTGCTTGCGTTTCTTTTTGCTGGTTTAGCTTGTGCAGTTGCACAGATTATATTAGATAATACTAAACTTACTCCTGGTCATATAACTAGTATTTATACTGTTGCAGGTGCATTTTTATCTTTTCTGGGTTGTTATGATAAAATAATCAGTAAATTCGGTTCTGGTGCAACTATATTAATTTCTAATTTTGGCCATTCTTTATATAGTTCAGCTTTAAATGGTTATTATGAAGATGGTTTTTTAGGTATCTTTACTCAAATGTTATCTAAATCATCTGCGGTAATAACTGGAGCGATAGTTTGTGCCTTTATAGTAGCGTTATTTTTTAAACCTAAAAACTAATTGAACAAATGTTTGTAAAAATGTATTGACTTTTATTTTATATTACGTTAAAATTAGGATGTATCAGGGTATTTTAGGAGGAAAAATGAAAGTTAATAAAGAAGAAAAGAATAAAGACAAGGCGTTGGAACAGGTACTTGCTGATATTGAAAAACAATTTGGAGCAGGTGCAATTATGAAACTTGGCGATAATGAACACATGAATGTAGATGTTACTTCCAGTGGTTCAATTTCTATAGATATTGCTTTAGGTGTAGGTGGTTATCCTAAAGGAAGAATTATTGAAATATATGGCCCTGAATCAAGTGGTAAAACAACGGTAGCTTTACAAGCAATTGCAGAAGTTCAAAAAGCAGGAGGAAGAGCAGCATTTATTGATGCTGAACATGCTTTAGATCCTGTCTATGCTAGAAATCTTGGTGTAAATATTAATGAACTTTTATTAAGTCAACCAGATACTGGAGAACAAGCTCTTGAAATATGTGATGCTTTAGTTAAAAGTGAAGCTGTAAATATTGTAGTAATTGATTCGGTTGCAGCTTTAGTTCCTCAGGCAGAAATTGATGGTGAAATGGGAGATTCTCATGTAGGTCTTCAAGCTAGACTTATGTCACAAGCCTTGAGAAAATTATCAGGAACAATGAATAAAACAAAGACTACTGCTATCTTTATTAATCAGTTAAGAGAAAAAGTTGGAGTTATGTTTGGTAATCCCGAAACAACACCAGGAGGAAGAGCATTAAAATTTTATTCTACGATAAGACTTGATGTTCGTAGAGGAGAACAAATAAAAATGGGAGATCAAATAATTGGAAATAAAACTAACATTAAGGTCGTTAAAAATAAAGTAGCTCCGCCATTTAAAACTGCAAGTGTAGATATAATGTATGGAGAAGGAATATCTCGTGAAGGAGAAATTATTGATATAGCAAGTAGTTTGGCAATTATAGATAAAAGTGGAGCATGGTATTCTTACAATGGTGAAAAAATTGGTCAAGGTAAGGAAAATGTAAAAATATTTTTAAAAGAAAACACTAATATTCGTGATGAAATAGAGCAAAAAATCAGAGAACATTATGGTTTTATAGATGCACCAAAAAAGAGTAAGAAAGAAAAAAATTTAGATGAATAGTTAAGACCTTGTTTCTTAGGTGAAACAAGGTTTTTCTTGACTTTTGATTAATTCTGTATTATTATCTATGGGAGTTTACGAAAAAGGGTGAAGTTTATGGATAAAATTATAAATATTGCGGTAGTTGCGCACGTAGATGCAGGAAAATCTACACTTGTTGATGGATTACTTAGACAAAGTGGTGTATTTAGAGCTAATGAAGAGCTAGTAGATTGTGTAATGGATAGTGGTGACCTTGAAAAAGAAAGAGGTATTACTATTACAGCTAAAAACTGTGCTATTAAATATAAAGATTATAAAATAAATATTGTAGATACTCCAGGTCATGCGGATTTTTCAAGTGAAATTGAAAGAGTTATTAAAACAGTAGATACTGTTATTTTACTAGTTGATTCTGCTGAAGGCCCAATGCCTCAAACTAGATTTGTGCTAAAAGAAGCTTTACAAAATAATTTAAAACCAATTTTATTTATTAATAAAATAGATAAAAAAGATCAAAGAGCTGAAGAAGTAGTTGATATGACTTTTAATTTGTTTATGGAACTAGGTGCTACGGATGAACAACTTGATTTTCCAATTTTATATGGTAGTGCTAGAAGTGGTTATGCTATTTATAATATGGGAGAAGATGGTAAAGATTTAACACCATTATTTGAAACAATTATAAAAAATACAAAACCATTTGAAGGTAATGAAAATGATCCATTACAACTACAAATTTGTCAACTTGATTATGATGATTATATTGGTAGACTAGGTATTGGTAGAATAAATAAAGGAAAAATTAAATCTGGTGAAACTGTTTCTTTGGCAACGAATGATGGAAGAGTTGAATCATTTAGGGTTACTAAATTATTTGTAAATGAAGGAATTAAAAGAGTAGAAGTGCCAGTTGCTTATTTTGGAGACATTGTTACTGTAGCTGGATGTAGCGATGTATCAATAGGGGATACCATTTGTGAAAAGGATGTAATTGATCCACTTCCTAAAATAGTAATAGAAGAACCAACTTTATCAATGAACTTTTTAGTAAATAATTCACCTTTTGCTGGTCAAAGTGGTAAGTTTTTAACTAGCAGACACTTAAAAGAAAGACTTGAAAAAGAATTAGAAACTAATGTAGGACTTAAAGTTGAACCTTTAGCTGGAGCTGACGGATTTAAAGTTAGTGGTCGTGGGGAACTTCATTTATCAATATTACTTGAAAATATGCGTCGTGAAGGTTATGAACTTTCAGTTTCTAAACCAGAAGTAATCTTTAAAGAAGAAAATGGTAAAAAGGAAGAACCTTATGAAAAAGTTATTGTAAATGTTCCAAATGAATTTTCTGGTACTGTTATAAATTCATTAAATGAAAGAAAAGGAATAATGCAAAGTGTAACTCCAGGTGAAGTTGGGTATACCAGAGTTGAGTATTTAGTTCCAACGCGAGGTTTAATTGGATATCGTGGTTCATTTATTACTGAAACTAAAGGCGAAGGAATCATGGTTCGTTCATTCGATTCTTATGGTCCTTATGCTGGAAGTATTTCTGGACGTAAAAATGGTGTTTTAGTATCTATGGCTAATGGAACTACTTTTGGTTATTCGTTATTTAATTTAAGTAGTAGAGGTACAATGATTGTCGATCCTTCTACAGATGTATATGCCGGTATGATAATTGGTATATGTAATAAAGAAGGAGATTTAGATGTAAATCCTTGTAAAAATAAGGAACTTACTAATACAAGAAGTTCACATGCTGATGAAGCTATTGTTTTGAATAAAGCAAAGAAATTTACATTAGAAGAAGCACTTGAGTTTATTGAAGAAGATGAATATATTGAAATAACACCAACAGAAATTAGATTAAGAAAAAAATATTTAGATCCAAAAGAAAGATATCGTAAAGGGCATTAAGCTCTTTTTTTTTGTAAATTATTGTGTTAGAATTATGCTAGGTGATAATATGAAATCTAAAATAGATTGGAATAAACTTACCAAATTCATTAAAAATCGTAATTTTTTTATTGCTGTTTGTGTATTTGCATTAACAATAGCATCAATTGGAATTAGTTATGCGTCATTTTTTACAGTTAAAACAAATACTACTAATCAAGTAATAACTACTGGATCTTTGGCAGTATCTTATGGAAATGATACAAAGTCTGTTTTAAGAGAAGGAATGCCATCAATATCTAATGCTGCTGGTATGGCTCAGAATGAATCTAGTGTAGTTTATATTCAAAACACTGGAACTTTATCTTCAACTTATGTTTTAAATATTGGTTATGATATGGATAGTTTTAAAAATAGAAGTGGATATAGTGATAGTGATTTACTTACTCCGCTTGATTATGTTATGTTTGCAGTTTATGAATATAATGGTGCTGGTGTAAGTGATACTTTAGTAGCAGGTCCAATGTCTGTTACAGATTTACCAATATATAGTTATGATCCTAGTGATTATCGAAATAATCGTTATGCTATTTTATTTAATACTTTAGGGGGAACTTCAAGTAGTAATGCTACCAAAACTTATAAAATTAAGATGTGGCTTAGTGATAAAGCTATACCTGCTGCTAGTTTTACGTATTTTTATTTAGATACCGAAGTAGTAGCTGAAGTTGAAAATGCTAAAATGAGCTATAATCTAAGTGGAACTGTTACTTTGGATTCTGCTGTTTTAACAGGAAATGCAACAATTAATATTCAAAATGGTTCAATTGTAACTACAACAAGTGATGGAAGTTATGCTTTAAATAATTTATATCCAGGAGTTTATAATGTGGAAATAACTTATAATGGTTCTAAATATAAAGGTAATATTACCGTTGAAGAAGGGAATGTTGTAAGTTTAGCAAGTAGAGGTTCTGTTTTTACTGGCTCTAATATATTTACAGTTGCTAATTCCTATGGGACTACGGTAAGTAAAATTATTGCTAAAAATGGTTATGACTCTTATAGTGATAGAATTAGTTTATCAAGTGGTGCTCTTTATCCAACCTATAAACTTATTGGTGGAATGGATGAAGATATAAGTGGAATAAATATAGATTTAAAATCATCAACTTTAGATTTTGCTATGCATAGATAGAAACAAAAAAGTTTCTATTTTTTATTTATGTCAAATTAAAATTTTCAAAATTCCCATTTTAAGGCAAATGAAAAAATAATGTGAAGATAAAGTGAAAAAAACTTTATCAAAATGTATTTTTAGTGTTGACTTACAAATTAAAAAATAGTAATATTAGAATAGAGGAGGAAAGAAAGTAGAGATGGAAAATAAAAAGAATACGATCTTATTAACAGTTATTGCAGTTGCAACTTTATTAGTTGCTGTAGTAGGTGCAACATTTGCATACTTCACTGCTCAAGGTGGTACAGCTAGTCAAGCTGATGTAGTTGTTCAAACTGGTAAAGCTGGTAGTTCTTCATTAAGTACTTTTAAAGCTATTAGTATTTATGCAGATGCTACAAACTTTAACCAAACTGATAAAGAAAGTCGAAGCGGAGAATCAACTGGTACTGTAGCTTGGACTGCTCCAACTTCAACTACTGGTTCAACTGTTTCAGAAGCTGATCGTTCTATGTGTTATACAGCAACTTTAAGTATTACAAATAATACATTTGTATATTCTTCAACTAATACTGCACATGATGCTGAATTAACATTTACAGCAAAAAGAAATGATGATGTTTTAGTTGAAAACAAGAACATTACTACTGAAGGTAATAATGGTGTTGCAACATCTGCAAAGCCTGTAGAAGTTAAGATCCCAACTACTAAAGGTGGTACTGATTATACATTTAAATTAGTTCCAGCTGCTGGAGAAACTATTACTGATACTTGGACTTTATCTGTTACATTAGTTAACTTAGATGCTGACCAAAATGATAATACTGGTAAGAACTTTGCTGGTGCAGTTAAATTCACAAAAGTAAGTTGTTAATTTAATTTATAAAATTAGGACGTTAGTCCTTTTTTTTTTTGTAAAAATTTGATAAAATAAGGGCAGAAATGAGATGAATTTTATGCCTTTATTTTTGACTTTTATAAGTGGACTATTTTTTTTAATTGGTATTTTTATTTATAAAATTGTTGAGAATAAAACAAAATTTGCCAATATTTCGATAGCTTGTGCAATGATAGTTTTAATGGGTCTTATTGCTGGTGATTTGCTTCCTGAACTTTTAGAAAATAGTAAATGGTATTATATTTTTTTTGTGCTTTTAGGGTTTGGAGGCTTAATTTTAATTGATAAATTAGTACCTCATCATGAACATCATCATGAGGAAAATGATGAAAAGATGCCTGATCATGTAAATCATTTAAATCACATTAGTATAATAACTCTTTTGGCTTTACTTCTTCATAATTTAATTGAAGGTATTGGTTTATATAGTGTTGCTCAAGGTGATATTAAAAGTGGTTTACTAATGTTACTTGGTATTGGTATGCATAACTTACCATTTGGATTTCAAATAGCAAATTTATCTAAAAATAAAAAAAATATAGTGCTTATAGTTTTATTAGTTTTATCAGGTTTTATTGGGGGACTTATTTCTAGTATGTTTGGGACAATTAGTCATCTATTTACAGGCATTATTACTTCAATAACACTGGGAATGCTTTTGCATATATTAGTTTTTGAACTTTTAGGGGAAGTTTGGCAAAATAGAAAAGAAAAAGACACTATTTGTGGTATAATTATTGGTATAATAATATTAGTTATAATTAATTTTATGTAAGAAGGGATGTACATTATGAAAAAAGTTTTAGTTGTGGGCGCTGCAGGTGCTGTTGGAGTTCATACAGTAAAATATTTACTTAGTGAAGGTAAGTATGAAATAACTATTCTTGATCTAAAAAACAAAAATGTTTTTAATAGATTAAAAAGATTTAAAAAAAGAGTCAATATTTTATATGGTGATGTAACTGATAGGGTACTTATGGAAGCCTTAGTTAAAGATCAAGATTTTATTATTTATTTAGCTAGTGCTTTACCACCACTTTCTGATATGAAAAAGGGATTAGCTGAAGCCATTGATTATCGAGGTGCTGAAAATATAATTAGGGCAATTACTTATTATAATCCTAAATGTCATTTATTTTATGCTTCTACTACCAGCATGTATAAGAAACTTGTAGATCCAAGTGTTAAAAGTAGAATTACTTTAGATGAATATGATTATTTTTCAAAAGCAAAATTAGATAGTGAAAATTTAATAAAGAAAAAACTTAAAAATTATACTATATATAGAATTCCTTTAGTACTTAGTAATCCTATAAATGAAGTATTTATGTATCATGGAAATAGAAAAGATCTTATGGATGTGGTAACTAAGGAAGATTGTGCCTATGCATTTGTTAAAGGAATTTCTTTTGCAGATGTTTTAAATAAAAAAACATTTAATGTTACAAGTGCTAGCTCTGTTGTTTATGGTGACTTACTTGATAAACTTTTAGAAATAATAGGATTAAGTTTTAGATATATTGGATCAAGATTATTTTTAGAAAAAAATTATTATAGTCCTGTTTGCAAAGATCGTGATGAACTTGATCAAATAATTCATTATCGAAATGATTCATTACAAGAATATTATGGAAGAATGCGTAGTAGAGCTAAAAATAGAAATATGGAAAGAACTTTAGCAAAACCAATTATAGGTAAAAAATAATGAATGGTATAGCTTTTTCAGGTGGAGGACTTAAAGGCGCTTATCAAGTTGGAGCATATAAGGCTTTTCTAGATTGCAATATTAAGATTGATGGCTTTGTTGGAACATCTATAGGGGCTTTAAATGCTGCGATAATTGCAAGTGGGAAATATGAAGAATTGTTTGATTTTTGGTATAATTGTAATGCAGGTGATATCCTGGGGTTAACAAAAAATTTAAGTAGAGAAATTAATGAAGCTAAATTAGATAAAAAATTAATAAAAGAGTTATTTTTCAATATTAAAACTATTATAAATAATAAAGGCATTAGTACAGAAGGACTTAGAGAAGTATTAGATAAGTTTAAGGTAAATAAATATTTGTATAAAAGTAAAAAAGACTTTGGACTTGTTACAGTTAGATTTAAAGATTTTAAGCCTGTTATTATGTTTAAAGAGAATATAAAGCCAGATAAATTAAATGATTATTTAATAGCTAGCTGTTTACTTCCAATATTTAAATTAGAAAAAATTATTGATGATAATTATTATTTGGATGGAGGCTTTTATGATAATGCTCCGGCAAATGTCTTGCTTGATAAAGGCTATGATAAAGTTTATGTTATAGATTTACAAGCAATTGGATTAAAAAGGCCTTACAAAGATAAGCAAAAATTAGTGATTATAAAACCATCAAGGAGTACTAAAAGTATTCTTGATATAAAAAAATATGATATAAGAAGTAATATGGAATTAGGTTATTTTGATGCTTTAAAAGTTTTAAAAAAGCTTGATGGGAATAAATATATATTTAAAGTAAGAAGTAATTTTTATTATGAATTATTAATAAAAAAAGTAGATGATAAGACTAAAAAAGAAATGTCTTTGATGTTTGGCACTAAAAATGCTAAAAGACTTATTATCAAAGCCGTAGAATTAGTAATGCAGAAAAATAAATGGAGTTATTTTAAAGTATATAATATTAAGAAAGTAATCAAGGAAATAAAAAAAGATAAGAATGATTATGGTGTTTACAAATTTATAAAAAAATTGAGAGTGTTTTAGGAGGAAATTATGGGAAGAGCGTATGAAGTTAGAAAAGCAAGTATACAAAAAACTGGAGCTGCGAAAGGTAAGTTATATACCACATTTGCAAAAGAAATTTATTTAGCAGCTAAAAAGGGAAGTCCAAATCCGGATGCTAATGTAAATTTAAAAAGATTAATTGATAAAGCCAAAAAAAATCAAGTGCCTGCAGATATTATAACAAGGGCTATAGATAAAGCAAAAGGACTTGGACAAGAAGAATATCACGAAGTTGTATACGAAGGATTTGGACCAGGAGCATCAACTTTAATTATTAAATGTTTAACTGATAATGTTAATAGAACAGTGGGTATGGTTCGTGCTGCTTTTAATAAAGTTAATAAAAGTCTTGGAGTAACTAATTCAGTATCTTATAATTATGATCATTTAGGAATTTTGTCATTTAAATATGACGATGAAGAAAAAGTGTTTGATGCACTTCTTAATGCTGGTATTGAAATTGAAAATATTGAAAGCGAAGATGGTTATATTACTTTAAGTTTAAATCCGGGTGATATAAATAAGGCAAAAGATGAACTTGAAAAATTAGTACCTAACATTGATTATGAAATTGATGAAGTTGGAATGTATGCTAAAGATAAGGTTGTATTAGAAGGTGAAGATAAAGAATTATTTGATCGACTTTATAATTTACTTGATGATATTGAAGATGTATCACAAATTTATACAAATGTGGAGAATATATAATGCCTTTAGATAATAAACAAAATTTATTTAAAATAATTTTGAAAACATTAGGATTATTTATTTTACTTGAAGTTGCTATCCAATTATTAGGATCACTTTTAGCTTCTGGTTTATGGAGTTCTATTTTAAATGGAAGATTTTCTTCTTTTGCAGTATCTGAAGCTGTAGTATTTATGCTTGTATTATGGTTTATTTTAATTAAAAAAAGATGGCAAATATTTAAAGAAAAAAAATATAGTTTTAAAGAAACATTGAAATTATGTTTACCAATCTTAATTCTAACAATTATTATATTTATTAGTAATGTTATTTCTTTAATTGGGGAAAATCTTAATATAGAGAATTTAATAAGTTTAATTTTTTATACAGTTTTTATAGGTCTTTTTGAAGAATTGTTTTTTCGAGGAATCATAGAAAATGAATTGTTAGAAAACTACAATGGAAGTCGTAAAAATATTATTGTATCTATTGTCTTAAGTGCTATCTTTTTTGGTGGAACACATATTCTAAATCTTTTTGCTGGACAAGGTTTATTCATAACCTTAATGCAAATTATTCAAACATTTGCTATAGGTCTTTTGTTTGGTGCAGTATATTATCTTAGTAAAAATATTTGGGCATTAGCTTTTTTACATGGATTTTATGATTTTGCTATTTTGCTTGGAGATGTAAATAATTTTAAAGAGTGTTCATATACTAAAGATATGCCTTTATCTCTTTCTACAAGTTCTATAGTAGTATCTTTAATTCTAAGTGCAATTTATATGACATATACGATATATTTACTTAGAAAAACAAAGATGAATGATTTAAGTTCTTTGACGGATGAAGATTTTAAACATGATGAGAAGCTTGCTGTTAGAACTAAAGTTATAATTACGGCATTAATTGTCTTTTTAGTAATCTTTAATGGTTGTTTTAATCTTTTTTGGGGAGATAAATTAAATAAATATTATGTTTGTTATCAATATGAAAAAATAAAAATTAATAAAATAGAAACTCATTACTTTAGTTATGATGATTATAATATTAGTTTTAAAAATAGTAATGATGAAGTAATAAAATTACATATTTATTTAAAAAATAAAACTGTTTATATTGGTAATGATGAAATAAAGGATATAAAGGTAAATGTTGAAAATGTTGAAAGATTGGTAGTTTTTCAAAATACTATAATGTTTATAACTAATGATTTAACAAATTATAAATTATATTATGGAAATTATTTGAATGTAGATAACGCCGATAATTTAGAAGAATATATAAAACAAATAAGTAATAATTTTGTATCTTTTGATATACCTGATACATATTCTTTAGGTTACTTAGTAGATGCTGATAATGGTAATATGTATCCGATGATTAAAAGTAGTGTAAATGATATTTATGTTGTCAAAGAAAATAAAATGTATTTAGTAAATTAGTGTTAAATTATAACACTTTTTTATTTGGTATTTAAAGACTTTTAGAAAGAAATTTGATACAATAGATTTATGAAAAAATTTAAATTAAGAAAGTTTTATATGGGAATAGTTTATTTTTTTATACTTCTTTATATGGAAGTAATTTTTAAAGTGTTTATAAATGATTCTATATTTGATTTTAAATTTATATATATTCTTATATTTTGTTTATCTTTAACATTTTTACTTAAGGCACTTTGTTCTTTAAGTAATAGATCGGTGAATAAAGTTATCTATTTAATTTTTTTATTTCTTTTAAGTCTTATTTATAGTGTGCAGTTATGCGTTTATAAAATGTTTGGATTCTATTTTGATTGGTCACTTTTAAAAGCTACGAATCAAGTAGTTGCTTTTGCTTTTGATGGAGTAATGGTTGTTCTTCAAAATATAGTGGGGGTGATATTATTTTTTCTTCCCTTTATATTCTTTATGATCTTTAATAAAGTTATTGTTATTGAAAGAAAAAATTTTTCTAAAAATATATTAAATGTTATACTTTCTGCTCTTATCTATTTTTCTTTTCTGGGATTTTTAAAAATTCAAAAAAATGATAATAATTCTCCTTATAAACTTTATTATGAAATAAATAATGTTGAACTTAATATTAAGTCTTTTGGAGTTTTACATAGCTTTTTAATTGACACTAAAAGAAGTATTTGGAAGTTTAATGAAAAAGTAGATATAGTTATTAAAGATAGTAGAAATGATAATATAGAAAAAGATTATGATTATAATAATTTAGATATTGATTTTGATAAATTAATTCAAAATGAAAGTGATGAAAATATTAAGCTTATGCATGAGTACTTTAAAAATGAAACTGGTACAAAACAAAATGAATATACAAATTATTTTGCTGGTAAAAATTTGATCTTGTTTATGGCTGAAAGTTTTAATGAAATAGCAGTTCGTGAAGATTTAACTCCGACGCTTTATAGGCTTGTTCATAGTGGTTTTGTTTTTAATAATTTTTATACTCCGACGATAAGTAGTACGATTGGTGGAGAATTTCAAGAACTTACAGGGTTAGTAGCTGCCTCTGGATTTTTAAATCCGTGGAAAAGTGGTACAAATAAATTTCCTTTTGGTATTGCAAATGCTTTTCAAAGTATGAATTATAGTACATTTGCTTATCATGATCATAATTATACTTTTCAAAATAGATATAAATATTTAAAAATGCTTGGATTTAATAATTTTAAAGGCTGTAATAATGGTCTTGAAGATAAGATAAATTGTAAAATTTGGCCTGAATCTGATGTAGAAATGATTGAATCAACGTTTGACGATTATATTAATAGCGATAAGCCATTTTTTACTTATTATGTTACTGTTAGTGGGCATGGAGATTATGGTTTTAATAAAAGTGCTATGGCAAAAAAACATCAGGATGATGTTAAAGATTTAAATTATAGCGAAAAGCCATTAGCTTATTTGGCAGCTCAGATAGAACTTGATAAAGCATTAGAATTATTGATTGAAAAATTAAAAGCATCTGGAAAGCTTGATGATACAGTTATTGCTTTGGTTGGGGATCATTATCCATATTATTTAAGTATAGATGAAGTTAATGAAATTTCTAGTTATAAAAAAGATGATGTTATTGAAGTAAATAAAAGTAATTTTATATTGTGGAATAATAAGATGGAAAATGTTGAAATTAATAAAGTAGGAAGTCAAATTGATGTTTTGCCCACTATTTATAATTTATTTGGTGTAAAATATGATTCGAGATTAATAATTGGTAAAGATATATTAAGTGATGAAGAAGGTCTTGCTATATTTGGTAATAGAAGTTGGGTAAGTGATAAGGGTACTTATTTTGCTCGAAGCAATAAGTTTGTACCTAATAAAGATGTAAGTATTTCGGATGATTATATAAAAACGATGAATACTATTGTTAGTAATAAAGTAATAATGAGCAAAAATATTATGGTATATGACTATTATGGAAAGGTTTTAGGTGAATAGTATGTGCGGAATTGCAGGATTAATAACTAAAAATAAAGAAAAAGATGAAATAATAAAAAAAATGAGTGAAAGAATTAAACATCGTGGACCTGACGGAGAAGGTTATTTTATAGATGAAAATGTAGCTATAGCTCATAGACGTTTATCCATTATTGATCTTTCTTTAGGAAATCAACCAATGTTTAATGAGGATGAAAGTATTGTAGTTGTATTTAATGGAGAAATATATAATTATTTAGATTTAAAAAAAGACTTAATAGATAAGGGGCATATCTTTAAAACAAATAGTGATACAGAAGTTTTAGTTCACGGTTATGAAGAATGGAAAACAGATCTTCCTAAATATTTGCGAGGAATGTTTGCCTTTGCTATTTATGATAAAAATAATAAAGAGTTGTTTTTAGCACGAGATAATTTTGGAATAAAACCTCTTTATTATGCTAATATGAATGATACTTTTATGTTTGCTTCTGAAATTAAAGCTTTTTTAGATGTCCCTGAATTTAAGAAAGAATTTAATGAAGATATACTTGAAGCTTATTTGGAATTTAGTTTTGTACCTACGAATGAAACATTTTTTAAAAATGTTTATAGACTTGATGCTGGGATGAGTTTGCTTTATAAAGATGGTGATATTAAATTAAATAAATACTTTAAGCTAGATTTTAATGAAAAAAATATGAGTTATGAAGATGCTGTTTTAGATATAAGCAATGTAATGAGTGAAAGTGTAAATAAACACTTGTTAGCAGATGTAGAAGTTGGTTCTTTTCTTTCTAGTGGTATAGATTCATCTTATATAGTTTCTTTAGCTAAGCCATCTAAAACATACACTGTTGGTTATGATATTCCTAAATATGATGAAATTAAGTATGCAAAAGATTTAGCAGATAAATTAAAAATAAAAAATGTTTCTAAAGTAATAACAAAGGATGAATATATGAATGTTATTCCAGATATAATGTATTATTTAGATGAGCCAACGAGTGATCCAGCAGCAATTTCATTATATTTTGTTGCTAAACTCGCAAGTAAAGATTTAAAAGTAGTTTTATCTGGAGAAGGTGCTGATGAATTTTTTGGAGGATATAACTATTATAGAGAAGAAGTTGATTATAAATTTTATAATAAGATACCTTATTTTATAAGACATTTTGTGGGAAAAGTAGCTAGTATTTTTCCTGAACAAAGAGGATTAAATTTTTTGGTAAGAAGAGGAGAAAAGTTAGAAAATAGTTATATTGGAGTAAATCGTAACTTTAGTAAAAAAATGGCTAATAAAGTTCTAAAAAAGAAATATCCTTTAGAAGCTATAGATGTTACTAGGGATGTTTATAAAGAATTTGCTTCGAAAAGTAATATTGATAAAATGCAAGCTATAGATATTAATTTTTGGCTTATGAAAGATATTTTACTTAAAGCTGATAGAATGACAATGGCTTCTGGTTTAGAGGGAAGAGTACCTTTTATTGATAAAGAAGTTTTTAAAGTAGCATCAAGTTTGCCATTTGATTATAAAGTAACAAAAGAAAATACCAAAGTAGCTTTAAGAGATGCTGCTAAAAAAGTTATTCCAACAGAAGCTTATAAAAAGAAAAAACTTGGTTTTCCTGTTCCTATAAGAGAATGGATGAAAGATGAAGATGTGTATACAGAAATAAAAAATACTTTTAATAGTGAGGTTGCTAATCAATACTTTAATGTAAAACAAATAAATAAATTATTGGATCTACATTATCAAAATAAAAAAGATAATTATCGAAAAGTTTGGACAATTTATTGCTTTTTGAAATGGTATGAAGTATTTTTTTAAAAAAGATTGTTTTGCGTACAAATGTATGATAAAATTAATTTGGTGATAAAATGGATTATATTATTATTGGACTTCTTGGGGTTATAATTATTTTACTTTTGGTTATTTTATTTAAAAAAAATAATAGTCATAATAATGAAATGACTGAAAGACTTGGACATTTTGAAGCAAATATTACAAAAGAAATTGGAGAATTTAAATATAGTTTTTCTAAAGTGTTAACTGGAGATTTTGAACTATTAAATGAAAAGCTAGAAAGAAAGTTATCTCTTATAAATGATAGAGTGAATGAAAGATTAGATCAAAATTTTGAAAAAAGTAATAAAACATTTATGAATGTTTTAGAAAGATTATCTAAGATTGATGAAGCACAGAAGAAGATTGAAGGATTAAGTAGTGAAATTGTATCACTTCAAAGTGTTTTAACTGATAAAAAGACAAGAGGAACATTTGGAGAAGTAAATCTTGAATATATTTTGAATAATGCTTTTGGAAGTAATAAAAATGGAATATATAAAACTCAATATAAATTTAATAATGGTTATATAGTAGATGCTTTGCTTTATGCTCCATCTCCGCTTGGAACAATTGCAATTGATTCTAAATTTCCTTTAGAAAATTATCAAAGAATGACTGATAAAAGCAGAACGAAAGAAGAAAGAGAACAAGCAGAAAAACTATTTGTCTTGGATGTAAAAAAACATATTAATGATATAAGTAGTAAGTATATAATTCCTGGTGAAACAAGCGATGAAGCTATAATGTTTTTACCTGCGGAAGCACTTTTTGCTGAAATAAATGCTTATCACCCTGAACTTTTAAATTATGCTTATAGTAAAAAAGTGTGGATTGCTGGTCCCACTACATTAATAAGTACATTATCAATTATAAGTATGATTCTAAAAAATATGGAAAGAGATAAATATGCTAAAGTTATTCATGAAGAATTAAATAAATTAAGTGTAGAATTTGGCAGATATAAAGAACGTTGGGATAAACTGGCTCGCAATGTTAAAAGTGTGAATCAAAGTTTAGATGAATTACATACAACTAGTGAAAAAATAACAAAAAGATTTAATAGTATTAATAGTGTTGAACTTGAAAGTTTAAAAACAGAAAATACTGGAAATGAATTAGAAATGCATTAAAAAACTTCATTAATATGAAGCTTTTTTTCTATTTAGAGTTGTGTTTTTTAAATTTTCTTTTGAAGCATTAAAATAAATAAGTAAATGTTCTTTATCATAATCTGATAATGTTAGACTTAATTTTGATCCAATTATAATATTTTCTTTGGTTTTTCTGTTTTCTAACCATTTATTATTTGGATTGTAAAAATATTTGCCGTCTTCAATATCCTCAAAATATACAATTCCTTCGATTAAGTCTTTTGTTTTAACTACAAGATATTTAGGAGTTATTTCTTGAACATATCCTATAAATTCTTCATCTTTGTGTTTTATAATATAATTAATCATGTATAATCTATTAGCTTCATATTCAGCCTTATCAGCACATCTTTCCATCGTTGAAGCTCTTTCGCAAAGTTCTTTTAATTCTTTTTCGAATTTTTTCATATTAAAATCTGGATCATAAAATTTATCTAAATTATCTAAAATGTATTCTATTACTAAATCCATTAATCTACGAATAGGGGAAGTTGTTTGAGAATAAGCATTTAATGCTAGGCCATAATGTCCATGATTTTCAGTACTAAAATAAGCTCTTTGCATGCTTTGAAGAAGAAGACTTGATAGAATGAAAAATTCTTCTTTAGTACTTAATGTTTGAATTATCTTTTGTAAAACACGAGGATCTTCGACATTTTTTAGTAATTCAATTCTATATCCCAAAGTTTTAATTAAAGATAAAGTATTTCTAAGTTTGTCATCAAAAGGTATTTCATGATTACGATAAACAAATCCAATACCAATATTAAGCATATATTCTGCTACTGATTCATTAGTGATGATCATAAAATTTTCAATTATTTGTTCAGCTGGTCCTTGCTTTCTAGTTTTAACATCTAAAATATTTTTATTGTCATCTAAAACAAAAGTTATTTCTTTACTATCAAAGTTTAATGCTCCGTTTTTAGTTCGTCTATTTTCTATTATTTGAGATAAATCATACATTTGATTAATATCGTTTAAAAATTCTTCGTATCCTTCTGGCACAGTATTTTCTACTAAAATTTTATTTACATCTTCATAAGTCATTTTTTTTCTGGATTTAATTACTGCATCTAATATTTCAAAGTCAATAACTTTTCCTTTTGGATTTATAATCATTTTATAAGTTTTAGCAAGTCTTTCCACATTAGGATTAAGTGAACAAATTCCGTTTGAAACTTGAGGATGAAGCATGTGACTTACACCATCTAACATATATAAACTTGTTGTATTATAACTTGCTCTTTCCCATAATGGACTTTTATATTTTATATAGTGGGATACAGCAGCTATTGAAACTGTTAGTTCATAATTTCCATTATCTAACTTTTTAATTCCTACAGCATCATCCATATCTTTTGTGTGTTCACCATCTATTGTAAAAATTATATCTTGTGTTAAGTCAGTTCTATTTATTTTATCTTCTTCGCTAATACTAGTTGGAAGAGAATATACTTGATTTAATTCTTCTTCTGTATATCGTGTTTTAAAACCATTATTATATGCAATAGCTTCTAAATCAGCATCTAAATCGTTTTTGTGTCCCAAAACTTCAATAAAATGAGCATCAAAAACTTTGTTTGTTTCTGATGTTGAAATAGATGCAAGTACTCTTGTTCCGATAGGCAAGCTTAATTCTTTTAGTTCTTTTTCTCTTGATCTTATTTTTATATTGTTGTTTCCTACAACTTTTAATCCATTTTTTTCTGTAACTTCACAAATTACTTCGGGATTAGCTCTTTTTATTATTTTTAAAACTTCAATGTTTTCATCTTTTATTTCGAATATAGCTTTATCAAATGGTAAAAGTCCATTTGAATCATTATATGATAAGAAAAATGTGTGATTATTTACTTTAATATGATAATGACCTTTTTTGCTTACTTCAGCTGTTGCTACAAAATAGTTTCTAGGGAATCTTTTATAAATATTAGCATAATCATCAAAGTAAACAAGTCCTTCATTTTCTAATTCTTTTAATACATTTTGAACTTCTATATTATTATCGCAACTAACCATTTTTTTTAATTCATTTAGTGTAAAACTTTTATTATCGATGCAAAATAAATCTTCTAAATTAGATATGTATTTAATTTCGTTTGGCCAGCTTTTATTTATCACTTTTACAAGATTATAATTTTCACCATCTTTTTTAACTATAATTGGCGTTTTTTTAGATATTTCTTTATAATTTGTTTTAATGGTATAAATTGTTCCTCCGATGCAGAAAGAAATTATACCGTCGTTATTTTTTTTTATTGTGGTAATAAAAAAATTAGACGGAAAAGTATTATAACGGTTTTGGACGTGGTCATAGTATACTTTTCCATCTAATTCTAAATTTTCTAAATTTTTAATAAGTTCTTTTTCTTCGTTTTTTGAAATGTTTTGTAAATTAAGTTCTTTTTTTATATCATTTAAACTCAAGCTTTTTGTCGTTGGACTAAATATTTCTATTAATGTTTCCTTCATAAAATACCTCACAAAATTACTATAGTTTATTTTTAAATCATTGTCAACTTTTAATTTATTTGTTAAAATTATTATTAGTAATAATAGGGAGGATTCATGACATTATTTTTAGTAAGTAATAATTTAGTACTAGATAATATTGTATACGAAACTTTTGATAGTGTTTTAGAAAAGAGAATAAATAGACCTTTATCTATTGAGGGAGAGAAACTTGCTATTAAAATAGTAAAAAAGATTGATGCTGATATTATTTATTCTTCTAGTTATGCTTCTGCACTTGATACTGCAAAATATTATGCTAGTTATAAAAGAAAAGAAGTATATGTAAATTCTTTTTTAAATGATGCTAAGATCGGAGATATTGGTAATAGAAATATAAAAATGCTCCGTTATATGCAAGAAAGAGATTTTGACTTTAAGTTTAATCATGGTGAATCTTTAAATGAAGTTAAAGAAAGAATGGAAATAGCTATTAATAGGATTGTAAAAAAACAAGGAAATAAAAATATTGTTATTTTTACACATAAAAGGGCTATAATGGGATATTTACTTCCGTATTTAGAAAAAGGGTTTAATTTAGATGATAGGCTAATATTAAGTTTTAATGATATGGTTATCTTAGATGATACTCAAAATGATGTTGATATTATTAAGGTGGAATATGAAAAGGGGAAAATTGTAAACGTTAGTGTTGTAGAATGAAGGAAAAGTTATGGAAAAAGTAAAAATTAATATTAGTGCAAGACATGTTCATTTAACAAGGGAAGCAATTTTGAAATTATTTGGTCATGAACTACATGTTCGCAATTATTTAAATCAAGTTGGGCAATTTGCAGCAGAGGAGACTGTAACATTAAAAACCGATAAATGGACAATTGAAAATGTTCGAATTATTGGTCCAGCTAGAAAGTATAATCAAGTTGAAATTTCTAAATATGATGCTAGAAAGTTTGGAATAGATCCCCCGGTTAGAAAAAGTGGTCATTTAATTGATGCATCTTTAATAACAATTGAAACAGATAAAGGGAAAATTACTGGTAATTTTGCAATTATAGCTGATAGGCATGTTCATTTTAGTTTAGATGATGCTAAAAAGTATGGCGTTTCTGATGATGAAGTGTTACAATTAGGAATATTCGGTAAAAAACCTGGGGCAATTTTGGTTAAAGCAAAAGTTAGTGAAGATGGTTATTTTGAAGCTCATTTAGATACTGATGATGCTAATGCTTTTTTAATTACTCCAGGTGATATTGGAATACTTAGAAAAGGAAGGGATTAGGTTTTGAGTTTTTATATAGGGAATGTTAAAATAGATGGTCAAATTGTTGTAGCTCCGATGGCAGGAGTTAGTAATATGACGTTTAGAAAGATATGTAAATCGATGGGAGCATCTTTAGTAGTTGCTGAAATGGTTAGTGATAAGGCTATAACTTATGGAAATGAAAAAACTTTTGAGCTTCTCAAGATGGATGTTAGTGAAAGACCTATTAGTCAGCAAATATTCGGTAGTGATATTTCGTCTTTTGTGGAAGCTGCAAAAATTGTGGAGGAAAAGATGCAACCTGATATTATTGATATTAATATGGGATGTCCTGTCCCTAAAATTGCTTTAAAAAATCAAGCTGGTAGTGCGCTTTTAAAGGATCCAGATAAGGTGTATCAAATTATTAAAGCTGTTGTTTCTAATGTTTCTGTTCCTGTTACGGTGAAAATTAGAAGTGGATGGGATGCAAATAGTATTAATGCTGTAGAAATAGCAAAAGTTGCTGAAAAAGCTGGTGCAAGTGCTATTACTGTTCATGGTAGAACAAGAGCTCAAGGATATTCTGGAAAAGCAGATTGGAATATTATTAGAGATGTAGTTAAAAGCGTTAATATACCTGTTATAGGTAATGGAGATATAAATTCTTGTTATGATGCTAAAAAGATGCTTGATCAGACTGGTTGTGTTGCAGTTATGATAGGAAGAGGATTACTTGGTAATCCTTGGCTTATTAAAGAATGTAAAGAATATTTAGAATCTGGTGTTCTTCCTAAAGAAGTATGTTTTAATGATAAAATTGATATGATGGAGTATCATTTAAATCAGTTAGTAAAAGATAAGAGTGAGGCTCAAGCTGTTTTAGAAATAAGAAGTCATTTATTAAATTATTTAAAAGGATTACCTTTGAATAAAGAAGTAAAAAATGAGGTTTGTAAATGTAAAACAGCTAAAGAAATAATAAATTGTTTAGAAAAATATAGAAAAAAACTCATAAATTCAAGTTTATGAGTTTTTGCTTACAAGTTTTTTAGCAACTTGGTTAATTGGTCCAGCTCCGATAGTTATTACTAAATCTTCTGGTTTAATATTTTCTTTAAGATATTCAACAATTTTGTCAAAATTATCAATATACTTAACATTTGCATTTTTAACTTTTATTTTTTCTACAAGCATATTTTCATTTATATCAAAAGTATTTACTTCTCGAGCTGGATAAATCGTAGCAATAATTATGTGATCAAAATTACTTAAAACATCAGCAAATTTATCTAAATGAGCTTTAGTACGAGAATAAGTGTGAGACTGAAATATAGCCCATGACTCATGATGTGATATTTCTTTTACAGAATTTAAAGTTGTTTTTATTTCAGATGGATGATGAGCATAATCATCATAGATATAAGCACCATTATATTTACCTAGGAATTCAAATCTTCTTCCTACGCCATGATATTTTTCTAATCCTTCCTTGATTAAATTAATATCTGCAATATAGGCATGACTTAAAGCAAAGGCCGCTAGTGCATTATAAACGTTGTGTTTTCCACTTATATTTAAATTGATTTTTGTTAGATATTCATTATTATAGAAAATATCAAAACTATAGTGTCCTAAGTTATTGCATTTAATATTTTTGGCCATATAATTTGCTTCTTTGTTTATTCCATAAGTTATTACGTGTGCACTGGTGTGATTTTCTAAATCGTTAGAATTTTCATCATCATTATTTTTAACTAAATAGCCATTTTCCGGTAAAAGAGATACATATTTATAAAAAGATTTCTTTATATTATCTAAATTTTTGAAATAGTCTAAATGATCATTATCAATATTAGTTATGATTACACCAGTTGGATGAAAATGTAAAAAGCTATCAACATATTCACAAGCCTCCATGATTAAATTATCATGATTTCCAAGATGTGTATTACCTCCGATATCACTTAATATAGCTCCGATTTGAATAGTGGGATTTAAATTTGCTTCTAGAAAAATTAAAGATAACATTCCTGTTGTTGTACTTTTTCCATGAGTTCCTGATACACAAAGGGCATTTTTAAACTCTTTCATCAATATTCCTAAAAATTCTGCTCTTTCATAACATTCTTTTTGCATTTTTTGAGCTTCTTTTCTTTCAGGATCATTTTCTGATATGGCAGCGGTATAAATAACTATATCAGCATCATTAATCATTTCAGGATGATGACCGTATTTTATTATAATTCCTTTACTTTCTAAGGAATGAGTTAAATCAGTTTCATAAATATCAGTGCCAGTTACATTAGCATTCATATTTTTAAGCATTAATGCAATGCTACTCATACTTATGCCTCCGATTCCAATTAAATGAACATTTTTATTACTAAACATGTTGTTTCCTCCTTAATACAAACATATTATAGCAGACTTTGGAAAATGTTGAAAGAATTAATTAAAGTTTACACAAATTATAATTGTTTACGTTTGGTAATTTAGTGTAAAAAACTTGATATGTAAATTTGTGAAAAAAAGAAAATAATAAAAAAGTAAAGAATTGTCAAAAATAATAAAAATTAAAAGAAACTTTATTTTTGGCATAAGTTAGGAAAAAAATGCTAGTTTTTAAAAAATACGAACAACGAAAAAAAGGGACAAAAATTTAAAAAAATAAAATTCTCAAAAAAATGAAAATGCAATTTTTATAGACAATTATTTTAGGGTATGCTATCATGAAAATATGAAGGGAAGGTAAGTAGTAAATGCCAAATGTGGAAGAAGAATTTTTTGAAAATATCAAAGTTATCAAAAGAAATGGCTCAAAAGTAAGTTTTAATGGCACTAAAGTTGCTATGGCTATTAAAAAAGGCTTTGATAGTATCAAAAAAATTAATGAAGAAGAAGAAGTGTTAAAATATGCTTCAAGTGATATTCAAAAAGTATATCAACATGTAATTAAAAGAATTGAAAAGGATTATGCTGATAAAGCAAGTATTAAAATTGAAGATATTCAAGATATAATTGAAGATACATTAAAAAAAGATAAATATGAAGATGTATTTGAAAGTTTTGCTGGCTATAGAGAAAATAGAGCTAAAGCTAGAGCAGCTTTTGTAGAAGATAAAAGAAGTCATAAATTTTTAAAAACTTTGGAAGGACTTGCTTTAAAAAGTGCTGCTGAAGATGATGCTAAAAGAGAAAATGGTAATATAGATGGAAATTCTGCTATGGGAACAATGCTTCAATTTGGATCTAATGTTTCAAGAGAATTTTCAAAAGCATATTTAATGAAAAAAAAGTTTGCTGATGCTCATGATGAAGGATATATACATATTCATGATATGGACTTTTTAGCAATGGGTACAACAACATGTATGCAAATTGATTTAGATAAACTATTTAAAAATGGTTTTTCAACTGGTCATGGTCATTTAAGGGAACCAAATGATATAATGAGTTATTCTGCATTGGCAGCAATTGCTATTCAATCAAACCAAAATGATCAACATGGTGGTCAAGCAATACCAGCTTTTGATTATTATTTAGCACCTGGTGTTTTAAAAACATTTAAAAAAATGTTAAAATCAACTATTAAAGACTATATAGATTTAGAAGATATAAATGATTTTATTAATATGAATACTTTAGAAAAAGAAATTAATAAAATTCCAACAATTGATATTACAGTAGATTATTTTGAAAAATTTTATAAAGATTCTGAATTATTAAAGAGAATGTTTGATATGTCTATTAAAAAATCTGTGGAAAAAACTGATCGTAGAACTTATCAAGCAATGGAAGCTTTTGTACATAATTTAAATACGATGCATTCAAGAGCTGGAGCTCAAGTTCCTTTTTCATCAATAAATTTTGGAACAGATATTTCTAGTGAAGGTAGAATGGTAACTAAAAACTATATGCTTGCTAGTGAAGCGGGACTTGGACAAGGTGAAACTCCGATATTTCCAATTTCTATATTTAAAGTAAAAGAAGGAGTTAACTATAATCCTGAAGATCCTAACTATGATTTATTTAAACTTAGTTTAAGAGTTTCTGCAAAAAGATTATTTCCAAACTGGTCTTTCTTAGATTCATCTTTTAATAAACCATATTATAAAGCTGGAGATTATAAAACTGAAGTAGGTTATATGGGATGTCGTACAAGAGTAATTGGAAATGTTGTAGATCCTGATAAGCAAATTACTCCAGGTCGAGGTAATTTATCATTTACATCAATTAATTTACCTCGTATAGGTATAAAACACGGTATAGTTGGAAAAAATGCTTTAGAAAAAGCTGATATGAAAGGTTTTTTTGAAGAACTTGATGAATTAATTGAATTGGTTAAGGATCAACTTTTAGAAAGATATGATATACAGTGTAATAAAAGAGTTTATAATTTTCCATTTTTAATGGGACAAGGAGTATGGCTTGATAGTGAAAAGTTAAAACCTAATGATAAATTAAAGAAAGTATTAAAACATGGTACTCTTTCAATCGGATTTATTGGTCTTGCTGAATGTTTGAAAGCTTTAACTGGTAAACATCATGGTGAAAGTGAAGAAGCTCAAAAACTTGGTATAAAAATTATTGGTCATATTAGAGAAAAATGTGATGAATATAGTAAAAAATATAATTTAAACTTTACTTGTCTTGCAACACCAGCAGAAGGATTATCAGGAAGATTTGTTAATATAGATAGAGATATTTATGGTAAGATTCCAGGAGTAACAGATAGAGCATATTATACGAATTCTTTCCATGTTCCAGTTTATTACAATATTTCAATTGCTAAAAAACTTGGTATAGAAGGAAAATATCATAAATTTACTAATGCAGGTCATATAAGTTATATTGAACTTGATGGAGATCCATCTGATAATTTAGAAGCATTTGAAAGTGTTGTTAGAATTATGAAAGAAAGTGATATTGGTTACGGTGCAATAAATCATCCTGTTGATAGAGATCCAGTATGTGGATATGTTGGTATTATAAAAGACGTATGTCCAAGATGTGGAAGAAAGACAGGAGAAGCTGTTAGTGTTGATTTACTAAAACATTTAGAAGGAAAGGAATGATAGTAATGGAAAAAGTAAATGACGAAAACAAAACAAAAAAAATGACTGGTGAAGGAGTTGAATTTGAAAGAATTAGAAGAATAACTGGTTATTTAGTTGGAACAGTTGAAAGATTTAATAATGGAAAAAGAGCAGAAGAACATGATAGAGTAAAACATACTTATGATAAATGTTCTTGTACAAACTAGTTTTAAATAGGTAGCTAATAGTATAAAAGTAGACAGATAAAAACTGTTTACTTTTTTGTTCTGATTTTTTATTATAAAAAAATACTAACTATTTCTAGTTAGTATTTATTACTATCAGAAGTTAATTTTCTGATTTTTTATCAATTTGGTGTCCTGGGCGAGATTCGAACTCACGACCGATCGCTTAGAAGGCGATTGCTCTATCCAGCTGAGCTACCAGGAC
>CAKOOS010000006.1 GCA_934098735.1 uncultured Bacilli bacterium | reverse complement strand
TTAGAAAAAGAACAGAAAAGACAAGAAAAAATAGAAATGAAATAATAAATTTGGGTTTAACAGGTTCCTCCACATGGAGGTGAAGATCCTGGTACTATTGCAAATAATATAACAGAAAAAGAATATACATTGAAAATAAGTGAGTACATTCATAATAGATTAAATGAAATGGGAATTCCCAATCAACTTACTAGAGGTAGTGATATTACTTTAAATCCTAGTGATAGACCTAAGAAAATACAAAGTTTTTATGGTAATGGTGCTGATGTAATTGTTGTATCAAATCATATAAATGCGGGTGGTGGAGATGGTGCTGAAGTAATTTATGCACTTAGAAATAATGATGTTTTTGCTAGTAAAATTTCCAAAGAACTAGAAAATGCTGGACAAAATGTAAGAAAATATTATCAAAGAAGACTTCCGAGTAATCCTGCTAGAGATTATTATTATATTATGCGTGATACTCCTAATAATGAAACTGTTATTGTAGAATATGGATTTGCTGATTCTGCTGGTGATGATGTAAACCAAATAAAAAACAATTGGGAAAAACTTGCGGAAGCAGTAACAAAAGCAATAGTTGAATATGCCGGAGGTACTTATGTTGCCCCAGCAGGATCAAATTATTATACAGTAAAAAAAGGAGATACGATTTTTATGGGGGATAATGAGTATTTTTTAATAAAATAATAAAGAAACATGGTATAATTAAAATGTATAGAATAAAACTGTATTAATTTATAATAAGGAAGAAGATGATAAAATGAATATTGATATTGGAAAAATTATATCTGAATGCTTAAATAATGCTTTAATCCAACATTATTTTATGAAAAAAAGAGAAATGACATATGATGAAAAAGAATTGCAAGAGAAAAATTTTTCTAGAATGATTGGCTATTGTGTTTTGTTTAAAGAATCAGAAGGCATTGAAGAATATATGCACTTAACTGATGAAAAACAACAAATTCAATTTTTAAAATTAAGAATTGCTGATAAAATAGGAATTCCACATCATGAAATTGATAGTAAAATAGAAGCTATTATTAGTTATGCTTTTGAAAATTTTGTTAGAAATGGTTATGTTTTTCATGCTGGAAATAGTAAGGCAATAGAAAATAATATGAAATATGGTCTTGGTTTTTCACAGTCTTCAAAAGAAGATAAGATGGAACTTATGCATATTGCTTCAATTTATAATAAATATGGTAATGATAAACCTTTAGGTTGGGGAACGTTAGATATTAAAAATGGAAAAAACGGTTGGTTTTACGATAGTACCCCACACAACATGTTATATTATTCTAGTTCCCCTGAATGGTTTGGGCAATTTTGTGGAGAAAACCATTGCTATGCATGGGGATTAGTACCAGAAGAAAATAGACATGGTTATGAAAACAAAGATTATGATACCTGTCTTTTAACAATAACAAAATTGATTGAAAAAAATAACATGAGTGAAGAAGATAGAAAAGAAATTTTGGATTTTTTTAATAAATGTTGGAATAAATTTGGCAATACAGAACCTTATTTAGCATTTGTACCAATTAGTTCGTTGGAAGATAATGATGATATAAATAGAATGAAAAGTTTCTATTTTCCATCAATGAGTGATAATTCCCTTTATTCAAATGAAAATTATATATTTTCTGACATAGTTAAGGGAGGTAGTATGTTAATGGGAGATAACATCTGTTGTGATAAGGTTGTTAATCCTGAAGTTTTATCATGTGTTAATTTATCACCGATATTACCTAGATTTAAAGTGAGCGAAGCTTCAAAACAAAGGGAAATGACGATACAGGATTGTATAAGAAAATTAAATGATTTAGATATGGAATTTTTATTAAAGGCTCAAGAAATGCTTAGTCAGTTTCCATCTAGAAGTAATGGAAGGAGTTTATAGTATGGATAGAGAAAGAAAAATATATACAGAAGTCTATATGACATTAATTAGGCTTAGCAAAGATTTAATTGATAAAATACCAGAAGAATTAAAACAAACCATTATTAGTAAAGCAGATACAAGTTATCCTTATAAAATAAATGAGTTACTGCCTGAATCTAAAGCATTAATAGCATCAATAATGGAAAAGTACTTAAATGAATAATAATAATAAATAAAAAAGTCATCCTATAAAATCTAACGAAAATTAGATAGTAGGATGTTTTTTTATTGTTCTAATGTCTTATAATATAAAGACTTGTTTAATAATCATCCTATATATAAACCTATTTTGTAGGTTGAATTTCGTAAGTACGAAATAAGAATGGTGTAAACACAAGTCCTTATTTTATAAGGAAAAGCGCGTGCTATTACACCATCTTCTTATCCTGCTATTTCATATTTTATTAAATTATGAATCATTTTGGGATGATAGACAAAACTTGCTATAGTAAATGACTTGGCTCATACATTTTAAGAGAGGTATCATCCAAGTAAAAGGGGATGATGTTTATGAATAAGGAGGATTATGAAATTAAGTAATATTATTGGGTATGTGAGAATCATACCAAGTAATATTACAAAAATTAAAACCATAGAATTAATTGGAGGTATTAAACTCTATGGTTAAATACAAAGTTAATTTAAAGTTTAAAGATAATTCTAAATCTTTAAATGAAATAATAACTGAAGTATTGAAAATAGAATTACAAAAGAAATTGAACATGACTTGCAATTATTTAGATAGGGAGCTACCATGTAATCATACTCATTATTCCCAAATGGAAGGGAGTTGTAATTAATGGTAGGGAATAGTAGTTTTAAAGTAGGACTTTATATAAGATTATCAAGAGATGATGGGAATGTAGAATCTGATAGTATTGTTAGTCAAAGAAGTTTACTTAACCAATATGTAAAAGAAAACAATTATATAGTAGTTGATGAATATGTAGATGATGGATTTTCTGGAACTAATTTTGATAGACCATCATTTAAGAGAATGATGAAAGATATTGAATTAGGCAAAATCAATATGATTATTACTAAAGATATGTCTAGATTAGGTAGAGATTATATAGGTACTGGAGAATTAATAGAAAAATTTTTTCCAAATAATAATATTAGATATATTGCTATTAATGATGGTATAGATACTTTTATAGACAATACAAATAATGATATTGCACCTTTTAAAGCCATAATGAATGATATGTATGCCAAAGATATTTCTAAAAAAATTAAAAGTAGTTTGCATTCAAGAATGAAAGATGGCTTATATGTATCAGGAAGATGTCCATTTGGGTATATGAAAGATCCAACTAATAAGAATCATTTAGTAGTGAATGTTGAGCAAGCAAGTGTTGTTAAATTAATATTTGATTTAGCACTTAAAGGTAATACATATCATTATATTGCTCAAGAACTTACTAAAATAAAAATAAAAACACCAGCATCTTATTATAACTATATATGGAATACAAAATGTATAAATAATAATTGTATATCACAAGAATATGGAGTATGGGTAGATACTACTATAAAGGCAATTTTAACTAATAGAATTTATACAGGTGATGCAGTACAAGGTAAGACTAAAAAGATTAATTATAAACTAAAGAAAACGGTTAAAAATAGTCCAGATGATTACATAATAGTAGAAAACACACACAAGGCAATTATTGACAAGAGTACATTTAATTATGTACAAACACTTTTACCTAAAAATGTTAAAAGGCCAGAGAAAAAAAGATTTTACTTATTAGATGGACTTTTATATTGTGGGGATTGTAAACACAGAATTACAATTAGATACCAAAATAAGACAGAAAGAAGTTATACTACTTGTGATTATTATAGAACATATTCAAAATATCATGTCTGTACAACCCATACAAATAATTATGAAGTATTAGAAAATGTTATTTTAGATAATATAAGGGATGTATGTAAAAAGTATTTAGATAAAAACAAGATAAAAGAATCTATTAATAATATAAAGTTTGAAGATAATAGTTTAAAGATAAAAAAACAAATTGAAAGTTTAGAGATAACAAATAATAAATTAACTGAAAGTCTAGATAAAACATATATGGATAGATTAAAAGGTATTATTGATGAAGAACAATACTTAAGAGTAAGTGAAAATATTAAAACTGAAATAGATAATAATAAAAAGAAAATTGATAATCTTAAAAATGAACAAATAGAAGAAAATAAAATAGATAACAAACAAATAGAAAAATATATAAATGAATTTTTATCACTTGAAAATCCAACTAGAGAATTAATAATTAATTTAGTTGAAAAAATTTATATCTATCAAGATAAACAGGTAGATATTATATTTACATTTAAAAATGTTACATAAAAATTGTATCTGGAGATAGTTTGTGGAGTATTTCAAGAAAACTTGGTGTTACAGTTGCAGAATTAAAGCAAGCAAATAATTTATCTAGTAATTTGTTAAGTGTAGGTCAAAATCTTATAATTCCTGGTGCAAAAGAAACTGAAACTGATTATGGTGAATATGTAGTAAAATCTGGTGATACACTATATGCTATAGCTAAAAAATTTAATACTAGTGTTGATAACTTAAAATCTATAAACAACATTGTTACAGACAGCTTAGCAATTGGACAAATAATAAAGGTACCAACTCAAGAAAGCGAAAGTACAGAAAATATTTATATTGTCAAAAAAGGAGATAGTTTATATAGTATTGCTAAATCTTATAATGTCTCTGTAGATGAGTTAAAAAATAAAAATAATTTAAAATCTAATACTTTAAGTATTGGTCAAAAGTTAGTTATTCCTAATGTAAATAGTAGTCAAGAAAATGAGGTTTATACTGTTAAAAAAGGAGATAGTTTGTATAGCATTGCTAATCGATATAAAACTACGGTTGATGCAATTATGAAATTAAATAACTTATCAACAACAGCATTATCTATAGGTCAAAAATTATTGTTACCATAAAAATTATGGGTATTTCTTAAATGTAGACTCAAAAAACAGTCTACATTTTTTATGCCAAAATATGAATTTAGAATAATATAATAACGATATATTATTGCCACAAATATAAAAAAAGCCAGATTATTTACTCTTTCTTTTTGTATGTTTTGAAATAAATTCTCTGGTTTGCATAGTTTTTTCTTTTATTATTTTTGTAATATCTGGAAATGCTTTAAATATTCTTTTATAAGCATATAGATTATTATGAATAAATTTAAATACAGCTTTTTTTATGTCTTCTGTTGAATCTTTTTTGGTGTTTTCAGCAATAAATTTTACATTGTTTATTATGTTACATGAAATTATTAAATCTAATATAAAAAGTGTGAAAAGAATTATTGCTAGAATTATTATTATATTATTTGGTATTTTTTTAATTAAAAATAGCAATTTTGGATTTACGTATTTAACAACAACTACTCCAATAATGGTAAATGGTGTCATTGTTTCTAAACATATTCTTCCGTTTATATTGAATTTTTGATTTGAGTAGTCCCACCATCTTAATTTAAATATTTTTTCTAAAATCCAACTTGTGAAGTATTCTAAAATAGAACAAATTAAAATGGTAAGAATTAGTAAAATAATTATATTATCTTTAAACTTACCTAATAAGGATATTAAAAGAAGACATCCGCATCCGTATATAGGACAACAAGGTCCAATTAAAAAGCCTCGGTTAACGAATTTTTTTTCTTTTATGAAAGTTAAAGTAACTTCCATAAGCCAGCCAAAAAATGAATATATTATAAATATTATAAAACTAGTATAAAACATATAAACACCTTCAATAACTAATTATACAATATTTGTTAGAATATACCAAGTTTAGTGAATTTTTTTGCAAACTCCTGCATCTGGATTATAAAAACAATGATTTTTGTATCTTCCAGCTAAATCTTGATTATACCAAGTTTGTTTACAACTACTATTACTAGTTGGAGAATAAAACCATAAAGCGTTAGTGGCTGGATAATAATATTCACCTCGTAATATTCTTTCTGCTAATTGTTTTTCCAGCGTTGTTGCTGATGCATTAAAAAGTGAGGAATCAGCACCAGTGAATTGATTTGGCTGATATATAACATCGGAAATACTATTAACATTTTTAAAAGTTAAGCAATCTGCTAAAACACGGTTTGCAACTACATTTCCTACCATTAGCATACCTAAATTTCCTTCTCCAAGGGCTTCAGCTCGCATTATTCGTGCTAATAATTCTAGTTCATTATCTGTATAATTAATAAGCATAAAATCACCTAGTATAATTTATGAAAAAGATTATAATATGTTAAGGGTAGATTTTTAATTTTTCTTATGTTATAATTTTGTTGTCCGTGTTATTTATAGGGGCATGGTATAATGGTAGCATAGGAGTCTCCAAAACTTTTGATGGGAGTTCGATTCTCTCTGCCCCTGCCAAAGGTTATTTCGATTTTTTCTGAAATGTAAAGCAGAAAAAATCTTTTTTTATAAAAAAATATAAAAATAGAGTTTTTTAATGGTTATCCATTACAAGATTTGGAGCAAATGCAATTTAATAAAGAAAAAAGTGAATTAAGAAAAGATATATAAGATAAAACTTAAAAGATAATTGTAAGAGGAGAATGGAAAATATGGGAGAATATACTGATTTATACGATGAAAACAAAAATTTAACAGGAGAAAAAATCTTTAGAAAGAAAGGTGAAAAATCTATAACGCCTGAAGGAAGGTATACTATAGTTGTTTTAGCAATAATAGAAAACGATAATAATGAAATTTTAGTCCAAAAAACATCTACTAGAAAAAAAGAAATATGGGCTTTACCTGGTGGGCACGTAAAAAGTGGACAAGATAGTTACGAAGCAATTCGAGAAGAATTATTAGAAGAAATGAATATTAATGTTGATATTAATGAAATAAAATTATTTAAAACTTATAAATATGAAAATGCATTTAAAGATGTCTTTTATATTAGAAAAAACTACGACTTGACTAAAATTGAAATAGAAGAAGATGAAGTAGAAAAAGTTGAATACCTTTCAAAAGAGGAAATATTAAAATTAGTAAAAGAAGATAAATTTAGAAAAACAAACTTAGATACATTAAGTGATTTTTATGAAAAATAATTTTAATAAATTGTTGTCTATGATTTAAAAATTATAAGTTTAGTTTTTAAGTTGTGTCAATTGTTATTTGAGATAAAAAACAATGTGCCAATTATTTAAATGTTTTAAATTACCTTGAAAGTTTATAAAAATATCTTATTTCAAATGGTTTTAAGGTAATTCTATTGATGAAGTTCGATTCTCTCTGCCCCTGCCAAATGATACTTAGGCAGACTTTCTATTTTGCAGATTGTTTTGCTGTTATATAGTTTGAAAAGGTACTAGCGATAGTGCTTTTTTTAATATTAATTATTTTTGTTACCTTTTAAAATTGTTATCATTTGCTAGTAAATATAAAAGTTTTTCTTTTGTTTTTAAAGCTCTAAAATGAAAACTAGTAGTAATAAAACAATTATCTTCTGCTGTTAAACTTTCTAATATTTCTAACGGTATTAATTTATTACTCATATTTTTTATATTTTTATTATTTTCATAAATTGATTTAGAATAATTTTCTATGTTTAAGTTATCATATATTTTACTAATTTTTTGATTTATAGAGTAATTGATCCATTTAATTATTTTGGAATCTTTGTTTTTTTTAAGTTCTTTTTGAATATTTATTAAATTTATTAATGAAAAATACAAATTTGATCGTGGATTTATCAAATTTTCTTTATTTTTTTCTAATATTTCTATATTAATCGGCGTTAAAAAATGACTTATATTTTGTTGATAATTTTCATCATGTAAATTTTTTTTACAATCCCAAGCCGAGTCTATAGCATAAATTCCTTTTAAATTATATTTTAAATCATTTAAATAAATTATAATTGATGAATGTCCACTTAAATTTTTGTCTTTATTTTCCCAATATACTTCTTCACTTTTTAGCTTTAATATTTCACTTATTGCTAAAAAGTATTTAGAAAATCCAACACATACAATAGAATCGTTATTTAAAATTTGATTTAAACTTCTACTTTTATTTGGACTTTCTCCTTTAAGTTCTTCTTTATAGATATGTGATTTTAAAAATTTATAAATTTCATAATATTTTTCAAGGGGACTTTCAGCTTTGTTATTTATTTTATTAGCTATTTTAAAGATATTTTCATACATATTTAGTATTTCTTTTAAAGATATTGTTTCATTATCTATGGAATATTTATCCATAAAATAAAAATTGCTTTTAATTTTTGAAGATGTAATTATCTTAATTATTTCCTCAAATGGAAGTTCTTTCAAATTTAGTATTATTTTTTCGTTATATTTAGATAATATATCTAAATCTTTTTCATTTTCTATTTTATAAATGGGGGTAGTTTCTTTTAATTTTTCTTTTCTTTTTGAAATAAAGAAAATTAAATAATTTTTAATATCTTCCGTTAAAACCTGATCAATTATTACTTCATCTATTTTTACGTAAGAATTATTTAGAAATTCAAGATATGAATTTAAGTTATCAAAGGACATTATTAAATTATATTCATCAATATTTTTATATAATGAAATTGTGTTTTTGTGTTCATAATTTATTCTAATATCAATTGTTATTTTTCTCATAAAACACCCGTTTTTAGGTATATGCTATCATTTTTGTTTTTGTTCGTCAATAAATATTGAATAATAATATTTGACATGTTAAAATATTTTAGAAAGGATAAAAAATGAAAACGGTTAGAGATATTGAAATAAATAATAAAAGTGTGATATTAAGATGTGATTTTAATGTTCCTGTAGAAAATGGTGTTATCAAGGATAATTCCAAGATTAAAAAGAGTTTAAAAACTATAAATTATTTATTGGAACATAATTGCAAGATAATTATTTTAAGTCATTTTGGAAGAGTTAAAACTGAAAATGATAGAAATAATAATAGTTTAAAAGTAGTTGGAAAAGAACTTTCTGATTTACTTCAAAAAGAAGTTGTATTTATAGATAATTGTTATGGATCTAAAGTTAAAGAAATTGTTGATAATTATTCTTTGGGATCTGTAATACTTTTAGAAAATACAAGATTTATGGATTTATATGATAAAAAGGAAAGTAATAATGACTTATCTTTAGCAAGGTATTGGGCTAGTTTAGGAGATGTTTATGTAAATGATGCTTTTGGTTCTTTACATAGAGCTCATGCCTCAACTGCGGGAATAGCGAAATATCTTCCACATGTAATAGGCTTTTTGGTTGAAGAAGAATTACAAAATTTAGATATTTTAATTCATGATACTCCTCATCCATTTTGTGTATTTATGGGAGGTGCTAAAGTAGATGATAAGCTTCCTATAATAGAATCATTGTTAAAAAGATGTGATTATCTTTTAGTTGGAGGTGGAATAGCTAATTCATTTTTAAAAGCTAAAGGTGCTTCGATTGGGGATAGTGTTGCAACTAATGATAAAGATATTTTAGCTAAATTAAATGTTTTAATGAATGGATACAAAAATAAAATCATTTTACCTGTTGATTTTACTATTGACGATGGAGTAATTTATGATGTTGGAAATAAGACAATAGAATTATTTTCTAGGTATATAAATGAAAGTGAAGTAATCTTTGTTAATGGTACATGTGGAAAATTTGAAGATGAACGTTTTACTGAAGGAACAGAGAATTTATTTAAGATTTTAGAAAAGAGTAAAAAGATTGTTATAGTTGGTGGAGGAGATACAGTTTCTGCAGTTAAAAAATTTGGATACGAAAATAGTTTTAAATTTTTATCAAGTGGTGGAGGAGCAACTCTTGAATATATTGCAGATGGAAAATTAAAAGCGTTAGATTGGATGGAATAAAGTGAAATATTTGGTTTGTAATTTTAAAAATAAATTATTAAAAAATGAAATAATAGAATATAATAATTCTTTGCAAGAAATTGATGGCAATCATAAACTAATTATAATGCCACCATTTCCATTTATATCCTTATTTACTAAAAATAGATATAACTTAGGAGCTCAAGATATTAGTTCTTTTATAGATAAGACTATAACTGGTGAAGTAACTGGAGAACAAATTAAAAGTTTAGGGTGTAATTACGTTTTAGTTGGTCATAGTGAAAGACGAATATATAAAAATGAAATTAATATTGATTTTATAAATAAAATTAGTAATGCTCTAGAAAATGATTTAAATGTTATATATTGTATTGGGGAAACGTTACAAGATAAAGAAAATGGAGATACTTTTATAGTTTTAGAAAAACAAGTAAGTGAAGTATTAAATAATGTAGAAATTAAAAATATTATTATTGCTTATGAGCCAATTTGGGCAATTGGGACTGGCAAGACTCCGAGCAAAGAAGATATTATTGAAACGATTGATTTTATTAAAGATATGATTTATGAAAAATATGAAACCAAATTAGAAGTTTTGTATGGAGGAAGTGTTAGTGAAAAAAACATTGCCGAATTACTGAAAATTAATGCTCTAGATGGCTTTTTAGTAGGTGGAGCTTCCTTAGATATTGATTCTGTAAAAAAAATGCTTCAAGAAATGCAAAAATAATGTTTTTGCATTTTTTAATAACACTTGTTTTTATGGTAAAATTTATTATTTCGACATTTATAGACATTTCTTTACTATGCTTTACATTGGTCGACAAAAGTTTTTGTAGCAATTTCAATTTTATTGGCTTATAATGAAGACGTAGGCAGAAAAATAATTTATTTTGAAAGGGAAAACACATGGAAAAACAAGTAAGAGTAGTAGTTGTTGATGACAATGAGGCAGTACTAAGAAGTGTGAGGGAGTATTTCAGAAATAATACAGTTATTAATATTGTGGGAACTTTTAATAATGGTAGAGATGGTTTAGATTATGTTTTAAATTATCCAAATGAATATGATTTATTAATTATTGATTTAATTTTACCTCACTTGGATGGTATTAAGGTACTAGAGGAAATGAAATCTAAGAAAATTACTAAAAAAATTATAGTTTTATCTAGTTTTAAAGATGATTTTACAATCAGAAAAGTTCAAACTTTAAATGCTGATTATTTCATGTTAAAACCAATTGATATGGAAGTAATTGAAAGAAGAATATTAGATTTGATTGAACAAAAAGATGAATTAAAACTTGCTAAAAGTGGAAAAATAGAATTAGAAGTTAGTACTCTTTTACATGATTTAGGTATACCAAGTCATGTAAGAGGCTATAGATATATAAGAGAAGGTGTACTTCTTTTATATGCTAATGAAAATGTTGCTACGTTAGTAACAAAAGAGTTATATCCTCAGATTGCTGATAAATATCAGACAACATCTTCTAGAGTTGAAAGAGCTATTAGACATGCTATTGAAATTAGCTGGTCTAGAGGTGATATAAAACTTATGGAAGAAATATTTGGTAATAGTATTGATTTTGATCGTAGTAGACCAACTAATTCTGAGTTTTTAACTACAATTGCTGATAGATTTAAATTAGATAAGAAAGAAATTGTTGTATAAGCCTTTTAGGCTTTTTTTGTGATATTGTTTTTTTAAAAATGGTATGTTATTATACGTATAGTGAAGGTGTTTTATGAAAAAAATATTGACAATCATTTTCGATGGATTTGGGTACCGTGAAGAAGAAAAAGGAAATGCTATACTGGCTGCATCTATGAATACTTTTAATGATTTGTGGTCTAAGTATCCTCATGCTTTACTTGAAGCTAGTGAGGAAGCTGTTGGCTTATCTAAAGGTCAAGCTGGTAATAGTGAAGTTGGCCATTTGACTATCGGTGCTGGAAGGCTTTTAAAACAAAATGAAGTGCTTGTTAATGATTTTTTTACTAATCCTGATTTGGAAAACAAGAATGTTTTAAAGCTTTTAAGTTTAAAAGATAAAGATGTTCATATTATGGGTTTATGTAGTGATGGCAATGTTCATGCTGGTATTGATGATTTTATAAATATGTATAAATGGCTTGTTGAAAATGATTTTAAAAAGATACATTTTCATTTAATAACAGATGGTCGTGATACTGGTGTTTGTGATGCTATCAAATATATCAATATGATTAAAGATATTATTAAAAATTATGGCGTTGGAGACATTGTTAGTGTTTGTGGTAGGTATTATGCAATGGATCGTGATTTAAATTATGATCGGACAAAAGTATATTATGATTTAGTTATTAATGGAAAAGGAATAAATTCTATTAATATATCTAAAAGCATTGAAAACTGTTATGAAAACAATATAACAGATGAATTTATTAAACCAATTAGATGTAGTAATAATCTTATTAAAAATGGAGATGTTTTAATTTGGATGAATTATAGGTCAGATAGATCCAAACAAATATTATCATCAATTGTAAATTCCAGCACTTTTGATAGTTTTTCTGTTAAAGATATGAGTGATACTATAGTTTTTAGTTTCTTGCCAGTTGATAAAAAAATTAAAACTTATAATTTGATTGAAAAACCAGTTATAAAGAATTCGTTAGGCCTTTATTTAAGTGAATTGGATTTTACTCAAGCTAGAATAGCTGAAAGTGAAAAGTTTCCTCATGTAACTTATTTTTTTGATGGTGGTGTAGATGGTAAAATTAATAAATGTGATAAATTTCATATTCCATCACCTGATGTTTCTACTTATGATTTAAAGCCTGAAATGAGTTGCGTTGATGTTACTAAAAAAGTAATTTCGGCAATGAATAATGATTATGATTTTATTTTAGTTAACTATGCTAATCCAGATATGGTAGGTCATACCGGAAATATGGATGCCACCACTAAAGCTTGTATGGCAGTTGATGTTTGTTTAAGCAAAATAATGGAAAAAGCAGAAGAAAATTTTTATACTGTCATATTACTATCCGATCATGGTAATGCGGATACAATGCAGAACTTAGATGGTAGCATTTGTACAACTCACACAACTTCTTTGGTTCCTTTTATTATTTGTGATGAGAAAATAAAAATTAAATCAAAAGGGACTTTAGTGAGTGTTGCTCCGACAATTTTAGATTACATGGATATAGCTATACCAAAAGAAATGGAAGAAACTGAATCCTTATTAATTAGAGAATAACTTTTGTTATTTCTTTTTTTTGCAATTTTTTCTTGCTTTTTCATACACTTTAGTGTTATAATTTTATTCGTATGACTGCGTTGATGTGCGAGGTTACTGATACACTAGGTTAAGTTGGTAGAACAAAATAGTGAATTAGAGAACTTGTACGGAGTATGTCTATACTAGATATAGGCGAAAGGAGGACATAAAATGTCAAATACAAAAGTAAGAATCAATTTGAAAGCTTATGATCATCGTTTACTTGATATAGCTGCTGGAAAAATTGTGGAAACTGTTAAAAGAACTGGCGGTGAAATTTCTGGACCTGTTCCTCTACCAACTGAAATAGAAAAGGTTACAGTATTAAGAGCAGTTCATAAATATAAAGATGCAAGGGAACAATTTGAAAGAAGAACTCACAAGAGACTTATCGATATCAAAAACCCAAGCAAAGAAACAATTGATGCATTACAACACTTAGATATTCCAAGTGGTGTTGATGTAAATATCAAATTATAAGAAAAGGAAGGAAGAAAAATATGAAAGGAATCTTAGGACGCAAAGTTGGAATGACTCAAGTATTTACTAAAGAAGGTAAATTAATTCCTGTTACAGTTATTGAAGTTGAACCTAACGTAGTAATGCAAGTTAAAACTGTTGACAATAATGGTTATAATGCTATTCAACTTGGTGTGTTTGAAAAGAAAGAAAAAAATGCAACTAGACCAGAAATGGGAAATGCAAAGAAAGCTAATACTACTCCTAAGCGCTACTTAAAAGAAATAAGAGATGTAGAATCAACTTATAATATTGGTGATACAATCAGCGCTGAAGTATTTAGTGTTGGAGAAATAGTTGATGTTACTGGTACATCAAAAGGTAAAGGTTTTACTGGGGTTATTAAAAGACATAATCAATCTCGTGGACCAATGACTCATGGATCTCATTATCATAGAGGACCAGGATCTTTAGGTACTATGTTACCAAAAAGAGTTTTGAAAGGCAAAAAGTTAGCTGGACACATGGGTGTTGATACAGTTACTATTCAAAATCTTGAAATAATTGAAGTAAATGCAAATGAAAATTATATTTTAGTTAGTGGAAATGTTCCAGGAGCAAAAAATTCTTTAGTATTAATTAAAACTGCTATTAAAAATAGTAGAAAGGAAAACCCAAAAGAAATTTTAACTTATGAAGTTGAAACTGTTGTTGATGAAGTAGTTGAAACTCCAGAAGTAACAGAAGAAGCTACTACTGAAGTAGTAACAGATACTAAAGAAGAAACTAAGGAAGAAGAAAGTAAGTAATACTTGCTTAGAAAGGAATTAAAATGACAAAGATAAGTGTTAAGAACCTTAAAGGTGAAAATGTAAAAGATTTAACATTAAGTGATAGTATCTTTAAAATTGAAGTAAATGATGATGCTTTAAAGAAAATGATTCGTTTACAATTAGATGCTACTCGTCAAGGAACAAGAAAAACTAAAAATAGAAGTGAAGTTTCTGGTGGCGGAAGAAAGCCATGGAAACAAAAAGGTACTGGTAGAGCTCGTCAAGGTAGCATTAGAGCTACTCAATGGAGAGGTGGCGGAATACCTTTTGGCGTTGATAATCGTGATTTTAGTTTTAAAATAAATAAAAAGGAAAGAGTACTTGCTCTAAAAAGTGCTTTATCTGAAAAAGTTTTAGAAAAAAAGCTAGTGGTTGTTGATAATTTCCAAATGGAAAGTGCTAAAACAAAAGATGCTTTAGTAGTACTTAATAATTTAAAATTAGAAGATAAAATTTTGTTTGTTACAAGTGATGATGCTGAAAATTTATATTTAGCAACAAGAAATTTACCAAATTGTTTAGTTATTTATGCTGATGAAATTAATTGTTATGATTTAGTAAATGCTGATACTGTTGTAATGGATGAAGAAACAGTTAATAAATTAAAGGAGGTGCTTAAATAATGAGACATTATTCAGATGTTATTATTGCACCAGTTATTACTGAAAAGTCTATGGCTAATAGACAAAATAATGTATATACATTCAAAGTAGTAAAAGATGCTACTAAAACAGAAATTAAAAAGGCTGTTGAAGAAGCATTTAAAGTAAGTGTTGAAAATGTTAATACTTTAAATACAAAATCAAAAAGAAGAAGAGTTGGAAAATACTCTGGAAGAACTAAAACTTATAAAAAAGCAATTGTTACTTTAAGCGAAGGTTCTTCAATAGAAATTTAGATTGGAGGATAAAAATGGCTATAAAACATTATAAACCAACGACTAATGGTCGTCGTGGAATGAGTACTTTACAAAATGAAGAAATCACTAGTTCTACTCCAACTAAATCTTTGTTAGTTAGCATTAGTAAAACTGGTGGTAGAAATAATCAAGGTAAAATGACAGTTCGTCACATTGGTGGTGGAGCTAAAAGAAAATACCGTGTTATTGATTATAAAAGAAATAAAATTGGCGTTACAGGACGTGTTGCTAGTATTGAATACGATCCAAACAGAAATGCAAACATAGCATTAATTAATTATAAAGATGGAGAAAAAAGATATATTATTGCTCCAAATGGTTTAAAAGTTGGTGCAATAATTGAAAATGGCGAATCTGCTGATATTAAAGTAGGTAATGCTCTACCACTTAAAAATATTCCGGTTGGTACTATGGTTCATTGCATTGAACTTCAACCTGGTAAAGGTGCTGAAATTTGTCGTAGTGCTGGAGCTGGAGCTCAAATACTTGGACGTGAAGGTAAATATGTAATGCTTCGTTTACAATCTGGCGAAACAAGACTTATTCTTGGATCATGTATTGCAACTATTGGTGTTGTAGGTAATGAAGATTACAAACTAGTAAATTTAGGTAAAGCTGGTAGAAAACGTCATTTAGGTATTAGACCTACAAACCGTGGATCTGTAATGAATCCAAATGATCACCCTCATGGTGGTGGAGAAGGTCGTGCACCAATTGGACGTAAGAATCCGATGACTCCTTGGGGTAAACCTGCTCTTGGAGTTAAAACTCGTAAAAGCAAAAAGAAAAGCGAAAAACTTATAGTAAGTAGAAAGGCTAAGAAATAGGAGGAAAAATGGCAAGAAGTTTAAAAAAAGGACCTTATGTAGAAGAATCACTTATGAAAAAGATTCAAGAAATGAATAAGGGAAATAAAAAAACAGTTATTAAAACATGGTCAAGAAGATCTACTATTTTTCCTGACTTTGTTGGTCATACTTTAGCTGTTCATAATGGAAAAGATTTTATTCCAGTTTATATAACTGAAGACATGGTTGGACATAAATTAGGAGAATTTTCACAAACTCGTAAATTTACAGGCCATGCAGGTAATAAGTAGGAGGTAACATGGAAGCTTATGCAATTCATAAAAATGCTTTAATTAAGCCAAGACTTGCTAGAATGACAATGGACTTAGTTAGAGGAAAAGACGTTGAAACTGCTAGAGGAATATTAGAAAATACTAATACAAAAGCTAGTAGATTAATTCTTAAAGTTTTAAATTCAGCAGTTGCAAATGCTGTTAATAATAACGGCGCAAATGAATCTGAACTTAGAATTAGTGAATGTTACATTAATCCAGGACCTGTTTATAAAAGAATTAAATTTGCAAGTCGTGGTAATGTAGACCGCCATGATAAGAGAAGTAGTCATATAACTGTAAAAGTTACTGATGATGCGAAGGGAGTTAAGTAAAAATGGGACAAAAAGTTAATCCTATAGGATATAGACTTGGTGTTAACAAAGACTGGCAAAGTAAATGGTATTCTAAAGATAATTATGCTGAATATTTAATTAATGATATTAAAATTAGAGAATATTTAGAAAAGAATCTTAAAGAAGCTGCTATTGCAAGTGTAATTGTTGAACGTAAGAAAAATAGATGTGAAGTATCTATTTATACTGCTAAACCTGGTGTTATCATCGGTCGTGGTGGAGAAGATATTGAAAAATTAAGAAAAAAATTATCTAAACTTGTTGGAGAAGAAGTTTTCATTAATATTGTTGAAGAAAAAAATCCTGATTTAAATGCTGCTTTAGTTGCACAAAATATTGCAAATCAAATTGCTGCAAGAGCACCATTTAGAACAGCTCAAAAAAGAGCTATTCGTAATGTAATGAAAGCTGGAGCAAAGGGTTGTAAAACAGCTGTTTCTGGTCGTTTAGGAGGAGCTGAAATGGCTCGTACTGAAGGATATACTGAAGGAACTGTGCCACTTCATACTATAAGAGCTGATGTTGATTATGCTATCGCTGAAGCTGATACAACTTATGGTAAGATAGGGGTTAAAGTATGGATTTATAAAAATGAAATTCTTCCTGCAAAGAAAACAGTGAAGGGAGCTGATAAAAATGTTGATGCCAAAAAGAACTAAGTATCGTAAAAGTCATAGAATAAGCTATGATGGTAAAGCAAAAGGTAATACTGAACTTCACTTTGGTGACTATGGTCTAGAAGCTATAGAAGGCGGATGGATTTCAGCTCGTCAAATAGAAGCTGCTCGTATTGCTATGACACGTTATATGAAACGTGGTGGTAAAGTATTTATTAATATTTTCCCACACATGCCAAGAACTAAAAAACCTCTTGAAACTCGTCAAGGTAAAGGTAAAGGTTCAGTAGATGAATGGGTAGCAGTAGTTAAAAAAGGTAAAATAATGTTTGAAATTACAGGAGTAGATGAAGCTATAGCTCGTGAAGCTTTAAGACTTGCATCTCATAAATTATCTGTTAAATCAAAATTTGTTAAAAAAGAAGAAGTAAAGGATGGTGATTCTCTTGGAAATTAAAGAACTTAGAAAATTATCTACGGAAGATTTGACTAAAAAAATCAAAGATACAAAAGAAGAATTATTTACAAAGAGAATGCAACAAGCAAATGGTACACTTGAAAAACCAGTGGAACTTAGAACTTTAAGAAGAGATGTTGCAAGAATGAAAACTATTCTTAAAGAAAGAGAAATTAATGGAGGTAATAAATAATGACAGAAAAGAAACAAGAATTAATTGGTAAAGTTGTTAGTGCATCTAATAACAAAACAATAACTGTTAATGTTGAAACTTCAAAAAGACATCCTTTATACAAGAAAAATGTTAAATATTCTAAGAAATATGCTGCTCATGATGAAGAAAATAGAGCTAAAGTAGGAGATACAGTAAAAATTAGAATGACTAAACCATTATCTAAAACAAAAAGATATGAATTAGTAGAAATTTTAGTTGAAGCTGTTATCCTTTAGGAGGCAAAATTATGGTAATGCAAGAAAGTAGATTAAAAGTTGCTGATAACTCAGGAGCAAGAGAACTTTTAGTAATTAGAGTTCTTGGTGGTTCTAAAGTTAAATATGGTAATATTGGAGATGTTGTTGTTGGAACAGTTAAAAAAGCTATTCCTAACAGTCCAGTTAAAAAAGGTAAAGTTGTTAAAGCCGTAATCGTAAGAAGCGTTGAAGGCGTTAGAAGAAATGATGGTTCTTATATCAAATTTGATGACAATGCTTGTGTTTTAATTAAGGATGATAAATCACCTGTTGGAACAAGAGTTTTAGGACCAGTTGCTAGAGAGCTTAGAGAAAAAGATTATATGAAAATTGTTTCTTTAGCTCCAGAAGTATTATAGGAGGCAAAAATGAAAGTAAAAGTTGGAGATACTGTTAGAATCATTGCTGGTGCTGATAAAGGCAAAGAAGGCAAAGTTATTAAAACATTAAAAAAAGATTCTAAAGTTGTAGTTGAAGGTGTACATATTGTTAAAAAGCATAGTAAACCAACAAATACAAATGATAAAGGTGGAATTTTTGAAATTGAAGCTCCTATTCATGTTTCAAATGTTAAAGTAATAAATGATAAAGAAGCAAAAGCTTCAAAAAAAGAAGAAGTTAAAACTGAAAAGAAAAAAACTTCTAAGAAAGCGAGTAAGTAATTATGAGTAATTTTAGAAAATTATATGATGAAAAAATTGTTCCTGAATTAATGAAGGAACATAATTATACTACTATTATGGCTGTTCCAAAACTTGAAAAGATTGTTATCAACATGGGTGTTGGTGAAGGTAGTAAAGATGAAAAATTTATTACGGCTGCTGTAAAAGATCTTGAAGCTATAAGTGGTCAAAAGTGCGTAGTTACTAAAGCTCGTAAGTCAATTGCAGGATTTAAATTAAGAGAAGGTCAACCTGTTGGGGTAAAAGTTACTCTAAGAGGAGAAAATATGTATAATTTCTTTGAAAAATTAGTTAAAATTGGACTTCCACGTGTTAGAGATTTCCGTGGCGTTTCAGCTCATGCTTTTGATGGAAAAGGAAATTATACTATTGGTATTAAAGAACAACTTATATTTCCTGAAATTGAATATGATGATGTAGTAAAAGTACGTGGTATGGATATTATATTTGTTACTACGGCACATAGCAATGACGAAGCTAGAGATTTATTAAAAGGCTTCGGAATGCCTTTCAAGAATTAAGGAGGAGCTTATGGCAAAGAAAAGTATGGTTGTTAAAAATCAAAGAGCACCTAAATTTTCAACACGTGCTTACACAAGATGTAATCGTTGTGGAAGACCTCATGGTGTATTAAGAAAATATGGTATTTGTAGAATTTGTTTTAGAGAACTAGCAAATGAAGGTAAATTACCAGGTGTAAAGAAATCTAGTTGGTAGAAGGAGGAAGAAAATGTTTGTACAAGATAAAATAGCAGATATGTTAACTCGTATTCGTAATGCGAATCAAATGAAATATAATACTGTTGAAGTTATTGGAACAAAGATGACTTTAGGTATTGCTGAAATACTTAAACGTGAAGGTTATATTGCTGATTACGTGTATGAAAAAAATACAAATGGTGATAAACTTACTTTAACACTTAAGTATGGAGCTAAAAAAGAAAGAGTTATTACAGGACTTAAAAGAATTAGTAAATCTGGTTTAAGAGTTTATGCTAAAGTGGATGAAATTCCTCGTGTTCTAAACGGACTAGGTATTGCTATAATCTCAACTTCTGAAGGTCTAATGACTGATAAAGAAGCGAGAAATAAAGGGTTAGGAGGCGAAGTTCTTGCCTATATTTGGTAAGCATGTTTTATGAGTAGAATAGGTGAAAGAAAATTAGTTATTCCTGACGGAGTAGAAATAAATATTAATGGAAATGTAATAAATGTTAAGGGACCTAAGGGTGAACTTAGTTATGAATTTGATAAATTAATTAATGTTACTGTTGAAGATGGTGTTGTTTTAACAAAACAAGTTAAACCAAGTCAAAAAGCAAATATGATGCAAGGAACAACAAATTCATTAATTAATAATATGATAATTGGTGTTTCTAAAGGATTTGATAAAGGCTTAGAAGCAGTAGGTGTTGGATATCGTTTTCAAGTAAGTGGTAATAAAATTACTATAAACGCTGGATATTCTCACCCAGTTGTAATGGAAGCACCTGAAGGTTTATCTGTTACAAGTGAAAGTAATACAGAAATTACTATTCATGGTATAGATAAACAAAAAGTTACTGAATTTGCGGCTAACGTTAGAAAAGTAAGAGAACCAGAACCTTATAAAGGTAAAGGTATTCGTTATAAAGATGAACACGTACGTCGTAAAGAAGGAAAGAAAGCGGCATAGGGAGGAGTTAAAATATGATTAAAAAAGAAGCAAATAATAAAGCTCGTATTAGACGTCATGAAAGAGTACGTAAAACTATTAGTGGTACTAAGGAATGCCCAAGATTAAATGTTTTTAGATCTAACAAAGGTATTTATGCTCAAGTTATTGATGATGTAAATAAAACTACCCTAGCTAGTTCTTCTAATTTAGAATTAAAACTTAAAAATGGTGGTAATATTGAAGCAGCAAAAGCTGTTGGAAAAGATATTGCTGAAAAATGTTTAAAATTAAAAATTAAAACTGTAGTATTTGACCGTGGTGGTTATCAATATCATGGTAGAGTTGAAGCACTTGCTGATGCAGCAAGAGAAGCTGGACTAGAATTTTAAGGAGGGTAGCATGAGAAATAATAATCAAAAAACTGAAAAGAAAAATTTATTAGAAGAAAAAGTAATTGCTATAACTAGAGTTACTAAAGTTACTCAAGGTGGTAGACATTTCCGTTTCTCTGCTACTGTTGCAGTTGGAAATCGTAAAGGCTTAGTAGGTATTGGTAGTGGAAAAGCAAATGAAGTTCCAGAAGCTATCAAAAAAGCTTTACAAGCTGCTAATAAAAATGTTTGCAAAATTGCTCTTAGTGAAGGAAGAACCATTCCTCATGAAGCTACTGCTAAAGTAGGAAGAGCTGTTGTTCTTGTAAAACCTGCTAAAGAAGGACGTGGAATCATCGCTGGTGGTGCTGCTCGTGCTGTTTTGGAATTAGCTGGTGTAAAAGATATAGTTGCAAAATCTCTTGGAGCTAATACTCAAGTAAATGTTGCTAAAGCAACTTTAGAAGCACTTAAGAGTCAAAGAACTCCAGAACACATTGCTGAACTTCGTGGAAAGAAAGTTGAGGAATTATAAAATGAGATTAGAAAATTTACCAAAAACTAAAGAAATGAAAAGTATTAAACGTGTTGGTAGAGGTCCAGGATCTGGAATGGGTAAAACTGCAACACGTGGAGAAAATGGTCAAAAATCTAGAAGTGGTGCATCAATTAAGCCTTGGTTCCAAGGTGGTCAAACTCCACTTTATAGAAGAATTCCAATCAGAGGATTTAATAACAAACAATTTGAAACAAAATATGCTGTTATTAATTTAAATGATTTAGAAAAATTCTTTAATGATGGTGATGTTGTAACTCCAGAAATACTTAAAGAAAGAAAAATAATTAAGAAACAACTTAGTGGTGTTAAAGTATTAGCGTATGGTGAACTTACTAAAAAGCTTACTGTAAAGGCTAGTAGATTTTCTACACAAGCTGTAACAAAAATTGAAAATGCAGGCGGCAAAGCTGAGGTGATTTAGATGTTTCGCGGATTTTCCCAACTATTTAATAAATCTAATAAAGATTTACGAAAAAGAATTTATTTTACATTATTTTGTTTAGGAATATTTTGTTTGGGAACATCTGTTACCATTCCATGGGCATCTGTTGTTTATGATGAATTAGGTTTTTTAGAGATATTTAACATTATGAGTGGTGGAGGACTTAGAAGTTTCTCTATCTTCGGATTAGGTGTATCTCCTTATATCACTGCATCAATTATTACTCAACTTTTGCAAATGGATATTATTCCTTATTTTAAAGATTTAAAAGATCAAGGATATGTTGGACGCCAAAAAATAAATAAAATTAATAGATATTTAGGTATTATTATAGGATTTTTACAAGCCTATGTATTATGCGTATTTTATATGAATGGTGTTGATACATTTACTCAATTAAAAACTGCATTAGTTATGACTGCAGGTACTTCCTTCTGTTTATGGATGGGAGATCAAATAACTAATAAAGGAATTGGTAATGGTCAATCAATGATAATTATGGCTGGTATAATTCTAAGTATGCCTGGCATATTTACTGGAGCTTATAATGGCTTTATTACATCTGGTACGTATGCTACTGGATTAGGTATATTATTCTTTAGTTTGTTTATATTAATTTATTTACTAATTATAATTGGCATTATATGGATTCAACTTGCAGAAAGAAGAATACCAATTCAATATGCTAACAAATCTACGAGTGCTTATGGTGCTCAACAAAGTTTTTTACCAATAAAAATAAACTCTGCAGGAGTTATGCCTGTTATTATTGCATCAGTATTTACTACTATACCAGCAACAATTGTGGCTTTAATTGGTAATCAAAAAGCAATAGATTTTGTAAATAAATATATAGTTTATACAACTCCAACTGGTTTTGTTATTTATATTGTTCTTATTATATTATTTGGTTATTTCTATACATTTATGGTTATGAATCCTGAAGAAATGAGTAAGAATTTAAATGAACGTGGTGGATATATTCCTGGTATAAGACCTGGAAATGACACAAGTAGTTATATAAGTAATTCAATGGGAAAACTTACTTTAGTTGGTAGTTTCTTCCTAATCATATTAGCATCTATTCCAATTATATTCTCTTCAATATTTAACTTGTCTAGTCAAGTTACTATTGGAGGAACTGGAATGCTAATTGTTGTTGGTGTTGCTATTGAAACTTATAAACAAATGGAAAGTAGTTTAATAAGCCGTAGCTATTCGGCTAAAAGAAAGAGATTAAGATAAATGAAAAATATAATATTTATAGCTCCTCCCGCAGCGGGAAAAGGAACTCATAGTCACAAGTTAAAAGAAGAATATTCTTATAATCACTTATCTACTGGTGATATGTTAAGAAATGCTATTGATGCTAAAACTGATATTGGGTTACAAGTTAAAAATATTATTGATAAGGGAGATTTAGTTAGTGACGATATCATGATTAAAATAATTAGTGATGAACTTGCTAAATTAGATGGAAAACCATTTATATTGGATGGTTTTCCTAGAACTCTTAATCAAGCTGAAGCTTTAGATAAAATAATTGACAATGATAATTACGAAGTTATATATTTAGATTTAGATGAGCTAGAAGCCATAAATAGAATATTAGGTAGACTTACATGTAAATGTGGAAAGTCTTATAATCTAAATGTGGACAGTTTAAAACCTAAAATTGAAGGTATTTGTGATAAGTGTGGTTCTAAACTTACTAAAAGAAATGATGATAATGAAGAATCATTTAAAGTAAGATTTGAATCATTTATTAAGAATACTAAACCATTGTTAGATTATTATGGTAAAAAAAATAAGCTTCATAAAGTAGATGTTAATAGAAATGTAGAAGATATTTTTGAAGATATCGTGGAAGTTGCTAATGATTAGTATTAAAAGTGATAGAGAAATTCAACTAATGAAAGAAGCTGGAAAATATTTAATGGCTACTTTTAAAATGATTGGGTCTTATGTGAAACCTGGAATAACAACTCAAAAACTTGATTCAATTATTCATGATTTTATAATTAAAAATAATTGTGTTCCATCCTGCTTAGGTTATGAAGGGTATCCAGCAACTGCTTGTATTTCTGTAAATGATGAAGTCGTTCATGGAATACCAGGAAAAAGAGTATTAAAAGATGGTGATATTGTTTCAATTGACTTAGTATTAAGTTATAAAGGATATCATGCTGATGCTACTAGAACTTATATAATTGGAGAAGTAGATAAAGAAGTATCTGATTTAGTTGAAAATACAAAAAATGCTTTTTATGCAGGCGTAAAAGAAGTAAAAGAAGGTGCAAGAGTTCGAGATATAAGTAGGGCTATTGAAAAGTATGCTCATGACCATGGATTAAGTGTTGTTGAAGAGCTTGTTGGCCATGGTATTGGAACTGATATGCATGAAGAACCAGATATACCTAATTTTGACGATAATTCAATGGTTAAGTTGAAAGCTGGTATGACTATTGCTATAGAACCTATGCTTAATTTAGGAACTAAAAAAGTTTATCTTTGTGATGATGACTGGACAGTCAAAACTTGGGATGGAAAACCATCTGCTCACTATGAAAATACAGTATTAGTTACAAAAGATGGATATGAAATATTAACAGGAGACTAAATATGGGAAAAAAAGATAAGATAGAAGTTGAAGGAAAAGTTATTGAAGTTCTAAAGGGTAGTGATTATCTAGTAGAACTAAATAATGGACACACTGTAAAGGCCTACGTTTCTGGTAAAATGCGTATGCATATGATTCGTATTTTACCAGGTGATAAAGTTACAGTGGAACTTTCACCTTACGATTTAACACGTGGGATTATAAAATGGAATAATAGATAAGGAGTGAAATTATGAAAGTTAGACCATCAGTAAAGAAAATTTGTAAAAAATGTAAAATTATAAGAAGAAAAGGAAAAGTTAGGGTTATATGTGAAAATCCTAAACATAAACAAGTACAAGGTTAAGGAGGATATAAATGGCAAGAATTAAAAATATTGAATTACCAGGAGAAAAACATACTTGTATTGGACTTACAGCAATTTATGGTATTGGTAGAAGTTTAGCACTTACAATATGTGAAGCTACAAATGTTGATCCAACTAAAAAAATTAAAGATTTAACAGAAGATGAAATTGCTAAGTTACGTAAAGAAATCGATAAATATACTGTTGAAGGTGATTTAAGACGTGATGTTCAAATGAGCATTAAAAATAAAATGGAAATTAATTGTTACGAAGGTATTAGACACAAAAAAGGCTTACCCGTAAGAGGACAAAGAACTAGTAGAAATGCTAAGACTCGTAAAGGTAGAGGAAAAGTTGTTGCTAATAAGAAAAAAGTAGGAAAGTAGGAGGATAAGAATGGCATATAATAGAAGAAAAAGAAAAGTAAAGAAAAATATTCCTGAAGCTGTTGCACATATTCATTCAACTTATAACAATACTATTGTTACAATAAGTGATAAAGATGGAAATGCTATTAGTTGGTCATCAGCTGGTAGAATAGGATATAAAGGAAGTAAAAAGAAAACTCCATTTGCTGCTGGACTTACTAGTGAAGCTGCTGCTGCTGCTGCTGTTGAAGCTGGAGTTACTAAAGTAGATGTATTTGTTAAAGGCCTTGGACCTGGAAGAGAAAATGCAATTCGTTCTTTACAAACTGCAGGATTAGAAATTACAAGTATAACTGATGAAACACCAATTCCTCACAACGGATGTCGTCCACCAAAAAGACCAAGAAACTAATTAGAAAGGAACGTAATCATGATAAAATTTGAAAAACCTGACTATAAAATTACAGAATATCAAGAAAGCAATCATTATGCTAAATTTGAATTAGAACCTTTAGAAAGAGGTTTTGGTACTACAATTGGTAATGCTATGCGTAGAGTTCTTCTATCAAGTTTACCTGGAAGTGCTGTTACTTCAATTAGAATTGATGGAGTTTTACATGAATTTCAAAAAATTGAAGGAGTTGTCGAAGATGTTACAACAATTGTATTAAATATTAAAAATTTAGTTGTTAAAAATCATTCAAATGGTGAAAAAGTTATTAGACTTACTAAATCTGTTGAAGGCCCTGTTCTTGCTTCAGATATTGAAAAAGATGCTGATATTGAAATTATGAATCCTGATTTAGTTATTTGTAATTTGGTAAGTGGTGGAAAAATTAATATTGAGATGACTGTTAATAATGGACGTGGTTATGCACCAAGTTCTGTAAATAAAGCAAAACTAACTGAAAATATTGCAGGCGTTATAGCTATTGATTCTAATTATTCACCAATTGAAGTTGTAAAATATGAAGTACTTGATACTCGTGTTGGACAAGATGAATCTTATGATAAACTAGTTATGGAAATTACTACGAATGGTAGTATGACTCCAGAAGAAGCTATGGCTCTTGGAGCAAAAATATTAATTGAACATTTTAATATTATAGCTGATTTAAATTCAATTAGTAATATTGCAGGTATTATGCAAGAAAAGAAAATTGATAATATGACTAAAACATTAGAAACTCCAATTGAAGAAGTTGAATTTTCAGTGAGAGCTTATAATTGTTTGAAAAGAGCTGGTATTCATACCGTTCAAGATTTAGTTAACAAAAAAGAAGTAGAAGTTACTAAGATCAGAAACTTAGGAAAGAAATCTTTAAAAGAAGTACTTGATAAGGTTGATGAATTAGGACTATCATTTAAGGAGTAGAATATGAAATATAGAAAATTAGGAAGAGAAACTAGAATTAGAAGAAGTATTTTAGCTGGACTTACTAAAGACGTAATTATGTATGGATATGTTGTTACTACTGAAGCAAGAGCTAAAGAAGTAAGAAAATTTGTTGATAAAATGATTACTTATGGTAAAGATGGTTCATTAGTAGCTCGTAGAAAAGCTTTAGCTTTCTTACATAATGATAAAGAAGTTGTAGCAAAAGTATTTAATGAACTAGCTAAAACTTATGAAACTAGAAATGGCGGATATACAAGAATTATAAAACTTAATGAACGTCGTGGAGACGATGCTTTAGAAGTTAGACTAGAATTAGTTTAATTTAAAACATAGTAACGAATGTTGCTATGTTTTTTTTGCATAATTTATTTATTATTTTTCATAATAATAAAGGAGGAAAAATTATGAAAAATGAAGAATGTAATTGTTGTAAAGATGCTAAATTTGGGGTAGCATATATTGATCCTGAAAGTGGCATTTTATGTAGTAAAATTGATACGAATATGGAGTTACCTAAGGGTAAAAAAGTTTTAGCTCCGAAGATATGTACTAAATGTGGTACAACTGAATGGAAAACAATTGATAACCAAATGTAAACATTTGGTTTTTTGATTGAAAAATATATTAGCCATTTAGTCTTTGGTATGCTATAATGTTATCATAAGGAGGCTATTAATTATGAATAGAAAAAAAATTATTACTTTAAGTATAGTTTCTATTTTGATTATAAGCACTATAGCTATATTATATAATACTTATTATAAGTCTAAAGTTTATGAAAATAATAAAGCAGAAAAAAATATTTATAATAACATGATTTCTATTTATTTAGAAAAATCTTATGATTCTGGGCAATACGAACTTTCTACATCATCTAAATGGCCTACAGGTTATCAATTTAATAAAAGTTTATCTTATTGTGAAGGAGGAAGTTCTTTATCTTGGGACGATTCTGATAATTCTGTTTCTGTTAATACTAGAATAACAGATAAGTGTTATGTATATTTTGATAAATATTTATCTGCTAATCTTAATAGTGTTTCAACTGAAGACACTCTAACAAATAGTTTTACAATGGTTATATCAGCAACACCTGGTAAAAATGAAATAGTAAAATACTTATATAGTCTTGATGATGGACAAACTTATACTGAAACAACTGATAACATTGTTTCTGTTACTGGCTTAACAAAAAACACTTTATATCGTTTAAAAGTTTATGCTGTTGATAGTGAAGGTATTAAATCTAATATTTTATCTACATCTGTTCAAACTCCAGATAAAGTTGTTCTTGCTGATTTTATAAAATCTAAATATACTGGAATTCAGGGGCAAAATTCTTTATATTATCATGATAATACTTTAACTAATGGGGCTGGTGATAACTCATATCGCTATTCAGGTGCTGATTTTGTTTTAACTGATAAGGCTAAAAATGCTGGATATAAAAGTGTCATAGCATCTAGTTCTACTGATAGAACAAAAACAGATCTTATATACTTTTCTTGTCGCGATGCAAATTATTTAGGAGACTTATGTGATACAAATGAGTCAACTCCTGAATATAGATTACGTTATGATAGTACTAGAACTATTTATAGTACTTTTGGAGCTGCTCTTGACAAAGCAGTTGAAGATGGATATATAACCAAAGATAATGTTAAAAACTTTGTTTGTTTTGGATCAACCGCTGATACTTGTCCGGAAATGAATTTATATCGTATAATTGGGGTATTTGGTGATCAAATTAAATTAATTAAATATGATTATTCAAATAGAACCGATATTGGAACTGGTGGAGAATACTATGGGTTTTCATCATCATTTAGAAGTGGTTCAAGAAATAATCCTGAAAGACATTATAGTTATTACTGGAATTATAAAACTAATAAAAAAGCTTCTTCAGATTGGAGTACATCGCTATTAAATACTACTAATTTAAATACTAACTTAATTAATTATTTAACTAGTTCATGGACAAATAAAATTGCTAGTACAACATGGAAAGTAAGTGCTCAAACTGATTGGAGAGTTGTAACAAAAAATATGTATACTAATGAAATTACTAATGCTTCAAAAGAATATTTTTTAGATGGTAAATCTAAAATTGGACTTATGTATGCTAGTGATTATGGATATGCTGCTGATCCTAGTGCTTGGGCAACAACCATGGACGATTATTCAATTTATAGATCAAATAATTGGATGTGGATGGGGCATGAAGAGTGGACTTTAACGCCTTACTCAAGTACAACATCAAGTTCCTCTGCATTTATGATTGGAATGGGGGGAAGTCTTACTAAGTCTGTAACTAGTACTGAAGCTTGTGTAAGGCCGTCATTTTACTTAAATGCTGATGTAACGTTAGCAGATGGTCTTGGAACTATTGATAAGCCATACCGAATTGAAATATAAAAGATAATTTAGATTATTACTAAATTATCTTTTTTTTTATAAAATTATTAAAAACATTTTAATTATACAAAATTGTATGTTAAAATATAGTAGTACGAAAGTTGTATAGAAGAGGTGCTTGTTATGGCTAAAATTATATCACTTGTAAATCAAAAAGGAGGAGTAGGTAAAACTACTACTAGTATAAATCTTTCTGCGGCACTTGGAAAATTGGGGAAAAGAGTCCTATTAATTGATATGGATCCTCAAAGTAATGCTACAACAGGTTTAGGTCTTAACTCAAATGATTTTAAAAATGATGTATATGAGCTTATTACTGGTAAATGTGAAGTTAAAAAAGCTATTAAAAAAACTAAATTTCATAATTTAAGTATTATTCCATCTACAATTAACTTAGCTGGTGTAGATGTAGAATTTGTTAAAAAAATGCTTGAAGATAAAGAATTTCAACAAAATATTCAATTAAAACTTAAATTAGATGAAATAAAAGATAATTATGATTATATTATTATTGATTGTCAACCATCACTTGGTCTTGGTACTATGAATGCTTTAGTGGCTAGCGATTCAGTTATTATTCCTGTTCAATGTGAGTTTTTTGCTCTAGAGGGTATAACTCAACTTTTAAATTCGATAATTATGGTTCAAGGAAGTATGAATCCAGATCTTAGAATTGAAGGAGTACTTTTAACTATGTTAGATGGAAGAACTAATATTGGATTAGAAGTTATTGAAGAAATTAGAAAATATTTTAAAGATAAAGTATTTAATACAATAATTCCTAGATTAGTAAGATTAGTTGAAGCACCAAGTCATGGTAAACCTATAAATGAATATGATCCTACTAGCAGAGCTACGGAGGCTTATGCTAATTTAGCAAAGGAAGTGATCAGTAGAGATGGAGAATAAAAAGAAAGCTTTAGGAAAAGGTCTTGAACAACTATTTTCAAATACAGTGATAGATTTTGACAATTTTGAAGAAAAAATTCAAGAAGAAAATAAAAATGATGTAACAGAAATTAATATTGATGATATAAGAAGTAATCCATATCAACCTCGTAAAACGTTTGATACAAATACTTTAAATGAACTTGCAAAGTCAATAGAAGAATATGGTGTTGTACAACCTGTTATTGTCAAAAAAAGCATTAAAGGATATGAGCTAATAGCTGGTGAAAGAAGAACAAAAGCTGCTAAAATTGCTGGATTAAAAAAGATTCCCGCTATTATTAAAGATTTTGATGACCAAGAAATGATGGAAATTGCTTTAATAGAAAATATCCAAAGAGAAGATTTAAATCCTATAGATGAAGCTACAAGTATTAGTAATATAATTAAATTACGGGGATATACTCAAGAAGAGTTTGCTACAAAATTTGGTAAAAGTAGAACTTATGTTACTAATATGTTAGGCATTTTAAAGCTACCTGAAGAAGTTAAAAGATTAGTTGAAAAAAATAGTTTAAGTATGTCGCATGCAAGAGTATTATCTAAGATGGATGACGAAGAAAAAGTTACTGATTTAGCTAAAAAAGTTATTACAGATAATTTAAGTGTTCATGATTTGGAAAAAATAAGTCAAGAAGTAAAAATTAATAATAATGATATTGCTAAGAGTAAGAAAAGTTATGATCATAAGTATCGTATGTATGAAAACATTATAATGGATAGCTTAAATACAAAGGTACGTGTAAGTAAGAAGAAAATTGAAATATATTTTGATGGTGTTGATGAACTAGAAGATTTACTTAATAAAATGAATCTTAAAGTAGAGGATGAATAATGGAAAAGAATTTTAACTTAAATGATGATGTAATTATGAAAAAACCTCATGCTTGTGGGACGAATTTATGGATTATAACTAGAAATGGTGCTGATATAAAAATTAAATGTAAAAATTGCGGTCGAGAAATAATGATGGATAGATTAGAATTTATGAAAAAATTAAAAAAGGTGATAGTAAATGAAAAAACTTCGAACTAAAGAAAAAATTGGTTTACATCCAGTTATGACCATCTTAATATTATCTTTTGTTACTATAGTATTAAGTGGTATATTACGTTTTTTTAATGTTCAAGCAACATTTAATAAAGTTTCTACAATAACTGGTGATTTTCAAGTTACAACGGAAGCTATTAATTCTTTATTTAGTTTAAGTGGATTAAAATATATTTTTACTACAACGGTTAAAAATTTTGCAAATTATGCGGTTCTTATTCATTTAATAATTATTCTTTTAGGAATTGGAGTAATGGTTAAAAGTGGTTTTTTAAAAACTATTATTACCTTAATGACTAAAAAAGCTAAAAAGTACACTGTTACATTTGTATATGTGCTTTTGTGCATTTTATCTAGTTTAGTAGGTGATTTATCTTATATTATTTTAGTTCCTTTAGGGGCTCTATTATTTTTATATGGTAAAAGAAGCCCAATGATTGGGATAATATCTGCATTTGCAGCTTTAACATGTGGTAGTGGACTTAGTTTATTTATAACTAGTTATGACTCAAGTTTAATTACAATGTCATTAAATAATGCATACATATTAGCTAATAATTATACTATTTCAAGCTGGGGATTTATCCTTGTTATGTTTATATTAATTATTATTATGGCTCTCGTGATAACAAATATTACTGAATCTTATATAGCTAAGAAGATTCCAAAATATGAATTTATGGAAGAAGAAAATGTAGATGAACTTCTTTTAACTAATAGACAAAAAAGAGGCTTGTTATTTTCTTTAGGTGCTGGATTAATTTATATGCTTATATTTATTTATAATATTATTCCGGGACTTCCTTTTTCAGGTAATTTATTGGATTATAATCAAACTTTATATATAGACAAACTATTTAGTTACAATTCATTTTTTAGTAATGGCTTTGTCTTTGTTGTGGCTTTATTATTTGTATTACTTGGTTTATTTTATGGAATTGGAGCCAAAACAATAAATAATAATAAAGAATTTGTTGATTCACTTGGATATTCTTTAAATGGTATTGGTAAAATTCTTGTTATGATTTTTGCATCTGCTACGTTTATAAATATTTTTAAACGTTCTAATATTGGAAATGTGGTCGCTGGTGCACTTACAAATGTTTTAGAGAATTCTTCATTTGCTGGACTTCCCTTAGTGCTTTTATTATTTGCAAGTTCAATAATTATTTCTCTGTTTCTTCCAAATGTTTTATATAGTTATGATATTGTTTCAGGTGTAATTCCTACTTTAATGAATGTTGGTATTGCGCCGGAATTTTGTCAATTAGTATTTAGACTTGGAAGTTCTGTTGCGATTGGTTTAACTCCAGTATTTGCTTATTTTGTAGTTTATTTAGCTTATTTAGAAAATTATAATCAAAGTAATAAACCTATTACTTTGAAAGAAGCAATTAGTTATCAGCTACCTTATGCTATAATTACAGCTTTAATTTATTTATTATTTATAATTATTTGGTATATAATTAAATTTCCACTTGGTATTGGTACCGGTGTTGGATTATAGGGGGATATTATATGAGTTTAAAAGCAGGCATAGTTGGCCTTCCAAATGTTGGAAAATCAACATTATTTAATGCTATTACAAAGCAAAATATTTTAGCAGCAAATTATCCATTTGCTACTATAGAACCAAATGTTGGAATAGTATTTGTTCCAGATAAAAGAATTGATTATTTAAAAAATATGTATAATCCTAAAAGTGTAGTTCCAACAACATTTGAATTTACAGATATTGCTGGTTTAGTAGCTGGGGCATCTCATGGTGAAGGACTTGGGAATAAGTTTCTATCACATATAAGAGAGTGTGATGCTATAGTTGAAGTTGTTAGATGTTTTAATGATCCAAATGTAACGCATGTTACTGGTAAAGTGGATCCTGTTAGTGATATTGAAGTTATTAACATTGAACTTGTATTAGCTGATTTAGATGTTGTTTCTAATAGAATTGAAAAAATTGAAAAAAAAGCAATTACAACAAAAGATAAAGAAGCTTTAGCTGAATTAAATGTTTTAAAAAAATGTCAAAAATCTTTAGAAGCAAATGTTCCACTTAGAAGACTTAGTTTTGATAAAGACGAATTAAAAATTATTAAAAACTTTAGTTTTTTAACTCTTAAACCAATTATTTATGTTGCTAATGTAGAAGAAGATGATGTTGCTGTTGGTGATAATGAATATTCTAAAAAAGTAAAAGATTATGCTAATAGTGAAGGAGCTGGAGTTATCGTTATGTGCTCAAAGCTTGAAGCAGATTTAGCAGGTTTGGAAGATGAAGAAAAGAAAATGTTTTTAGAAGAAGTAGGCATTAAAAATAGTGGTTTGGATAAATTAATATTTGCAACTTATGATCTTCTTGGATTAGCTACATTTTTTACTGCAGGTCCGGATGAAGTTAGAGCTTGGACTTTTAAAAAGGGTATGAAAGCTCCAGCATGTGCTGGATTAATTCATAGTGATATTATGAGAGGTTTTATAAGAGCAGAAGTAATGAGTTTTACTGATTTAGAAGTTCTTGGCTCTGAAAAAAATGTTCGTGATGCCGGTAAGTTGCGAATTGAAGGAAAAGAGTATATAATTAATGATGGAGATATTTGTTATTTCCGATTTAATGTTTAATAAAGGAGAGTGAATATGGAAGGTAATAAAGTTATAAGTAATTCATTTGTATGGATGTGTATTGGCTTATTAGTAACGTTTGTTACTGGATATGCTGTTGCTCAAAATGCTAATATGTTATCTAATGTATTTGGAAATGCTTTTTGGGTATTTATAGTTTTAGAATTTATTTTGGTTATTGTTTTATCTGCTAGAGTAATGAAAATGAGTCCTACTTCAGCAAAAGTATGTTTTATATTATATTCGTTTGTAAGTGGACTTACTTTTTCATCAATATTTGTTTATTATGAACTAACTTCAATTTTAATTGTTTTCTTGCTTGGTGCAGTTATTTTTGGAGTTATGGCTTGTATAGGTTATAATACAAAGGTGGATTTAACTAAAATAGGCTTTTATTTTTTAATTGGAATACTTGGAGTAATTATATTATCTGTAATTAATGTTTTTATGGGTAATACAGTTTTAGATATTGTTTTATCTGTTGTTTGTTTAATCCTATTTTTAGGAGTAACTGCTTATGATGTTCAAAAAATAAAGGCTTTAAGTGATACTAATTTACCTGCAGATAATTTAGCTATTTATGGAGCTTTACAACTTTATTTGGATTTTATTAATATATTTTTACAAATATTAGAGTTATTTAATAATAATAAAGATTAGGAGATTTATGGATACATGTTTAAAAAGAATCGTGGCTTATATAATTGATATTTTAATAGTAACTGTTGTCGTTAGTGCTATATCAATGATACCACGAATTGATCCTTATAAAAAAGATTACGAAAAATCATATAATGAGTATTTAGATATTGTTTCTGATGCTCAAAATGAAAACAGTGTAGATTATAAAGATAGAATAATTGAGTTAAATTATGATATATATAAATATCGTGTGGTAAGTAATATTATTAGTGTTATTTCTTTAGTTGGTTATTTTGGAATTCTACAAATGGTTATGAATGGTCAAACCGTTGGTAAAAAAGTTTTAAAAATTAAAGTTGTAAGTAATAATGGCAAAAAATTAAATTTTGGAAACTATTTTCTTAGAACATTAATTTTAAATAATATATTTTTTACAGTTATAAATATGATTGCGGTTTATATTCTTAAGGGATCAAACTTTTATTACTTTACTTATATAGTAAATATGCTTCAATCAACAATATACATGATCTTAATTATCATGATGGTTTTAAGAAAAGATAATAGAGGACTTCATGATTTATTAGCTGGTACTAAAGTAATTGATGTTGAATCTGAAGATGTAACTATTATAGAAGAAAAAAAAGAAACTATTAAGGAAAAAGCTGAGAAAAAAAGCAAGAAAAATTCTACGAAATAACGTAGATTTTTTTAAAGTAGATAGTATTTTAATCTTGATGTTTGAATATATTTTTGTTATAATACTTGCGAGTAAAGAAATTACTCCTTGCTTCGTTTAGAAGCCGAAAAGACCGTAAGGAGGTGAAATTGATGACTAAATATGAAATTATGTTTATAGTTAAGTCTACTATGGAAGAAGATAAAATTAAAAAAACTAGTGAAGATTTACAAAAACTTATAAACAAAAAACCATCTAAGGTTATCGAATTCAAAGAAATGGGTAGAAAGAAATTAGCTTATCCTATTAAGAAAGAAGTTAGTGGATATTACTATGTTATGACTGTTGAAGCTGATCATGAAACAATTTCTGAATTTGATCGTAAAGTTTCTATTAATGAAGATGTTTTAAGACATTTAATCATTAAAGTAGAAGGAGAATAGGAATGAACAAAGTAATTTTAACTGGACGTTTTACAAGAGATCCAGAATCAAGAATGACTCAAAATAATATGGAAATTTCTAGATTTTCACTAGCTTGTCAAAGCGATTTTGTTAGCCGTGATGGTGAAAGAGAAACTGAGTTTATAAATTGTGTAGCTTTTAATCGTAGTGCACAAACTATTAATAAATATTGTCACAAAGGACAATTGGTTTTAGTTCAAGGTAGAATTAGAAATAGTAGTTATGATGCTCAAGATGGTAGTAAAAGATATACTACAGACGTAATTGTTGACAATTTTGAATTTTTAGGTAGTAGAACTGATGCTGGAAATACAAATTTTGCATCAAGTAATAATACTTCAGCTTATAGCCCTGAACCTACAGCAAATAATATTGAAACAACTGATATTAGTGAAGATCCTTATAAAGATTTTGGAGATGAATTTACTTTAAGTAGTGATGATTTACCATTTTAAAAAGGAGGATATATAATGGCAGAATTTTATCGTAAAAAGAAAAAAATATGTCAAATGTGTGCTGGAAAAAGTGTAGATTATAAAGATGTTATGATAATGAATAAATACATAAATGATAAAGGTAAAATATTACCTAGAAGAATGACTGGCGCATGTGCAAAACATCAAAGACATATTGCTGAACAAATTAAATATGCAAGATTTATGGCTTTAATACCATACGTTAAATAAACAAGAGAAATCTTGTTTTTTTACTTCAAGGGGGAATAGTAAATGTTAAATGAACTTTTTTTAAAATATGGATTTTCTCAAAATGATTATAATTCTATAATGAATACTTATCCAATTTACAATATGAATATTAATTCTTTAGAACAAAGATTTGTAGATTGTTTTGATTTTTTTCTTTCTCTAGGATATACAAATGAGGATTCTAGAAAGATTATTATATCTTTTCCGACTTCTATAACTCTTAGTTCGAATAATATTCTAATTAAATTAAATAATTTATATAGCTTCGGTTTTTCTAGAAAAAATGTATTAAATATTGTCAAGAATTTTCCTTGCATACTTGGTTACAATATTAAGGTCATAAATCAAAAAATTGAATTTTTAAAAAAATTAGGATATAACGACGATGTTTTTAAAATTATAATAAAATATCCGTTGATATTGGGACTTAAAACAGAGAGTATTAAAAATAAATTTTTATATTTTAAAAGTTTAAATTATTCAAATGAAGATATAATAAAAATGACAAAAAATTTACCATCTTTGTATGGACTTAGTGAAAGTTATTTAAATGATAAGTTTAGCTATTTTGAAAATATGGGATTTACAAAACAAGATGTAAGAAAAATTACTACCAAATCTTCTAATTTATTTTGTTTATCTGAGAGTAACTTGGAGCAAAAGATAAAATATTTTGAAAATTTGGGAGTAAATACTATTGATATAAAAAAAATAATTATTGATTTTCCAAATATTTTTAGTTTAAGTGAAGATAATATTTCTTTAAAAATAGATATTTTTCTTCAGTTTGGTTATTCTATGAATGAAATAATTGATATAATTGTGCAGTTTTCTGGCATTTTAGGGTTTAGTACTGATGCTATTTGGCAAAAATTAAATTTTTATGAGGAAACTAATTTAAAGTTTGTTGTGCTAAAAGAAGCTAGACAGCTTATGCAAAGTACGAAATTGAATTATGCAAGATATAACTATTTAACGAAAGAAATAAAAATAAATATTACTGATGATAATTATAGATTACTTTTTATAGGAAACAATCAATTTGTAAAATATTTTGGAATTAGTAAAGAAGAATTATTATCAGTATCACCTCAGTTATCTTTGAATAGAAAAAATAAGCAAATATAGACTTTAATAAATTATTTTGTTAAAATTATATAGGAGAAATATATGAAAAGAGATAAAATAATTATTGAAGTTTTTTTGTTTGTAGTTTTTGGAGTTTTTTTAGCTTTGCCAATTAATTTTGCCATAAGCAAAGTTCAACATTTAGAGGTAAATAAAGATAACTGGGTAAGTTATAATGCAAAAACTGAAAAAAATTTTGTGGATAAGATTAATAATAAAATTGGAAGAATAGAAAATGCTGTCGAAAATAGAATAACAAATTATTTTCCTTTTTATCAAACCTTGAATACATTTTATCAAAATTTTAATTTTTATACTAATAAATTAGTTTTTAATGAAGTACCTATTAGAACTAATAGTGATGGTGAATATGTTTTTTATGATAAGAATAATGAATTTTATTTTTTAGAGAATAAATATTCTGATAAAGATTTAGAAGAAAGATTAAATAGACAAGTTGATTTTTTTAATGAATTAAGTAAAAAAGGTATAGACTTATATATTTATATACCTACTAGATATGAATTTACCACATTAAAAACGAATAATTTATCTAAATATACTGAAGAATTTGTAAACAAATTAAATGAAAATATTAAAGTAAAAGTAATGAATGTTGATACAATAGATAATTATAAAAAATATTTTTATAAAACGGATCATCACTGGACTATAAATGGAGCCCTTAAAGGATACGAAGATATTACTGATATGCTAAATATTTCAAAAGTAGATAATTTAAATATTACTGAACATAAAGAAAGAAAATATTATGGTTCTTTAGCTAAAACAGCTTTAAATGATTTAATATTTGATTATATAAGTGATATAGATTTAGATTTAAATTATAATGTTTCATTAAATGGCAAAGAAAAAGATGAATTATTTAAGCCACGTGAAATACGTTTTGATCGTAGCTATAAATATTATGATTATTATGTTTCTTATTTTAATGGCCAATATGGAAATGTTGTTTATGATTATAATGATGATACTAAAGATAACTTACTTATTGTTGGTGATTCTTATAGCTGGCAAATAGATTATTTAATTGCATCTTCTTTTAATAAAACTCATGTAGTAAATCTACGCTATGATGAATATAAAAATAATAATTTTGATTTAATAAAATATGTAACTAAAAATAATATTAATAAAGTTTTATTTTTATATGATGGTGGATCAACTTTATTTGATCAATATAACTATAACTTTGAAGGGAGAGTTAAATAATGGTTTTTTCTAGCTTAATATTCTTATTTGGTTTTTTACCTTTGTTTTTACTTTGTTATTTTATTCCTAAAAAAAGGAAAAACCGTAATTTAGTATTGTTATTATTTTCTCTTTTCTTTTATGGTTATGGCGAACCTATATATGTACTTCTTATGATTTTATCAATAGTAATTAATTATTTTATTGCTATTTTGATGGATAAAAGTTCTAAAAGAAAAATGTATTTAGTAATAGATATTATATTTAATATTGGTTTATTGTTTTTATTTAAATATTCTAATTTTTTCTTAGCAAATATTAATAATATATTTCATTTAAATTTAAAGTTTTTAAGTTTAAGTTTACCAATTGGAATTAGTTTTTATACTTTTCAAATTTTAACTTATGTTATTGATGTTTATAAAAAAGAAGTAGATGTTCAAAAAAGTATTATTAATTTAGGATGTTATATTAGTGCATTTCCTCAGCTTATAGCTGGCCCTATAGTTAGATATAGTACAGTAAATGAAGAATTAAGTGATAGAAAAGAATGTATTAAGGATTTTTCATCTGGTATTAGAAGATTTATAGTAGGACTATCTAAAAAAGCAATTATAGCTAATGAAATGGCTTATGTAGCTGATACTTTGTTTGGATACAATTTAACTGAAATTGGTTTTTTAGGCATGCTTATAGGTGGAATTTGTTATACTTTACAAATTTATTTTGATTTTTCTGGTTATAGTGATATGGCTATAGGTTTAGGAAGAATGTTGGGATTTCATTTTTTAGAAAACTTCAACTATCCTTTTATTTCCAAAAGCATAACAGATTATTGGCGTAGATGGCATATATCTTTATCTAGTTTTTTTAGAGATTATGTTTATATTCCTTTAGGTGGAAATAAGGTTAGTAAATTAAGAAATATTTTTAATATTTTCATAGTTTGGTTTTTAACAGGATTATGGCATGGTGCTAGTTGGAATTTTGTTTTGTGGGGCTTATATTTCTTTGTTATTTTAATCATAGAAAAATTTGCTTTAAAAGATATATTAAAAAAACTTCCTAATTTTTGGCAACATTTTTATACTATGAGTTTAGTAGTCATTAGTTTTATAATATTTTATTTTACTGATATGAATTTACTTAAAACAGCTTTTATATCTTTATTTGGATTTAATGGTTTAGGTAATATAAATATATTTTTCCATTTACAAATATTTAAAGTAAGAACAATAATTATTTTTGTTATAGGTGTTATTGCATCTACACCTCTTTTAAAAAATATATTTACTAAAAATGAAAATGTTAGAGATATTGGTTTAATAATTTTATTTATAATTAGTATTATATGTATTTTGGCTTCAAGTTATAATCCTTTCATTTATTTTAGATTCTAATTATGATATAATAAATTGTATTTAAGGAGGCATTTATGAAAGTAATTTTATTAAGTGATGTAAAAGGTAAAGGAAAAAAAGATGCTGTTATAAATGTTAGTGATGGTTATGCTAATAATTATTTAATTAAAAATAATCTAGCTGTTCCCTTTACTAAAAGAAGTGGAGAAATACTACAAAATGAATTAGATAATAGAGAAAAAGAAGAGGCTGCTTTGGTTGATAGTTTAAATGATATAAAGAAAAAATTAGAAAATAAAACTATAACATTTAAGGTTAAAACTGGTGCTCAAGATCGTGTGTTTGGTACAATATCAAATAAACAAATAAGTGATAAATTAAAAGAAATGGGTTATAAAATAGATAAAAAATGTATAAAAACAGATGTTGCTATAAGTAGTTTAGGTGTTACAAGAGTAACAATCGAGTTACATAAGAAAGTTGTTTTTAATATAAATGTAGAATTAGTAAAATAGGAGGTTTTTATGGCAAGAGTTATGCCTCAGAATAAAGATGCTGAAATGAGTGTTTTGGGGGTTGCTTTTTTAAATAATAATGAAGTATCTAAAATTGTTGAAGAAGTAACTGCTGATATGTTTTTTGATGAAAAAAACAGATATATTTTTAATGCAATAAAAAGCTTACATGAGAGTAAGACTCCGATTGACATAACAACTATTAAAGATGAACTTGATAAAGATAAAAAATTAAATGCCGTAGGGCTTGATTATATTGCTGAGGTTATTGACTCTGTTGTTACAAGTTCTAATTTGGATTTTTATATTAAAATTGTAAAAGATTATGCAATAAGAAGAAATTTAATTGATACAGCTAGTGAAATTATAACTAAAACTTATGATGATGAAGATGTTAATTCATTGCTTGACAATGCAGAGAAAAATATTCTTAATGTTGTTAGGGCTAGAAGTGTTGGAGATTTTGTTCCAATTCAAGAAATTTTAAGAAGAGCCCAAGCAAAATTAGAAGAACTTGCAAAGAATAAAAAAAGTATTACTGGTATAGAAACAGGATTTCCAGATTTTGATAAAATAACAACAGGATTGCAAGGCGGTGAAATGATTATTTTAGCAGCTCGTCCTGGAATGGGAAAAACTGCTCTTGCATTAAATATGGCATCTTATGCTGCTACTCATACTAAAAAGGCAGTTGCAGTATTTAACTTAGAAATGTCAGCAGAAATGCTTATTAATCGTATGATATCTTCAATTGGTCAAATAGATGCTTATAAATTACAAACTGGTAATATGCAAGAAAAAGATTGGAAAAGATATAATGAAGCATTATCTCAACTATCAGATACTAATATTTTTATTGAAGACAATGCTGGTGTAACTGCCCAAGAAATAAGGGCTAAATGTCGTAGACTTGCTAATAGTGAAAATGGGTTAGGTCTTGTTGTAATAGATTATCTTCAATTAGTAAGTTCTGGTTCAAGGAGAGTTGAATCTAGACAAGTGGAAGTATCAGAAATATCAAGATCTTTAAAAACAATGGCACTTGAATTAAATGTTCCAGTTATAGCATTATCTCAATTATCCAGAAGTGCCGAAAAAAGAGAAAGCAATCAACCTATGCTTGCAGATTTACGTGAATCTGGTTCTTTGGAACAAGATGCGGATATGGTTTTATTTATAAATAGAAAAGACTATTATGAAAAAGCTAAAGATTTTAATCAAAAAATAGTGCCAGCAGAATTAATAATAGCTAAGCACAGAAAAGGAGGCTTAGGAACAGTAAATCTTTTATTTGAACTTAATATGAGTAGTTTTAAAAGTCAATTAAAAGGAAATGTTTTAGAAAATGAATAATAAAGGTAAATTAATAACAGCTATAATTGCTGTATCAATTCTAATAATTTATTTGTTGAATAATAATTATTCTTATGCTTATACTGATGCAACAGATGCTTTTCAAGTGTATCTTGATGGTAAAGTAATTGGTTTAATTAAAAATAAAGATGAACTTTATAGTTTAATTAATAATGAGCAACAAAATATTAAAGATGAATATGATGTTAGTTATGTTTATCCACCTGCTGGTTTAGATATTGTTAAAACTAAGACGTTTGATGATAATTTTACGAGTGTAGATGAAATATATAAAAAAATAGAAAATGCTGATAATTTTACTATTAAAGGGTATATTGTTACGATAAAGCCTAATGATAAAACTAAAGAAAATATTGTTATAAATGTTTTGGATGAAGAAATATTTAATGAAGCAATAAGAAAATTTGTATTATCATTTATTACTGAAGAACAGTTAGAAGAATATAATAAAGGCAATAGAAGTATTACTGAAATAGGTTCTGTTATAAGTAATATGTATTTTGATGAAACTATTACTATTAAAGAGGGTTATATAAGTGTTGATGATAAAATATATAAAGATGCTGAATCATTAAGTCAATATTTAATATTTGGTCCTGATGCACAGATGGATACTTATGTCGTTAAAACTGGGGATACTATAGCTAGTATAAGTGAAGATAATCATATAAATTCTCAAGAATTTTTAATAGCTAATCCTAAGTATAAAAGTGAAAATGCTATGCTATCTGTTGGAAGTACAGTAAATGTTACTTTAATAAATCCAGTTGTTACCTTATCATATAATGTTTACAAAATAGATGAAAATGAAACTCCATTTATAACAGAAACCGTTGTTGATAATACGAAAGATTATACTTATAAAGAAATTACTAAAGCTGGAGTTAATGAGCTTACACTTGTTCATTATTCTTATGAAGTTGTTAATGGTAATGCTTCAAGTGAAGTTAAGACTGAAAAAAGTGAGCTTATTAGAGAAATGGTTAAACAAGAGGTTACTGTTGGAAGAAGATATTCTGGTGTAAGTGGTAGTTATGTTGCTACGACTGGATGGGGTTATCCAACAAATTATCCGTTTATGCTTACTAGTCCATTTGGATGGCGTGGCCATAAAATGCATTCAGGTATTGATATTTCTGGGACAGGATTTAGATCACCGGTTTATGCTGTTGGTGATGGTACTGTTGTTGAAGTAAGCTATCGTAGCACAGATGGAAATTATATAATTATTGCACATGATAATAATATTTATACACAATATGCTCATTTATATCAGGCATTAGTAAAAGAGGGGCAAACTGTAACTAAAGGAATGCAAATAGGAGAAATGGGTGAAACTGGTTTAGCATTTGGAGTTCACTTGCATTTTGGTGTTTCTATCGGATGGCCATTCCATGGAAGCTATTCTTTCCAAAATCCATTAAATTATATAAGGTTGCGATAATGAAAGTAGCAGTATTGTCAAGTGGCTCTAAAGGAAATGTAACGTTTTTAGAGGCAAATAATAAAAAGTTTTTACTTGATGCAGGACGTAATTATAAATATATTAGTGAAGCTTTAAAAAGTATAGATGTTAATATTAAGGATATAGATTATGTGATAATAAGTCATAATCATAGTGATCATACAACGGCCTTAAAAACCCTACTTTCTAAAACTGGAGCAGCTTTAGTTGTAAGTCAAAAATTATTTTATTCAATTGAAGATGTAAAGGATTATAAACATATCATTGTTCTTGAAGATGAAATAAATCTAGATGGTATAATGATTAAATCCTTTAAATCTAGTCATGATGCTCCGGATTCTAGGAATTTTGTTATTGAATTTGCAAATAAGAAGATTGGTTATGTAACTGACACAGGATACATAAATTCTAAAAATTTTAAATATTTAAATAATCTTGATGTTTATTTATTTGAAAGTAACCATGACATTGAACTTTTAACACATGGACCATATCCAGCATGGTTAAAAAAAAGAGTATTATCAGATGAAGGACATTTATCTAATAAAGCTGCTTCTTTTTATCTTACAAAGTTAATTGGAGATAAAACTAAGAAGATTGTTTTAATCCATCTTAGTGAAACAAATAATTTGGAAGAAGTAGCTTTAAATACTATACATGATACATTTAAAGAATATGGAATAGATTTTGATGATATTATTTGTGCTAGACAGAATGAAAGAACGGATGTAATTGAAATATGATAAAAATACTTTGTGTAGGAAAAATAAAAGAGAGTTATTTAGATGAATTAATTAAGGATTATCAAAAGAGAATAAATAAGTATATTAAATTAGAAATTGTGGAACTTAAAGACAATAATATATATGAAAAAGAAGTAGCTATGCTACTTCAAAATATTAAAAAAAGTGATTATAATATTGGTCTTGATTTAGGAGGAAAATCTTATACAAGTTTAGAATTTGCTCAAAAAATTTCTAATATATTACCTCAAAATAGTAATATTACTTTTATTATCGGAGCTTCTCTTGGACTTAATGATGAAATTAAAGATTGCTGTAATGAATTAATTAGTTTTTCTAAAATGACTTTTCCTCATGGCTTGTTTCGTGGAATTTTATTAGAACAAATATATAGATCTTGTAAAATAAATAATAATGAAAGTTATCATAAGTGAGGTAATAGTGAAAATAGAAGATGTAAAAAAATGTAAGGTTGCTTTGACTCATGCAGCTAAATTTCATGCTGATGATGTTTTTGGGGCAGCTTTTTTAAAAATAATTAATCCAGATATTGAAATTAAAAGGGTAAATAGTGTACCTGAAAACTTTGATGGAATTGTATTTGATATTGGGCTTGGAAAGTTTGATCATCATTCAGTTGATAATGAAAAAAGAGAAAATGGAATTCCTTTTGCAGCTTTTGGTAAGCTATGGAGAGAATTTGCTCCTTCATTATACGGTGAATACGTTTATAAAAAAATTGATAAAAAGTTAATTGAGAGTTTAGACTTATCAGATAATACAGGAAGTTATAATGCGTTAGCTTTAGCAATTGATGTTTTAAATCCAATTCTTAAAACGGATGATGGCGATTTTGAATTTTTTGAAGCTGTTAAATTTGCTAAAGTTATATTAGAAAGAATGATTTTAAAAGAGAAAAATCATTTGAAAGATTTAAAAAAACTTAAAAAATGTTATGAAGAATCTGCTGATAAAAGAATTATCATTTTAAATGAGCATTTATATTTTCAAGATTATTTACCTGAAACTGAAGCAATTTATGTCATATACCCATCTCATCGTGGTGGATATTGTGCTCAAGGAATTCCTAAAAATTCAGATACAAAAGATCTTAAAAAAGAGTTTCCAGAAGCATGGTTACATAAGTTACCACCTTATTTACGTTTTTGTCATACAAGTAGATTTTTAATTGCTGCAAATAATTTTGAAGATATTTTATATGCTTGTAAGGAGGCTTTAAAATGATTGGAAATGATTGGGATGAAAAGTTAAGTATTATTTGGAATAGTCAAGGATTTCAAAGATTTTATCAAAAAATTATGCATGAGTATGATACTAAAACTATATTTCCTCCGAAAAATTATATTTTTAATGCCTTAAAATTAACTAGTTATGAAAATACGAAAGTTGTTATCGTTGGACAAGATCCTTATCATGGTGAAGGAGAAGCTCATGGTTTGTCTTTTTCTGTTCAGCAAGGAGTAAAAGTACCTCCTTCTCTTCAAAATATATATAAGGAATTATATTCTGATTTAAATATTAATCCTAAAGATAATGGAGATTTAACAAATTGGGCTAAACAAGGTGTTTTACTTCTCAATGCTGTTTTAACTGTTGAAAAGGATAAGGCTGCAAGTCATCGTAATATGGGATGGGAACTTTTAACGGATTATATTATTAAAACTTTAAATATGAAAGATACGCCAGTAGTCTTTATATTATGGGGTAATTTTGCTAAAGAGAAAGCTAAGTTTATTACTAACCCACATCATTATATAATTACTAGTCCTCATCCTTCTCCTTTTTCTGCTTATTCTGGTTTTTTTGGTAGTAAACCTTTTTCAAAAACTAATGATTTTTTATTAAAAAATGGGCTTGTACCGATTGATTGGTCTAAATAAATACTATATGTTCTTCGCATATTTTACTTTTCTCTGCTGAAATCATTCTATGAATATAGACTAAAGTCATTCTGTAACTTTTTTTAGTATCATCCTAATTGCTTCAATACTTTTAGGTTCATCCAAGTTTTCACCTATTAATCTTAAACTTTGTATTATACCATCATCAAAAACACCTAAGCTCTTTCTTAATACAAAAGTTTGTTTTTCTGATAAATTCATTATACTATTAACAGATGTATTACAAATTAGATTTGTTAAATTGTATAAAAATTTTTTTTCTCGAGTTAAATTAATTTTTGCCTCAGCAAAAAAGTTTTCAAAAATTTTTTTTATTTATTTCCATAATTACCCTCCTAAATTTCAAAAAAATCTCATTGTAGATACAATGAGATTACTATTATGCTTATTTAGTTATTCTGCAACCCCCATTGTTTCACAACTGGTTAAATTATAGCACTTTAAAGTGGCTTTGTTAAAAAAACACCTCCGAAGAGATGCTTTTTCTTAAGATATTCTAATAATATTCAAATAAGCATTAGTACCATTAGCAGGTGTTATTGTAGCGGCTGTAGAAGACTTAATACTTAATCCTATTTCATCACCAACAGCAAATGAATTAATAGTACTACTGTTAAAGTCTGTATTGTTATTAGCGGTTACAGTTTTAACAATTGAAGTACTACCTATAGCATTAGCATTTTGTTTTACTTCAACAGTTAATGTAGCATTAGTACTTGAACTTCCAGAAAAACCATATTCTACTAAATAAACTCCATTTTCCGCTATTGTAAGTTTATTTTGTGTAGCAGTAGTAATTTTGTTAGTAGGACCATTATTACCAAGTGGAATATTTTGAGCAATATTAGTTTCTAAAGAAATATTGTCTGTACTAGTATTGTATTTACGACCATAAGTTTCAATAGCGGTAGGTCCTGCTGGACCTGTTGGTCCTGTTGGTCCCTGTATTCCTTGAAGACCTTGAAGACCTTGTGGTCCTGCTGGTCCTGTTGGGCCCTCTGTTCCAGGTATTCCTTGAGGACCAATTGGACCTGTTTCTCCTCTAGGAATGTTGAAGTTTAAAATAACGTTATCATCAGTACCTACATTAGTAACACTAGCATTAGTACCAGGATCAGTAGTAGTAGTTACTCCTACAGCGATACTAGCGGGGCCTTGTGGTCCTGTTGGACCTGTTGGACCAGTTGGGCCAAAACAAGTAAAAGTTGTATTGGGATTTTCTTTATTATAACAATCAATTATTTGTTTTGCTCTTTTAATATTGTTATTCATTTTTTCTCCTTTCAATATAATTTATGTAGTAAGTGGACAAGTTGTAATGACAAAAGTCTAATAACCTTTTTATTTTCTTTTCATATACTATATTAGGTGATTTTGTGGGAGATTTATGTAATAAAATTAAAGAACAACAAAAATTACGCAAAGAACTTCTTGATTTGGGTTTTGGATGTAGTATAATTGGTCCGACTGGTCCAACAGGTCCAAGTGGTGAAGGATTAAGCATATTAGATACTTATGATACTGAAGATGAATTTTTAAAAAATCATCCTACTGGAACAAAAAATGAAAATTATTTAGTAGGAATGAATCTATATATATGGAGTGATGAGTTAAATAATTGGAAAAATGCTGGTTCTTTAAAAGGAGAAAAAGGAGATCAAGGATTGCCTGGTGAGTCAGGGAAAGATGGAATGCCTGGTGCACAAGGTCCTGTAGGGCCAGTTGCAACATCATCTAGTGAAGAGATGCTATTTACTTCATACCAAGAAGCAAGACATTCGGGAGTAATGACTTTACAAGATCCATGGTTTATTCCAAATAATAGTGAATATATTTTTATACAAAATAATACAGATGTTGTTGTTTTGCCAGGTGTTTATAGAATTGAATTTTCTGGAGCAATAGAAAAAGCTGATGATTCACATGGAGGAATTTTTTATTTAAAAGATGATTCTAATGCAGTTATAAAAGATTTATCTTTTATGCTTTCTCCTGGTGATGGCAAGCAAATGCATTTTTGTCAGTTCATTTTATTTCGTTTCGAAAAAGAAACTACTTTACAAGTAATGGCTGGTATTTTAGGTGATGCAAATACATCTAATGTAGTTATTTCTGATGTAAATTTAATAATAAATAAAATCCATCTTGATTAATGATGGATTTAAAGTTTAAAATCATCGATTACAGCATCTTGCATATTTTTGCCGTCAAAGAAAGGTTTAATTTTATAGCCATGAATTTTAGCAATTATGTTACTTGGGAATTTTCTAATAATTTTATTTAGCTCATTTGTGTTGTTGTTATAATATGTTTTACAAGAAATTAATGTTTCATTAATTTTTTCTATTTCTTTAATATCTTTATTAAAATCTTTAGTATTTAATTCTTCATAATCTGATTTTAATTCTAAAACTATATTATAAGCTTCAGTTAGTTTACGATCCATTTCATAATTAGTAATCCTTTTATTTTTTAATTCTATATATTCTTTTAAATAATCCTTTTTATTTGTTACTTTTTTAATTGGTATATTTAATTTTACAATAAGGTCATATTTTTGTCTTAAACTCTCATCAATAATACCTTCAGCTTTTTCTATTTTTATTTTATAGCTTACTAAATTGTTATATAATATAGTATAAACTATTCCTAATGATCCTATAATAATTATAAGAATGAGTATTATTATTAATAAGTTCATAACTATCACCATTATAATTGTACTAAATATATTTTAAAATGTCTACTTTATATTCTAGCTTTTGTTTAGGTCTTATGTTAAACTTAGTATAGTGAGGTAAAAATGAAATTTGTAAATAATATAGAGAAAAGTAAATATCAATCTTTTACTAATTGTCATAAAAAATCACATTTTTTACAAAGTTATGAATGGGGACAATTTTGCAAAAGAGCTAAAGATCAAATTCCTAGATATGTTGGTATGGAAGATGAAAACGGAAATTTAGTAGCTACTTGTTTAATTTTATTAAAAATGACTCCGCTTGGTTATAGTTATGGTTATGCACCTCGAGGATTTATTTTAGATTATGATAATTATGATTTAATAAAAGAATTTACTAATTGTTTAAAAAAATATATGAAAGAAGAAAAAATCATATATATAAAATTTGATCCAGATATTAAGTATCAAACTATTGATGCTGATGCTAAAAAAGTTGATGATAATGATAATAATTATAAACTTTATGATTTTATGTTATCTTTAGATTATAAACATACTGGGTTTTATAAACTTTATGAGGGAAATCAACCAAGATATACTTTTAGAATAAATTTGAAAAAACCGTGGGAAGAAATAGAAAATAAAATGTCTAAATCATTTTTAAAGTCTGTTAAAAGAAGTTATACTTATAATTTAGAAATTGATAATAATGTAAATGTAAAAGATTTTTATAGACTTATTCAAAGTAATAGCAATAAAGATGGATTTGATCCTCATTCTGAAAAATATTATGAAATCTTTAGTGAAGAGATGTCTAAAGATAATAATATGAAATATTTTAATGTTACTTTAAATGTAAAAAAATCATTAGAAGACTTAGAAGAGGAATTAAAGAAATTAAATGAAGAAGTTAAAGTAAATAAGAAAAAAGAAGCTGATATAAAAAATAGAATTGTAAAATGTGAAAAAGATTTAGATGTATTTAAAAAAATAAAAGAAGAAAAAGTTGTTGTGTGTTCATTAATATGTACTTATACTAAAACACGTGCATGGAGTTTATATATTGGAAGTGATGAACTAGCCAATTTAACTTTTGCTGTTGTAAGAAGCTATTATGAAGCCATTAAAGATGCTTATAACGAGGGATATGAATTTTTTGATTTGTTTGGCACTACTGGTGATCCTAATACAAGTTATAAAAATTTGGCAAAACTTCATGATTTTAAAAGAAAATTTGGTGATGAATATATTGAATTTATTGGAGAATTTGATTTAGTAAATAATAAATTTTTATATAAATTATTACCTCCATTATTAAAAGTTTATCGCTTTTTGCGGAGGTTATGATGGAAGTTAAGATTATTGATAAAGATTCTTATACTAACTATGCTTTAAAATCTCCTTATATTTCAATTTACCAATTACCACAGTGGGGAATATTAAAAGAATCAACTGGTTGGAATAGCCATTTATTAGGAGGTTATGAAAATAATAAGTTAGTTGCAGTTACAATGCTTTTAGAAAAAAAACTTCCATTAAATCAAAGTTTATTTTATAGTCCTCGTGGATATTTATTGGATGTATATAATTTTAATCTTTTAAAAGAGTTTAATAAACAAGTTATTGATTATATAAAAAAGTGTCATGGATTTATGTTGAAGATAGATCCAAATGTTATTTATGCTACCAGAGATTCTGAAGGTAACAAAATTAATGAATGTGGAAAAGATGTATACTTTAATTTTAAAAAATTAGGTTTTAAACATTTAGGTTTTACAGAAAATTTTGAAAGTTTGCAACCGAGGGTGTTATGCCGTATTAAACTAAAAGATACTTATAATGATACATTAGATACTTTTACTAAAAGTACTAAAAAAAATATTATGAAAACTATTGATATGGGTGTAAGAGTAAAAAAAATAGATGAAAATGAAATAGAAGTTTTTACTAAATTATTACAAGATACTGCCAGCATGAAGAATTTTATTGTAAGACCTTCTAGTTACTATAAAAGACAATTTTCCTTAATGAAAGATTATACTACTTTATATCTTGCTTATATTGATACTAATCTTTATTATAGTTATATTTGGAATTCCTTGGATAATGCTAAAAAAGAATTGGAAAATTTAAATAATCAAATGAAAAAAATTAATATTGGAGAAAAAATTAAAAAACATCATTTAGAATTAGAAAATAAGATTGATAAATTAAATAAAAAGTTAGAAGAAGCTGAGAGCTTAAGAAAAAGTAATAAAGAAATTAATATAGGAGCTTTAATGTCAATATTTATTGGAGATGAAGCTATTACATTTATGAGTGGTACTAATAGTATTTATAAAGAATTTAACCCTAAGTATGCTTTTTATAATGAGCATATTAAAGATGCTATTAAATATAATAAAAAGTATGTTAACTTTTATGGAATTTCTGGAAATATGGATAAGAATGGACCTTATTATGGAATATATGAAATAAAAAAAGGATTTAATCCCGAGATAATAGAATTAATCGGGGAATTTGATTATGTTATTAATCCCTTCATTTATGTAGGATACAATATTGCTTTAAAAGGATATAAACTATTAAAAAAACTAAAAAAATAGTTTTTTTTATTTGACATTTAAAATGAATCTATTATTGTTTTTGGTTATAAAATATGATAAATTATAGTAAGAGGTGGCTTAAATGATTATAGACAATTTAAAAGAGAATGAAAAAAAATTAATAGAAGATTTAACCAGGGCAAAAAAAGACTTACAAGAATTGGAACTTGCTTTTAATAAAAATGATGTATCTGAAATTGAATATAATTATTATAAACCTAAAGATGTAAAGTTTATTGAAGAAAATACAGAAAAGTTAAATGACTTACAAAAAACAATTAAGGCTTATAACAATATGAAAGAAAATTTAGATAAACTTCAAAGACTTCAAGATATTAAAGCACGTGATAAGCATGAAGAAAATGAAATAAATGAAGAAATTGAACGAAGAAGAAAAGAAATTAAAGATAGTAGAGAATATTTGTCTGATGAAATGCAAGATGAAATAAGAACTAGCATTTTAACTGTAAATAATAATAGTAGCTATAATACTATATCAGTAAATGATGATAATCATGTAGAAGATTTAGAGGAACCAGAAATTACAATTTTACCAGAGTTTAGTGATGATGTTGATTTTTTAGATCCAGAACCTTTAGAGCCTTTAGAAGATATAGTAGATTCAAATATAAATAAAAATCTGGAAAATCCTAAGCCAGAAGAGATTTTAGAACCTTTAGAGCCTTTAGAAGATATAGAAGATGCAAGTATAAATAAAAATTTGGAAAATCCTAAGCCAGAAGAGATTTTAGAACCTATAAATTTAGAAGAAAAAGATGATGTAAAAAAAGAAGAAATAAATGAACCAGAAGAAGTTTTGAAACCTTTAGAAAAGAATCAGGAACCTAATCAAAAACATGAAGTTGTTGAGAAAAAACCATGGCAATGGATAAAGAAAAATAAAAAGAAAATACTAATAGCAACTGGTGTTGCTGCTATTGGTGTTGCGGTTGCTTTAGGGTCAACAGAACTAAGTTCTTTATTAAGTCAAGCTGCAAAGGCTACATCTGTTTCAAATTTAGCAAATTCGATGTTGAATAATAGTTCTATGTGGCAAAATTCTATTGCTTCTGAACAAGCAGCACTTCATAGTGCTAATACTGCTTTAGCTGGAGCTATTAAAAGTATTTCTGGAACAAGTCTAAGTTATAATCCGGCATCTGGAATTTGGAATGTTGGAAGTGCAAGCTTACAGCAATTTGCTCAAAGTGCTTCAAATTTGGCCGCAAATGAAATGGCTAAAGTAAGTGCACTTTCTCATACTGTTGCATCTTTAGCAGCAGGAGGGGCAATTTTAAGTTCTTTTGGTCTTCTTAGTAAAGAAAAAAGCAAGCCTTATATTAATTATTTAAAATTAATAGAAGAAGAAAAAAACAATTTAAATAAAGATGCTTTGGATGTAATGAAAATAAGTATTGATCAAAATTATGAACTTACTGATAGAGAAAAAAGAAAATTGATTAATAAAATAAATAAAGAAAAGAGTATTATAGATATAAAAAATAAATATGATGAAAAGTCAATAAGTAGGTGAAAAAATGACAGTTGGAGAAATGATTACACTATCTAATAAAAATAGTTATGGATTACTTTTAGATGCCGTTTTAAATGATAATAAATATTTTTTGGCAGTTTTACTTAATGAAAGAGAAGAACCAACTGAAAAATATGTAGTTTTAAAAGAAGAATTTGATGGTGAAAATATATCTGTTATAGAAGAAAATGATGTAGTTATTTTAAGTAAATTATTAGATGATTATAGTTTACAACTTGATGATGAAAGTTAAGCTCTTTGGAGCTTTCTTTTTTATATAAAGAAATTGACGATTTTAAACAAATATGATAAAATTTAGTTGCAAGTATTGCTTTATGAATGGAAGTGATTTAATGAATACTTTAATAAAAAAATTTGTTTTTGTAAGTTTACTTTTTATGTTACTTTTTTCTTATACCGTAAAGGCAAATGCAAGTAGTTTAAATTCAGCAAATACTGCATTTGGTATTACTTTAGCAGAAACTAATTCTGATTGTAGAACTTATTTTGGTGATCCAGATGATGTCACATCACCAGCTCACTGGATGCAATTTGTTTTGGATGTTATGAAATATATAGCTATTGTGGCTTTATTGGGACTTGTTACTATGGATTTTTTTAAAGCTTTGATAGCTAATGATAAAGATGCAATAAAAAAAGCTAGTGGGACAGCTATTAAAAGATTTATTTATTGTGTTATTTTATTTTTCTTGCCAATGATTGTAGAAATCATTATGGAACTTTTTGGGGCTTATGGTCCTTGTGTTGGGTAGGTGAATTGTATGTTTGTAACTACGGCTTCTATTGGCGATACTATTTTATCTGCATTGTGGGGTTTTTTGTTAACGATAGATGGTTTAATCTATAATTTAATTTGCTATGTAACAGAAATATTTAATAGTTTAGTAAAGCTTAATGTGTTTACTAATGAAGGTTATAATGATATTGTTAGCAGAATATATATTGTTTTAGGCTTAATTATGCTTTTTGTTTTAGCATATTCTCTTCTTAAAGCAATTATTAATCCAGAAAATTTTTCAAAAGGAGAAACTTCCTTTTCAAAATTAATTGGAAATACTGTTAGCTCATTAATAATAATTGCTATTTTACCTACGGTATTTTCTGTTGCGTTTAATATTCAAAATTCTCTAGTTAATCAAGGTACTATTTATAAAATTATTCTTGGTAATGATAATAATGTTTCTTCTTCCACTGATGAAATTAAGGATGGAGGACGTGATATTGCTTATTATACATTTACTTCTTTCTTTTATGAGAATGATCAATCTGACGGTGAAAATACAGATTCATCTGAGAATTCTTATGACAATATTAAAGATGCTGTAGAAGGTGGTGAATCTTTTACTAAGTTTAGTACGCTTTCTGAAAAAGTAGTTGATAAAAGCATAACTTATATGTTTCCAGTTTCAACTATAGCAGGAATAGTTATCTTATATATATTATTAAATTTCTGCTTTGATGTAGCAGTTAGGGTTGTTAAATTAGCATTTTATCAAATAATAGCTCCTATACCAGTTATGTGTAGAATTATACCTGGTGGTAAAATGAAAGATGTATTTTCTAAATGGCTAAAGCAAGTAATCAGCTTATTTGTAGAGGTCTTTATACGTATGGCGGCTATTGCGTTTGGTGTTAAGTTTGTTCAAATAATAGTAAATGCTAAAGGTGATGGAAATCTTGATTTTGGTGGTTCTGCAGGTGCTAAAAGCATAATTACAGCTTTACTCATTATGGCTGTTGTTATATTTATAAGACAAATACCAAAAATTATTGGAGATATGTTTGGTATTGATACTGCTGGAATGAAACTTGGTTTAATGGATAAACTTGCTATGGGTGGAGCCTTTGCTGCAGCTGGCGCTGCTGGTTCACTTGTAACTTCTCATGGGAATCCACTAGCAGCAATACGTGGTTTTCGATATGGATGGAAAAACAAAGACTTAAAGGTTATTGGTCGGGAAGCTAATAATCGTAAAGCTGTTGAAGAGGCTATTGAAGATGGTGCTTCACGTAGTGAAATTATTATGGATAGATTGCGTAGACATTTTGGATTTAATACTAAGTTTGAGCAAGAAGTTCGAAAAATAGATGGCGATATACATGTTTTAGATTCTCAAATTGCACAAAAAAATGAAGAAATTGATTTAATTAAAAAACCGTTGCTAGATGAGCATGTTAGTGATAGAATTAAAGGTAATAAAAACTTTAACAATGCAAAGGATGCTATTGAAAAGCGAGCTAAAGATAAACTTTGGGATAAAAAATCTAATTATATTTCTACTATTGAATATGAAGTTGAAGTTGAATATGATACTGGATTACGTGATAATAATGGTAAGGCTATTATGGGTACACGAACAGAAAGACGCGTAGAAACTGGTAACTTAAAATCACTAGAAGAAAAATTGAAAAGTTCATCTTCTAATATGACTTCGGCTCAAATTACTGCGTTTAATCAAAAATTAGCTGCAAATGAAAAAGAATTAGTTGCAAAATATGTTAATGATAATGCTCGTCAAATTGCAAATGGTCAAAGAGCTGACGATTCTAATATGGAAAGTTTAATAGCTAATATTCGATCTAATGGTACATTAAATCAAGTACTTGTTGACCAAAATGGTGTAAGTCAATTAAGTGCTGAAAATAGAGAACAAATTTTAAATAGTGAAAATCTTTGGGAAACTATTGACGATTTAGGTGGAACAGTATCTGATTCGTTAAATGATCTAGAAAGATATACAAATGATATTGATCAACAAGCTATTGAAAAGGAATACGAGTTATCAGACTTAAAACGTAAAAAACAAGAATTGGAATATTCTAAACATTCTTCTGAAATTACAAGGTATAAGATAAGCTCTGATGTAGCAAGTAAAGCTCCAGGTGAAGCAGTTCCTCGTCGAGATGGAAGAATGAGAGGCCCACGTGGTGGCCATGGTCCTGGCCCTGGCGGCCCTGATGATTTTGGACCTGGTCCTGGAGGTCCTGGTGGTCCTGGTGGAATGCCATAAAAATTTTGAAAGGAATGAAATGGGATGAATAATAATTATTTAATACCTGCTAATTCAAAAAAGTCACAATTAATTTTAGGTTTTTTTACCTTAACTGATATTATACTTTTTTGTTTTGGATGTGGACTAACATTAATATTACTAATGGTGGTTCAAAATGCTAGTCCAGTTCAAATGATAATCATTTTGTTGCCGGCTGTAATTACTGGTTTTCTAGTAACGCCGGTAATGTATTATCATAATGTTTTACAATTTATAATAAATGTATGTAATTTTATATTTAATCCACGCAGATATTATTGGAAAGGTTGGTGTGTTAAAGATGAGTCAGAAAGTAAGTAATGCTTCAGGTGTTAGCTATAGTGAAGATTGGCTTCCTATTAGACAAATAATGAATGGTATGATCCAACTTGATGATGGATCTTATGTAACTGGGGTAAAGGTTATGCCTAAAAATATATTTATTTTAGATCAAGGAAGTCAAAATAATACTATTTATCAATTACGTAATTTTTATAATAGTATTGATTATGATTTTTGGCTTCTTATTGCAGATAGACCTGTTGATTTAGACGTGTATTTATCTCATTTACAACTTATGTATAATAATGCTACGAATAAAGCGCAAAGAAAGCTTATTATGCAGGATATAAATAAAGCTAATTTATTTATGAGTTCAGAGTATAACGTTGTAGATACTGAATATTATATTTTATTTAAAGAAAAAAGATTAGAGTTAGTTCAAAAAAAAATGCATAATTTAATAAGTGGTTTAGCTAGTGCTGGACTTCAATCAATGCAAACTTCAAATAATGATTTAAGAATTGTTCTTGATAACTTTTTAAATAATGGAGAGGCAACTAACTTTGGGGCGGTGATGTGATATGAGTAAATTGAAAAGTGAAGTAGCACCAAAAGGAATGGAATTTAAACCTACTGAATTTGTTCTTGGCGGAAAATATTCTACAATTATGACTGTTATAGCATTTCCTAGAAATATTATTCCTGGCTTTTTGTCAGATATGACTAATATTCAAGGTGTTAAAATAGCAATTAAACACATGCCTATTCCTTTTAGTGTTTTGCAAAAAATGTTAAATAAAGAAATAGCAGATTTAAAGGTTAGATACCAAAGTGAAAAAGATCAAACAATGCAAGAGAGAATTCGTCAAGATTATGAATCTCTTGAACAATTTATTCAAATGCTTGCTGCAACAGGAGCAAGAATATTTGATTTTCAAATGCATTTAATGATTACTGCTAATAACAAGGAAGAACTTGAACTTAAAAAAATTCAAGTGAGAAGTTACTTGGATGCTTTAGGGATGCGAGCTGTTTCTTTGATGTTTGAACAAGAAAAAGCTTTAAAGTCTATTCTTCCAATATTTCCTCCACAAGATATTGAACAAAGAATTGGTACTCCGATACCATCTGTAACTATAGCAGCTATGTATCCTTTTGTTTTTGATAGCATTAAGGATCCTGGTGATGCTACTTTATTAGGGGTAGACTTTTCTGGCGGAGTAATTTTATTTAATCAATTTTTATATCAAATTAAAAAAGAAAATAATAGAAATAATGCTAATGTTATTTTGCTTGGTATGAGTGGATCTGGTAAATCTACTGCTGCAAAAATACTACTTAGAACTCATATTAGAAATGGTTTTAAGGTAGTATGCGTTGACCCTGAAGGTGAACTTGGAGATATGTGTTATTCTTTGGGAGGAGATTTTTTAGACCTTGGTAAAGGTGGAGAATTTGGAATGATTAATCCTCTTGAAATTGTTATAGATGCAGATGAAGAAGAAATAGCACAAGGTTTGGGATATACTGTTCTTACAAGAACTATTCAACAAATTAAAGCTTTTATGAAATATTATTCACCGAGTATTGAAGATGATGTTCTTACAATGTTTAGTGATGTATTACAAGAAACTTATAAAAGATTTAGAATAGATTATGATACAGATTTTACTAAACTTACAAGTGCTGATTTCCCAACATTTGATGATGTTTATGCAACTATAAAAGGTCACCTTATAGGAATGACTGATGCTACTCATGAACGTGATGTATTGGAAAGACTTGAACTTAAAGTTAGACCTTTAGTTAAAGAGCTTAGATATTATTTTACTGGTAAAACGACTTTATCTATTGAAAGTGACTTTATAGTATTTAATATAAAAGAACTTATGAATAGTGATGAAAATATTAAAAATGCTTTATTCTTTAATATTTTAAAATATGCTTGGGGCTTATGTCTTGATAAAAATATAAATACTGTTATGATGGTTGATGAAGCTCATGTTCTTCTTGCTGGTCATAATGAACTTGGAGCAGAATTTTTAGCTCAAATTCAAAGACGAAGCAGAAAATATAATACTGGAACAATTATAATAACACAACAACCAACAGACTTTGCAGCACCAAATATTATTACTCATGGTAAAGCTATATTTGATAATGCGTCTTATTACATTATTATGGGACTTAGAAAACAAGCTGTTGAAGATTTAGCTAAATTAATTGATTTAAATGAATCTGAAAAGGAATCGATTAAGTATTATGAACAAGGTCATGCACTTTTTGTTTGTGGTAACAAAAGAATGAAAATTGAAATTGTTCTTACACAAGAAGAACTCGATTCATTTGGTTCAGGTGGAGGTTATTAATAAGTGAATAGAAAAAGCAGTGAAAATAAACATGGTAAATTGTTATATGATCCTAATCAAAGAATTAATGAAAGATTAGGTGCTTTTTCTAGTGAAACAAATAATGATGAAGACATCGATGATGAGTTAGAACAAGAAGAAAAAGAAAACGTTGATGAACTAGCAAATGATGAAGAAACTAATGAATCTTTAGCAAATGAAGGTGCGACTCCTAACACTGGAAGTGCTATTAAAAGTGTAGCTAGTCAAAAAACTGTTCAAATAGCTGGTAAGATAGGTTCAAAAATAGTTACTTTTATTGCAGCAAATCCTTGGGTGCTGTTGGTTATTGCCATTGCTGTAATTCTTGTAATTGTAATTCTTTTTCTTGTTTCTGCTTTTGGAGGTGCTGATTCAGGATATTATAATGAAGAATGTAATTTTAATTTGACGAATGTTACTTTAAAAACTTGTGATACTGAAGAAGTTTCGGCTCTTAGTATTAAAGAATATGTATTTGGTGCCACATATTATATTTCCAAAAATAATGATTATAATGATGAAATATTGAAATCATTAATGATTATTCAAAAGACAAATGCTCTTTCTATTGGAAATTATAATAATACAAATAAAAATATATCTTTAGATACTTGTAATGTTGGTTTCGAAAAAGATATTCCTAGCGATATTTTGACAAAATATGAAGAACTTTATACGGAAATAGAAAATTATTTATATTTACCAGACTCTTTTACTGGAACTATAACTTCATTAGATAGTGATATTTCTTTGTCAATTCCAAATGATTTAAATTCTTTAGATTTGTCTAATTTTAATAATTATGGCGATATATTAAACTATTTATTTAATTCTCAAAATGAATCCAATATTAATGAAGTAGAAAACGAAGATGATACTGAAACTAGTAAATATAGCCTTTATAATTTATCAACATATTGTGAGTACATAGAAAGCGAAAATAATTATTCTGAAACTTGTGAAGAGTTTTCAATTAAATTTACTACTTTATCTAGGGATGAATTTATTGCCAAGATTAAAAATCATTTTGCAAATAAATCTGGTAGTTATGCAACCGAATTTATTAATCATGCTGGTGATATTTATGATATTTCTGTTCAAAATGATATTAATCCGGAAGTTTTAGTTACCAGAGCTGAAGTTGAAGGATATAGTCCAGGTGATGCATATAACTATTATGGTATGGGATGTACTAACACTGGACATGGAAAAGATTGCAAGAGATATAGTTCATTTGTTGAAGGTGTACGTGCTTTTGTTGATAATATATCTCAGTATAATACACTAGCTGATATGATGGGAAGGTACGCATACTTAGGGGATAATTGGTATAATCCAGGTTCATGGAGTCAAGGTGGATGTGCATATTTTCCTTATATTAAACAGTACATGTCTGATACTAGAGTTAGTCAAGTAACTAATTATTGTAGTTCTTCTAAAACTTGCTATGGTTCTTCATGTGCTTTAACTACTGACGAAGATAAATATGCATATAAACTTTATCAAGTTCATGATAAAATGATTCCTTATAGACAGAATATATTTAATTTATCATCTGAAGAGTGTAAGGCTAATGAAACAGGTAGTAATTATATTGGAACAGAACATGATACTCCAGGTTGTACACTTTACAGACAAGGTGATTCGAGATGGGCTAGTATAAAGCTTGGCTCTTCAGGTTTAAATATGGGTAATTCTGGTTGTGCTGTAACTGCTATAGCTACTGGCATAACATGTGCAGGTGTAAAAACCAATATTGATAATTTTAATGCAGGTACTTTTGTAAATGCTTTAAATAAAAATGGTTGTTTTGATTCTTCTGGAAATTTTTCTTGGTCATGCGTACAAACAGTTGCACCATCTTTAAGCGTAGCATCTGATCAAAAAGTAGCATCAAAAAGTGTACAAGACAAAAAAAATATTTTAAATTCATTTGATTTAAGTAATCATTTTGTTTTAATTAAAATAAGTAATAGTAAATATTCTACACACTATTTATTGTATCAAAGTATTTCTGGCGATGACGTAATAGTTAAAGATCCTGCGGATGGAAAAGTTAATAAATATAGTTTTAATGATGTAGTAAGATATATATCTTATAGATTTAAATAGAAAGGGGTTGCTATGAATAAGAAAGTTTCAATTATATTAATACTTGCTTTAGCTATAATAGGTATAGTAGTATGGTTTGTTTTTAAAGATAACGTTGTAAAAGAAAGCGACCAGGTAGATTATCTTATTTTGGGAAATAATACTTTATGGGAAAAAAAGAATGATACATGGCGTAGTTTAGATTCTGATAAATTAGATAAAGATATTAATTATACTGTTTATGTTGATAATTTCTATAAAGGTATTTACCAAATTGATTATATAAATACCTGGAATGTTTATACAGCTGATAGTAATTTATTTTATGAAGGTAATTTATTAGCATATTCTAATAAACTTATTAAGGATGTTAAAAATTACGATGTTGATGTTTTATCTCTTTCAGATGTGAATTATCTTAATGATATTTTATCAAAAAATTATACTATTGATGATTTTACATATCAAGAAAAGGTATCAGTTGATTTAAATAATGATGGTATAAACGATTATATTATAGTGGCAAATAATTTTGATATTGAAGGTGCTAATAATTATTTTAGTGTTATTTATACTGTTATTAATGGAGTAAATAATATTATATTAAATAAAAATATAGAAGTAGAAAAAGTTCATTATGAACCAAGCTATGCTATTTATGCTATTTTTAATATTGATGGTGCAAAGGGAAGTAATATAATTTTTAGAAGAACTTATTATTCTATGATTAGAAATACTGGGTATTCAATGTATCAAAATAATGATGGAAAATATGATTTAGTTATTGCTGATTAAAGAAAATATTGTATAATAATATTTATGGAAGGAAGGATTTTATGAAGTTTAAAGTAGAACCTAAAGATTTTTTATTGTTTTTATTGTATTGTGGATTGTTGTTGTATTTATGTGCTATAGCTGTACTTAATTTTGCTTCACTTTCAACTGATGGTACTTTTTATGGTCTTCTTCCTTTTAAAGCTTTTACAGGATCATATTTACCTGTTACAATTTTACTTTTTATTGGGGTATTGATTGCTATTTTTGCTAGTGTTTCTTCTTATATTTTTAAAAAAGATAAAGGTGGCGGATTTGGAATAATTTTAAAAGAAAAATCTAGTGATGGTTATTCAAAATGGGCCAAAGACAAAGATATAAAAGAACAAAGTAATGTAGAAAAAGTAAATCCTTTAGACGATAATTTAACTGCTGCAGGAATTCCCCTTATCAATAATGGAAAAGAAATGTGGGTTGATAATGGTGAATATCATAACTTAGTTATTGGGTCTACTGGATCTGGTAAAACTGAAACTATAGTAAAACCGATGGTTAATTTATTAGCTAAAAAAGGTGAAAGTATGGTTATTACTGATCCAAAAGGAGAAATCTATAAATATTGTGCTTCATACTTAAAAGATCGTGGATATAAAATAATTGTTTTAAATTTTCGTGAACCTACGCGTGGTAATTCATGGAACCCTCTTACTATGCCTTTTAGATATTATAGAGAAGGTAATCAAGATAAAGCTATTGAGTTATTAAATGACGTTGCTTTAAATATTTTGTATGATCCAAGTAATAAAAATGAATCTGACTTTTGGGAAAAAGCTTCTGCGGACTATTTTTCTGGCTTGGCACTTGGTTTATTTAAAGATGCTAAAGAAGAAGAAGTTAATTTAAATAGTATTAATGTAATGAGTACAGTTGGTGAAGAAAGATTTGCTGCTGGAAGTAATTATATTAAAGAATATTTCAAAATGAAAGGCGAAAAGTCTAATGAATATATATCAGCTGCTGCAGTTATTAATGCTCCATCTGATACTAAAGGTGGATTATTAGCTACTTTTAGACAAAAAATAAGATTGTTTTCAATTGGTGAAGCATTAAGTGAAATGCTTTCATATAGTGATTTTAATATGAAGGATATTGGTAATGGTAAAACAGCAGTATTTATGATTATTCATGATGAAAAGAAAACATATCATTCATTAATGACTATCTTTATTAAACAATGTTATGAAACTTTGATTGATGTTGCTCAAGAAAATGGTGGAAAACTACCGTATAGAACTAATTTTATATTAGATGAATTTGCTAATATGCCACCTCTTAAAGATGTTGATGCAATGGTATCCGCTGCAAGAAGTCGTGATATAAGATTTACCTTTATTATTCAAAACTTTGCACAACTTAATGATGTATATGGTGATAATGTTGCAGAAATTATTAAAGGAAATTGTGGTAATTTAGTTTATCTTATAAGTACTGAAATGAAAGCCCTTGAAGAAATTAGTAAAATGTGTGGTGAAGTAAAGATAACTGATGATAAAGATAAAAATGCAACAAGACCACTTATTACAGTTACTGATTTACAAAAAATGAAGCTTTTTGAAGCTATTGTAAAAAGACTTAGGACAGATCCATTTAGAACAAAGTTAGAACCAGATTTTAAAATGGAATGGGGAATAGAAAGAAAAGAAGAAGAATATCCGACCAGAGTTAGAAAAGAAGTAGAAATGTTTGATCTTAAAAAATTTGTTATAGAAGAAAGAAATAAAAATATGGCAAATGAACCTGATACATTTAGAACTTCTAATCCATTTAGACCAACTGGTAATCAAATGCCATCATTTAATCCGTTTGGTAATCCAGAACTTATGCCAGGTGCTTCACTTAGCAATGTAGATATAGATAACATGATTAAAGAAATTGATGAAAAATTAAAAGAACTTGATCGTCAAGAAGAAGAGGAAAAGAAAAAGAAGATGGATGCTCATTTTGTTAATCAAAGTGATGATGAAAATATTAGCTTGCCTAAAATGGTTGAAGAACTTAAACCTAATGAAGAAATAAAGAAAGAAACTGAAGAAAACATAGAAAAAAGTGATAATCCTAAAATAAATATTGATTCAGATAGTAAAGTTATTGCTGATAATATAATATCTGATGATGAGTTCTTTGATGATTTCTTCGGAGATGAATAACCTAATGGTTATTTTTTCTATGCACTAAAAATTAAAGTGCATAAAATATAGTGAGGTAATTATGAAAAGAATTAAATTAAGTGAATTTAATGATACAATGGGAATATTAATAGATGTTCAGCATCCTCTTGATTATCAAAAACATCCATTTAGTAAAATTAATATATATGCAGATAAATTGCTTATGAATTATAAAAGTTGTTTGGATTATCAAAAAAAATATTATATTATTTGTGAAAAAGGTTATTTAAGTAATAAAGTTGTAGCAATGTTAGAATATTTTGGTTATGATGTAACTCAAGTTATACGTGACTAAAAATTGTGTTATAATATTAATAGTGATATTTATGAGTAGTATTTTTAATAATTTTTATAATTTTATAATGAATGCAATAGATAATCTTGGTGTATACGGCCCATTATTGGGTTGTTTGTTTATTGTGTTAGAAAGTATAATACCTCCGCTTCCATTATTTGTTTTTATTACAATTAATTTTGTGGCCTTTGGCAAAATAGGTGGGTTTATAATTTCTTGGGTATGTACTGTTTTGGGATGTTTGTTGTCATATTATTTGGTAAAAAAATTTTTTCGTAATTGGGTTATAAAAAAGATTAAAAATATTAATTCCTTAACTAAATGTATGAATTATATAGAAAATTTATCATTAACAAAAATAACAATAATTTTATCTTTTCCTTTTACTCCAGCTTTTATGATGAATATAGCTGCTGGACTTGTGAATATGGATTTTAAAAAATTTTTAATTTCTATTTTAATAAGTAAAATATTTTTAGTGTATTTTTGGGGTGTTGTTGGAACTGGACTTTTAGAAAGTTTTCACAATCCAAGAAGTATGATAACTGTTGTTATTATGATTATTTGTGCTTACGTTTTAAGTTTAATCATGAAAAAAGTGTTTAAAATAGATTAAACACTTAAAAAGGCTTTTCTTATAAGTAAGCTTTCTTTGTTTTTGACTTCTTCGTTTTTAATTTTTTTAAATTCTTCATAAAATATTTTTAATATTTTTCTTTCGCTTTCAATTGTACATGATAAATTATTGTTTTTAATATATTCTTTTATTTTAGAAATTAATAGTTCAATATTTTGATCTGTTTTTTTTATTTGTTTTTTTTCTGAATCTAATTTTATTTCATATTCAGTAAGGTGATTATATAATGTGTAATCGAATGGTTCAATAAATACTTTAGCACTTTGATATTCTTTAATACAATTTAAGTTAAATAAAATAAGGGTATTTACACCAAAAGAATTAATATTTTTCTCATTTAATAAATTAGTAATGCGTATAAATATACCATCATAATCTTCTTGAAGTTTTTCAAAATTAATCCATTTTTCTTGATTAGGATATTTATTTTTTAAATATTCAAGTTTTTCTTTAGAATCAATATTAAATATTTTAGCATTATCTTTTAAAGTAAAATACACTGCAGGTAATTCAAAGGGATTTGTATAATTCATGTAAAATAATAAATGAATATTTTGTATTAAAAAATCAACCCATTCGTTATATCCTGGAAATCTTGAATCATATGTTGTTGCCCAGAGTCCTCCGTAAGGTTTTGTGTCATTTCCATTTTTTATATTTTGAAATAAATTTTGACTTATTGTGTCTGTTCCAACGCTTAAAAAATTCATAATTACCCCCATTAAATTGTTTTTTATTATATCATATCTTTTTAAAAATGCAAATTTATGATACAATTTATTTAGGTGATTAAATGAAAGATTTTTTTGTAAAATATGTTGATAAGCTTGTTATGATATTAGTACTAGCCCTTGCAACATTTTTTATTAATAAAATAATTGATAATCTTATTGATCGAACTATTAGAAGAAAAAGGAAAAAGAATGTTACTACATTACTTATGTTTGTTAAACGAATAAAAAAATTAGTTCTATATTCTTTATGTATCTTGATTATAATGGGACAATTTGAAGTATTTAATACTTTTTCTACAACTCTTTTGTCAGGTTTAGGAATTAGTTCTGTTGTTCTTGGACTTGCTGCTCAAGAAAGTTTAAAGAATTTTTTCGGAAGTTTTGCTGTTGTAATTGGTGATGCATATGAAGTTGGAGACTTTATAGAATGTATAGATAAAAATGTTAGTGGTACTGTTGAAGATATTACAATGAGGCATACAATTATTAGGACCATAAATAATAGAAGAGTAATAATACCAAATAGTCAGATGAATACCTATACAATAGAAAATTTTAATTATTATGATAATGAAACTGTTAAGTTAGTAGATTTTAATATTTCTTATGAATCTGATGTTGACAAAGCTATAGATATAGTAAAAAACGAATTAGATAAGTTATATCATCCAAATTCAAAAGGAAAAAATAAAGATGTTGAGTTTCCTAAAGTTAGAGTTTCTAGCTGGAATGATTCAAGCATTTCTATTAGAGCTTGGGTATGGGGTAAAGATAATAATGATACGTTTGAAAATATGTATAAGTTAAATTATGAAATAAAAAAGGAATTTGAAAAACAAGGTATAGAAATACCTTATCCGCATTTAATTACTATAAATAAGAAATAAAAGGAGATGGAAATAGTGAAAGCATGTGCAATAAAAGATGTAAAACAATTTGAAATTAAGGAAATTGAAGAACCAAAAAAAGAAGAAGGAAAAGTATTAATTGATGTAATTAAAACTGGTATTTGTGGCTCTGATATTCATTACTGGGTTTCTGGAGAACCTAAAGGATTAATAATGGGTCATGAATTTTGTGGAAAAGTGGTAGACCCTGGTGATAGATTAGATTTAGAAGTTGGAGATAGGGTTACAGCTTTACCAATATCTCCGTGTGGAGAATGTGAAGCTTGTAAAAAAGGGGAAGTACAATATTGCAGCAAGACTTGGTCTCAAGCTGTAGGTTTGTCTTTAGAAAATCCTGGAGGACTTACAAAGAGAATATCTGTAAGATCTGATATGGTTATAAAAGTTCCTGATAAAATGCGTGATGAAGAGGTTGCAATGGTTGAACCTACTGCTGTTGGACTTCATGCAGCACATTTAGGAAGGATAGCTGTTGGTGATAATGTTTTAGTAATAGGTGGAGGAATAATTGGACTTGTTTCTGCGATGTTTGCTAAATTAGAAGGAGCAAGTAAAGTAATTTTAACAGAAACAAATGCTGAAAGAGGTAAAAAAGCTGTTAAATTAAATGTTGCTGATGAATGGTATAACGGATCTGATCCAGAAACTATTAATAAATTGATGGAAAAAACAAATGGTGGATTTGATGTTGTTATTGAATGCGTTGGAAATGGTGCAGCTGTAAATAGTGCTATTACTATGGTAAAACCTGGAGGAATTGTTGTTCTTGTCGGAGTTTCTACAAATGCTGTTGAAACTTATACTGTAATGGCTGTAATGAAAGAATTAGTATTACAAGGAGCTATAGCTTATACTTACAATGAATTTAAATCTTGTATTGATCTTATTGCAAATAAAAAGATAGATGTTATGAAATTTGTTGATGATATTGTTCCTCTTGAACAGGTTCAAAAAGCTTATGAAAGGCTAACTTGTGGAACTGATTCTGCAGTTAAAATACTAGTTGATCCAAATAAATAGTCTTGCTTTAAAGTAAGACTTTTATTAAAAGTGAATATAATAAGAAAGAGGCGTATTTAATGGATGATTTAGATTATGGTGTTTTAGTAAATAGAGATAATCTTTTGCAAAATGATTATGTACCTAGAAAAATGTATATTGTAGATGAAAATGAAAATAATTTTCATAAATATAAAGATGCTAGTTTAAAACCAATGTTAAGAGAAGATATTAAAATTTATGTAGATTGTCTATTAAGAGATGCTCATAGAAATGGTCATTTTATAATTGTTGATAGTGGATATAGAAGTTATAACTATCAACAAATTATTTTAAGAAATTTATTAAATGAAAAAGGAGATGTGGCTTATAAACTTGTTGCTTTACCTGGAGCAAGTGAACATCAAACTGGTCTTGCTATGGATATTGCTTATCTAAAAAATGGTACATATGATGATGATGTAAAAGAAGATGATAAAGAAGTTTTGTGGCTTAAAAACAATAGTTATAATTATGGTTTTATACTAAGATATCCAAAAGAAAAAGAAGATGTTACTGGTTATAACTTTGAACCATGGCATTATCGTTTTGTGGGCCTTCAATTAGCTAAAATTTTACATGATGAAAATATTACTCTTGAAGAATATTACACAAGAAAAAGAATAAAATAGCAATGTTTTATTCTTTTATTTGAGCATAAATTTCTATTAAATCATTTAGTTTGTAATTTGCATTGGCACTTGATGGACTTGGCAAGTAAATAATAGGTAACTTTATATTGCTATTTTTTATTAAAAAGTCATAGGCTTTTTTGCCTGTACAAAATATTTTTTTAATATTTGCTGTTTCGAATATTATATTTAGGTTATTAATTTTTGCATTTTTTATACTTGAATCACTTGATCCTTTGATATCTACTTCTTTAAATACATCCCAAAGAGCAATTTTATTTTTTAGTAAAAATTCCATTTTATCATTATTACTAGAAAAGTTTATATTATAAAGTTCTTCCATTATTTTCCAAAATCTATTTTGTTTATTTGCATAATAAAAATTTTTTTCGCGAGATAATTTACTGGGCATACTTCCTAGTATTAAAATTTCAGAGTTTTTATTATAAATTGGTGATAACGTGTGTTTTACTTTCATTTTATTAATTCATCAATAGTTGTATCAAATATAATTGATAGCAATATTATTTTCTTTAGTGGTATTTTTTTTGTTGAGTCGTTATCACTTTCAAATCTTTTGTAGTGCGTGTGGTTGTAATCTAACAAAGCTGCAATATTTTCTGTTGTGTACGGATTTATTGTGTTATTAGTACATATCTTTTTAAATTCATTATATTTTTCTTTTCTTATTCTTTTAATATTTCGACATATATTTTTATATAATTCTTTATCATCATACTTTGCTATTTTTTCTTGTAATTCTTGATAATTGTATATGGTCATAACACACCTCTTAGTTTATTATCCCATTTTCTTTAAATTTAATTAGCCACACTTATACGCAAAATTACATCTAATTAAGAATTTATTCTTATGATACAATTTATTATTCGTAAATTTGTGTCAATTATGTATTGTTTTTTATTACATACTTCATATACCTATTATTAAATAGCATGAATTATATGTTATAATTTTGTATGAGGGTAAGAAAATGAAGAAAAAGAATTTTTATTTATCTATTTGTTGCTTATTAGTAATGATTCTTCTGGCAGGTTATAATTATTATCGAAATAATGATAATAGTAATTTACAATCTGTTCATAGTGTGTATACTGTGGATAATATACCCGATTATTCAGGTGCAGACTTTATTACTTTGAATAATAATAAACCATCTTTTGATGATACAATTGATACTTCTAATTCTTTTGAATATTATAGTGAATTAGATAGTTTAAAAAGAGCTGGAGTGGCTTTTGCAAACATAGGCAAAGATTTGATGCCTACGGAAAAAAGAGGATCAATTGGTATGATTAAACCTTCTGGGTGGCATACTATAAAATATGATAACGTTGATGGCAAATATTTATATAATAGATGTCATTTAATTGGTTATCAATTGACTGGAGAAAATGCTAATCCTAAAAACTTGATTACTTGTACAAGACAAATGAATACTGTTGGAATGTTAAAGTATGAAAATGCAGTGGCTGATTATATAAAAGATACTAATAATCATGTTCTTTATAGAGTTACACCAATTTATAATGGTAGTGATTTAGTTGCTAAAGGAGTGGTTATTGAGGCAAAATCAGTCGAAGATAATGGTGAAGGAATTATGTTTAATGTATTTGTTTATAATATTCAAAATGGAATTGTTATAGATTATGCAACAGGCGATAGTTATTTAAATGAAAAAGAATAAGGAGATGATATTATGAAATTTAATGGAAAAGTTGCTATTATAACTGGTGGAGCTAGTGGAATTGGGCTAGCTACAGCTAAAAAATTATTATCAGAAGGTGCTAAAGTCGTTTTAGCAGATTGGAATGATGATGTTGATGAAATTGCTAAAAGTTTGAATTCTGAGGCTATAGGAATAAAAACAGATGTTTCCAATGAAAATGAAGTAAAAAATTGTGTTAACCAAGTAATAGAAAAATTTGGTCATGTAGATATGCTTGTAGCTAATGCTGGTATTGGAGGAGGGCCAAATAAACCTCATGAAGTAAGTTTAGACGAATGGAATAAAGTAGTTGCTGTAAATCAAACAGGTATATATTTATTTAATAAATATGTTATTGCTGAAATGTTAAAAACTGGTGGAGGATCAATTGTAAATACTTCTTCAATGTATGGTCTTGTTGGTAGCAATACAAGTTTTGCTTATTCAGCAACAAAAGGTGCTATTAATCAAATGACTAGATCTGAAGCATTAGTTTATGCTAGAGATGGAATAAGAATTAATGCAGTGGCTCCAGGTTATGTTGATACACCAATTTTAGCGGAAGTTCCTAAAGAGTATAAAGATGCAATGGCTAATTCATTACCAGTTGGTAGATTAGGTGAAGATGTTGAAATTGCTAATTTAATAAGTTATTTATTGAGTGATGATGCAAGTTTTATTACGGGAGCAATTGTTCCTATAGATGGAGGATATACAGCTCAATAAACAAAAATAAAAAAACTACTTGAAAAGTAGTTTTTTTTTTGGTATAATTTATCTTGTCAGTGAAGTGCAGGTGTAGTTTAATGGTAGAATAAGAGCCTTCCAAGCTCCTGACGTGAGTTCGATTCTCATCACCTGCTCCAGATTGATAGGAAACTCGAACTTTTCGAGTTTAAGTAATAAATGCTAACTAGAAATAGTTAGTTT
>CAKOOS010000005.1 GCA_934098735.1 uncultured Bacilli bacterium | reverse complement strand
GGTATTAAAAAAAGCCCGTAAATACGAGCTTAAAACTACTTACCACAACAATTTTTATACTTTTTACCTGAACCACAAGGGCATGGATCATTTCTTCCAACCTTTGTACTTACTCTTTTTGGTTGATTCTTTACTTTTTCTTTACCATCGTTTGCATGACCTTCTAATGTTTGTTTTCTTTCTACATTTTGTCTGACTTCAGCTTTTAATAAGAATAAAGCAATATCGTTGTCTATTTTATTTAAAAGACTTTCAAACATTTCATAACCTTCCATAGTATAAACTTGAACTGGATCAGATTGACCATATCCTCTTAAACCAACGCCTTCTTTTAAATGTTCCATAGCACTCATGTGATCAACCCAACTGTTGTCAATAACTCTTAAAGATATAGCTTTTTCAAACTCATTCATTAAAGGAGATGAAACCATTTTCTTTTCATAATCTTTTATTACTAAATCAAAAATATAATCACTTACTTCAGTTTCTTTTTTATCTTTTAAAACTTTCCAATCTAAATTTTGACCTTTTAAAAAGTTAGTATTTACATATTCAGCAATTTCTTCTAAATCATTGTCTGTTAAATAATTTTCTGGTGGAATATGACTTACCACAATATTATCTATTGTATTTCTAAAAGTTTCAATTATTTTATCATGAATAGAATCATCATCTAGTATTTCATTACGACGTGCATAAATTATTTCTCTTTGTTCATTTAAAACATTGTCATAATCTAGTAAACTTTTTCTATAATCGAAGTTATTACCTTCAACTTTCTTTTGAGCTGTTTCAATACTTCTAGTTAAAGCTTTTGAACGAATTGCTTGACTATCATCAATACCCATTGAAATAAGCATATTTTTTATTTTTTCTGTGCCAAAACGACGCATTAAATCATCATCAAATGAGACAAAGAATTGACTTGTTCCAGGATCACCTTGACGACCAGAACGACCACGTAATTGGTTATCAATACGACGTGATTCATGTCTTTCAGTTCCGATTACATAAAGCCCTCCGATTTCACGTACACCTTCACCAAGTTTTATGTCTGTTCCACGTCCAGCCATATTAGTTGCTAAAGTTATAGCATCTTTTTCTCCGGCATGAGCAATAATTTCTGCTTCTCTTTCATGATTTTTAGCATTTAAAACTTCATGTTTTAAGCCATTTTTAGTTAAAAGTTTACTAAGTTTTTCATTTGCTTCAACTGAAATTGTTCCGATTAATATAGGTTGATGCTTAGAGTGAATTTCCTTAACAACATTTATTATTGCTTTATATTTACCATTTTCATTAGAATAAACTAAATCTGGTAAATCTTCACGAATAACAGGTTTATTCGTAGGAATTCTTATAACATACATATTATAAATGTTTCTAAATTCTTCTTCTTCAGTTTTAGCTGTTCCAGTCATCCCAGATAATTTATTATACATTCTAAATAAGTTTTGGAATGTTATCGTAGCCATAGTTTTTGTTTCAGTATTTATTGTTACACCTTCTTTTGCTTCGATTGCTTGGTGTAATCCTTCACTATATTGTCTTCCATGCATAAGTCGACCTGTAAATTGATCAACAATTATTACAGCATCGCCTTCTACTACGTAGTCAATATCTTTTTTAAATCCATAATTGGCCTTTAATGCTTGATTAATATAATGAACTAATCCTGTATTATCTAAATCATACAAATTCTTTATATTTAATATTTTTTCTACCTTTTTACTACCTTCTGCAGTTAGTGATACACTTTTTGTTTTCAAATCAATAGTGTAGTCTTCTTCTTCTTTTAATTTTTTAGCAACTCTATCTGCTTCAACATATTGATTATTAGAATTAAATCTTCCACCACTTATTATAAGGGGTGTTCTAGCTTCATCAATTAATATTGAGTCAACTTCATCAATGATACAAAAATTTAAACCTCTTTGAACGCGATTCTCTTTACGTACAACCATATTATCTCTAAGATAATCAAAACCTATTTCATTGTTAGTTGAGTAAGTTATATCAGCATTATACGCTTCTTGTTTTTCTTTGGCATTTAACTGACGAAGATTTACACCAACAGTTACACCTAATAAATCATATATCGGTTTCATCCATTCAGCATTACGACTTGATAAATATTCATTAGTTGTTACTACATGAACACCTTTATTTTCTAAAGAATTTAAATAAGCCGGAAGAATTGTAGTTAAAGTTTTACCTTCACCAGTTTTCATTTCTGCTATATTACCGTAATGTATAGCTAATCCACCTAAAATTTGAACATGAAATGGTTTTTCACCAATTGCTCTATAAGCAGCTTCACGAGCTAAAGCAAATGCAGGCACAACAAGATCTTCTAAAGCTTTGCCTTCTTCTAGCATTGCTTTAAATTCAATAGTTTTTTCCTTAAAATCTTCATCTTTTAATTTTTGCATTTCTGGTTCTAGTTTTTCTATTTCAAGCGCTAGTTTTTCGAAACGACATAATTCTTTATATTCACTATCTAATAATTTTCTAAAAAAATTCATAATTATCTCCTTTTGCATATTATAACATATCCATAATAAAAGAAAAAGGCTTAAAGCCTTTTATTATCTTATTTATTTAACATCAATTATTCCGAAACTACCATCTTTTCTTTTGTATAAAACTGAAACACAATCTTCATCAATATTTTTAAAAACAAAGAAATCATGATTTAATAAATCTATTTGAATTAAAGCTTCTTCTTCATCCATTGGCTTCATTTCCATTTCTTTTCTTTTCATTATTTTTGGTAGTTCATACTCATCATCAACTTCATAATCAAAACTCATTTCAAATTTAGGAACATCGCGATATTTTTTATCAAGACGAGCTTTATTTTTTCTTATTTGCCCTTCTAGTTTATCAATGACTAAGTCCACTGCAGCATACAAATCAGTATGTCTTTCTTCAGCTCTTAAAGTAAATTTACTTGTTGGAACAGTTACTTCAATACTTTGTTCTTGATTTTTTATTTTAATAAGAACTTTACAACTTATTTCCTTAGGATTTTCAAAATACTTATCAAGCTTTCCTAACTTTTCTGTAATATATTCTTTTATAGACTTTGTAACAGTTACTTTATCTCCTCGAATACTTACTTTCAAAATTATCACCTTCCTATCTATACTATAACATAACTCCAAGAAAAAAACTACTTAATAGTAGTCATTTCTTGTTCCACAACATCAACTGCTTGTAAACCTTTAGATGTTTCAATTAATTTAAAATTTACTAAAGATCCCTCATTTAATGTCTTATAGCCATCCTTTACAATTGCTGAATAATGAACAAAAATGTCAGATAATTTATCATATTCAATAAAGCCATAGCCCTTATCGTTGTTAAACCATTTGACTTTTCCTTGCATCATTGATCACTCAACTCCTTCCCACACTTAAACTGTACCACGAAGTCAAGTATTATTCAAGATAAATCGTTCGACAAAAATCGACAACAACAATTATTTAAAACTTTGCTTTATTTATTAAATATAGTTCGTTATTACTAAACATAAATGTTTTATTATTATATTTTTCTTCAAAAAAAGTAAATATTTCACTTAGTAAATCACTATTACCAAGCAAATATAACTCTTTATTTTTTACCCGATATTTTAAATATTTTAAAAAATCGTCGGTAGTGAAAAATAAATTAGTATTAATTAATAAATAGTTATTTTTATTAAATTCATCTAAGTAAAATAATTCAATATATTCTTCATAACCATTTATATAAAAACTATTTTTATCTAATTTTAATATTTTAAAAATATTTTCCACTATTACTTTTCGATAATTAAAACACATAAATAAATTTTTGAGTATTCTTATGTCAGCTTGGTTATAGTTAGGACTTATTAATATTTTAATTGTTTCTCCAAAGAGAGAATTATTTAAATGATTTATATTTAATAATTGTTCATAACTTTTTATAAACTTGGGTTGATTTGCAATTTTGCCTGCTTCCACAATATTTTTATTTAATTTATACTTTATTATATTATTATTTTTTTTATGCTTTAAATAAACATAATCATCTGTTAAATATACAATATTATTTATTTTCATTTAGCTCCCTCTTTTATATTTTTGTTTAGTTACTTCTCCACCTCTTAAATGTTTTACACGATCATGATCTTTAAAAATATTATTTATTTCATTCATTAAATTATTATCTATTTTTTTTAATCGTTCGGATAGATCTGTATAAACTGTACTTTTACTAACATTAAATCTATCTGCTGTTTTTCTTATAGTTTCCTTTGTATTTAAAACATGATTCGCTTCATTCAATACTCTTTTTTGTATATCTTTGTTCATAATAAACAACCCCTTAATAAATTGTATTATTAAGAGGAAGGGAATATGTTATTTTAAATCATCAATAGACATATTATAAAAATCTTCTGGATCTATAGCAAAACCATTATGATAAACTTCAAATAACAAAGAATTAGTATTTTCATTTTCTAATTTATTACTACCACTTTTACCTAATACATCTCCACTTTTAACAATATCATCTTTTTTAACAGTAATTTCACCTAAACTATAATAAATTGTTTTAAGGTTAGTATTATGGGTTACTTCTAAGTAATTTCCTAGAATATCATCTTTAGAAACATTTGTTACGGTACCATCATAAGCACTTACAACATCAAACGGCTCACTTGATGTATATAAAACACCACTATTTTGTAAATATGTTTTTTCATAATACACTAAAGAATTTTGTTGTTTTACCTCATCATCTGTCATATCATAAAATGATTTACTAATTGATACATTACTACTTACAAAAGGCTTAACAATCACACTTGGATTTACATCTTCATTTTTAACTACTGATGTTACATTATCTTTGTTTAAAGCACTAACAGCCATATTTTTGTATTTTGTTTGATTTTGTAATGCGCTTCCTACATAAGAAATACTTATAAATAAAACACCAATTACCATGATATAAATCGTTGGTAAAACAAAACCTTTCAATTTTCTTTTTCTCATATTTCACCATCCTAGTAAAAGTATGGAAAAAAATAATTAATCTTATACATTAATTTTGGTAATATTTGTATTTTGATAATAATGCTTTAAAATTTCTTCATAATTATAACCACTTTTAGCTAATGCATTGGCTCCATATTGACTCATTCCAACACCGTGGCCATAACCATTAGTGGTAATTATTATGTTATTTTCATCTAATGATATATTAAAGTCAGTTGACCTTAATCCAAGCAAAGTTCTTATTTCGGTTCCTTTAAATATTTTATTGTTGATAACTATGCTCTGAATTCTACCCGATGATGTTTTTTCTTCGTTTTTTATGACTATATCTTGGCAATCAATGCTTAGTTTAGTACAAAAATCACTTTTAGACATTGAAATTGTTTTTTTAGTTTCTATATTCTCATTAGATTCAACACTTTTTAAGTATTCAACATCAGTTCCAAATACTAATTTTGAATCCTCTGTTTTACCATTTGACATTGCAAAATAGTAACTACTTATCAAATCACCATTATAAGTAATGACTAAATCCTTTGTTTCTAAAACAGCATTTTTTATTTTTTCATAATATAAATTATAGTTTTCTTTCCATTTATTTTGCATATCTTCATTAGTTATATATACTTGTGTACTTATATCAGTTGTTAAAGTCTTGTTATTTTTAATTTTATATAGAGCATAAGTTCTAGAAGCTATGGCTTGAGCTTTTAAAGCTTCAACATCAAATGAAGCGGGCATTTCGCCAGCCACAACCCCAATTATATAGTTTTCTAAATCCAAATTTATAATTTCACCTGTTTTTTTATTTACAACATTTATTTTAAACGGTTCTTTTTTTTCTTCTTTAGTTTTTTCGTCATTATTAAAAGAAGCAGTCTTTTTGGGACTGCTTTTTATAGCTATTAAGCTTAATAAGATAATTAATATTATTAAATATCTATTTTTTATTTTCATATATTTATTATATTACAAATTTAAAAAATCTAGAACAAAATTTGTTAGTAAATAACTTAGAGCAAAACTTAATGTTATGACAAATACTTTTGCTTCTAAAACTTTATTTTTTTTGAAAAAGCCATCAAAATTTACACCAGATAATCCTAGAGCACTAATGAAGGTAAAACTTATGTATAAAATTAATTTAATTTCCATAGTTTTCTCTTTCAATGGCATCTACTTTAGCAATTCGTCTTAAATGTCTTTCTTCACTTGGATCCTTAGTCATTAAAAAATTATCTATTATATTATGAATTTCATCGGAATTAATATTAGCACTAAAAGCTATTACATTAGCACCATTATGATTTTTAGCAGTAAAGGCATCATTTCCATCAACTACTCTAGCACATTTTATTCCTCTTATTTTATTGGCAGCTATACTCATTCCAATACCAGATCCACATACAAGAATTCCTAAAGCTTTTTCTTTTACAACATTATTGCAAACATCTTTAGCAAAATCTGGGTAATCATCAGTATCACTATTTGGAATATTTGAAACACAAACATCAAAGCCATTTTCTTTTAAATAATTAACAATATTTTCTTTACATTTAATTCCTTGATGGTCAAATCCAACAAAAATTTTTATAATTATCATCTCCTTTATTAATTATACTATATTTAGGGCAAGAAAAAAAACAAAAATTAATTTTGTTCTTTATCAAATCCAAATTTTTTATTAAATTTTTCAATATTTCCAGTTCTTTTTGCTTTTCCTTGTGTTCCTGTATAAAATGGATGACATTCACTACAAATTTCAACATTAATATTTTCTTTAATTGATTTAGTTTTAAATGTTGCTCCACAAGCACAAGTAACTGTAGCATCTTTAACTTCTGGATGGATATTTGCTTTCATACTCTCTCCTTCCGCCATGTCAAGTTCATGACATAGTAATTCGTTTCTTAACTATTATATCATATTTTTTTTTATTAGCAAGGCAAAATATTAATTTACATAATTACTTTTTTTATAAGCTTTGTTATATCCTTGTGAGCTCTATAATTTAAATAATAATTATTTTGATCCAGATAATAATCTTCTTTTAAAGTTAAGGCTAATATGTCTATAAAAACAACATCATATTTGCCACATATTATTTTAAGTTTTTCATTTACTTTTATAGCATCATTTTGACTAAAATTATTAGCGCTATATAACCCTAATAAAATTATTTTTTTTTCGTAAAACTCTCGTACTGATGAAAAAAATATTTCTACTTCTTTTAAATAATTACTAATAAATTCATCTGTTATTTCTTTAGTATTTAATTTAGAAAACTCGTCTATTCCTAAAGCAAATGTGAGAATATCAGCTTTGGCTATTATTTGTTTTATAGGTATTTTGGAATATTTTCCTTTTATATTTTTGTTTAAACATTCATTTAAAGTGTGAATTTTAAATTCATCTATAGAAAACTCATCATTATAATCATTTAATATTCTTTTACTTTCTAATTCATTTTTTAAGTAATCATTAAAACTAGTTCCTGCAACTTTATAAGGTGTCATTCCTAAACTTAAACTATCTCCGATAGCTACTAAATTTATATTAGAAGAAAAATTCACTTTATTAATTAAAAATGTTAAAACTATACCAATTAATATTATTAAAGCTAATTTATATCTTCTTTTCATAATTCCCCCATAAAAAATGTAAAGATTTCTCTTTACATTATACTTCAACTATTTTAATATTAGCACCTACATCAGATAATTTGTTTATAATTCGTTCATAACCTCTTAAAATATGTTCTACATCGTTTATTATTGTTGTACCATCTGCAATTAATCCAGCAGTTACTAAAGCTGCCCCAGCTCTAAGATCAGTTGCAGTAATTTCTGCTCCATGAAGCTTAGTTGGTCCAGTAATTTTAGCATGTTGTCTTTCAGCTTCAATGTTTGCCCCCATTTGATTTAAATATTTTACATGTCCCATTCTATTTTCCCAAATGGTTTCTTCAAATAAAGAAATTCCATTTGCTTGTGTTAACAAAACTGCCATAGGTTGCCCTAAGTCAGTAGGAAAACCAGGATATACAACACTTCTTACATTTGTAGGTTTTAAATTATTGCTTTTATTTAAAATAATACGATGATTATCTAATTTAAAATCTACACCCATTTCTTGAAGTTTATTTAAAAGCACAATATTGTGTTCAGGTATCATTCCATCAATTTCTAAATTTTTCCCTAAAAGAGCTCCCATTATTATATAAGTACCAGCTTCTATTCTATCAGGAATAACTTTAATTTCTGCACCATGCATTTTAGTTACCCCCTCAATTTTGATTTGTTCAGTACCAGCGCCAGATATTTTAGCTCCCATATTATTTAATAGTTCAGCAATATTTGTAATTTCAGCTTCTCTTGCTGCATTATTTATAATTGTAGTACCTTCTGCCATTGTGGCCGCAATCATAATATTAATAGTAGCTCCAACTGAAGCAAAATCTAAAAATATAGAATTTCCTTTTAGCTTATCTGCAGTAATAATGTATTTACTATCCTCTTTTTCAATTTTAGCTCCTAAACTTTCAAATCCTTTTAAGTGTAAATCAATTGGCCTTGAACCTATATTGCATCCGCCAGGAAAATACATTTCAACATGTTTGTATTTTGCAAGAAGCGCTCCCATAAAATAATATGATGCTCTTAATTTACTACTTAAATCTTCAGGAATAACAGTATTTATCATCTTACTTGGATCTATTTCAATTGTATCCTTTTTATTTTTTACTTTTATGTTAAGAAGTTTTAATATTTCAATTAAAGCATCTTTATCTGATATATTAGGAACATTAGTAATCTTGACATTTCCACTTGCTAATATTGCTGCTGGAATTAAAGCTACTACACTATTTTTTGCACCACCTATTTTTATTTTCCCACTTAATATTTTATTTCCTTCAATTATTATTTTTTTCAAAAATCTCACCTCTTAATAATACTTATGGATTTTAATTAAATAATATTATAATTCTTTCCCACAATGTTTGCAAAACTTTGAATCATTATCAATTAATTTTCCACAATACTTACAAAAATTTTTATCACTCGTTAAACCTTCTTTAATTGCTTTAGCAGTTATCTTTATTTCTTCTTTTTTTATATTTGCTCTTTTTCTAGCATTATCTTTTAAAACTTCTTCATTTTCATCTAATATTTCGTTTTCTACTTCATTAGAAAAATTAGATGTCATTTTAGCTAAATCTTTTAAATCTTCTTTGCTATAATCTAACATACTTTTAGTTGCTTTAATTTGTTTACTAAGCCATTTTCCTTGTGCCTTTGGACTTAGCATAATAACAAACGTTAAAATAAAAATTACTACTGCAAATGCAGTTATTAAAATAAATAAAATTTCCATAATAATCCCTCTCTAAAATTGTATCAAACTAATATTATAAAGTAAATAATCGTTTAAAAATAAGTAATTACTTAAATAGCAATTACTTATTCTTTTTTCGGCTTACTAAACTAAATATGAAAATGTAAATGGCAATTATTATTGACATTATAAATACTATTTGAAGCAAGCCTGCTACCCAGTCAAATGAATTTTGCCAAATTATCTTTAGGTCTTCTTTAACGATGTTTTTAGATACTATTTGATAAATAGTTTGGATAGTTGCACATCCCATAATTATAGTAATAAATAACATATAGCTTATTGTGTAAAATACCCATTTAAATACTGAATTACTTAGAATTTTAGTGTTTTTATCATCTTCTTTTTTTGGATTTTCTATATTAAGGTGAAGTTCTTTTAAAGAAATATTAAGCTCTTTACAAATATTTGAAAGCATCATTAAATTTGGTTCATCTACACCATTTTCCCATTTAGAAATACTTTTATCAGAGACTTTTAATTTTTCAGCTAGTTGTTTTTGAGTTAAATTTTGTTCCTTTCTTTTTTTAGTTATTAATAAACCTAATTCTTTACTATTCATTATATACTCCTTTATTATGATTATAGCATGAGAAAATTTATTTGTATAATAAAAAAGATATATATAAAATTAGTTTACAAAATATGATAAAAACCTAATAGTAATAATAATAAAATACCAATAATACTTGCATATCTGCCTAAAATGTTATTAGAATATTTTCCTATAATTAAACCTAATAAGGTAAATAAAAAACTACATAAACAAAAAATCGAACAAGCCACTAAATATTTATTGGTTATTTCGCTTATGCCAAGGCCAATTGTAAATGAATCAATGCTTACACTAAAAGCTAAAAAAATAATGCTTATGAGAGATAAATTAATATTTATTTCTTCTTTCTTAAAAAATTGAATAGTTAAATTTACACCTAAAATAATTAATATCAATCCAAGTAAGATGTTACTTGCTAAATTAAAAATTTGCATTATATTTATTCCTATTTTATTTCCTAACATTGGCATAAAAAAGTGAAATATCCCAACAACAAATGGAAATAATTTTAAATATTTACCTTTATTAATAATTGATCCTAAACTTAAGGACAAAGAAAAAGTATCCATTGATAAAGATACTCCGATTAACAAAATGGATACTAATTCTTGCATATTATCACCACTGTAATTATATGCTCTATATTTCATAATATCTATTTAGAATTATTATTTAATATTTCTTTTATAAAAAATGAGTAAGTATAGTCATCATAATCTTCTTCTTTAGCTTCCAATAAACATAAAGGTGGAAATAAAACACACCACCAGTTATCTCCAAGACCATTACCTAAAGTTATGACTAGTGATTCATAATTACCTGCTTTATAAGTTACGCCTTTATAGTTTTTTTCTGGAAAATAATTACTACCAAAATTTATTTTATAATTAGAATCATATTTTTCTATAGTACTTTTAATTTCATTTAAATTTCCTTTAATGTTTTCTCTCGTCTCATTTATGTCTTTTGATGTTGATAAAATGTTATTAATAATTGGCTCTAGATCAGTTTTTAAATCTAATTTAGTTTTTTGATCTTCAATTTTATTACTATTTGCTATAATCCTAAAACGAATTGCATCTTTAGGAATTATTACATTATTTGTATCTTTCTTAGAAAAAAGAAGTAAACACATAACTATAAAAAGAACTATAACTATTTTTTTCACTTATATCACCTAAAAAGATGATGGAAATAATTTTTATATTTTATTCAATAAAAATAAATAAATATCTTGGTAAGTTTTGTAAATCATTTTCTATACTGTACTTAAACTGATAATTTTCTAGATATTTTTCTAATTCTTCTTTTTGATTATCTCCGATTTCAAAGGCTATCAACCCTGGTTTATTTACTTTTTCTAAATGATTTTCTAATATTTTTTTATAAAAATACAAACCATTATCTTCTGCAAACAAAGCAATTGATGGCTCATTATCTTTTACTATTTTTTCAACATAACCATTAACTGGAATATATGGAGGATTAGATATTATAACATCGAAAGTTTGAGATAGATTTTCTAACATATCTTGATTTAAAAAATTAATTTTAGTTTTATTATAATTGGCATTTTTTTTAGCTACATCTAAAGCATCTTTAGAAATATCTACAGCTGTTAAGTTTGCATCTAAATTTTTTTTTAAAGATATAGCAATACAACCACTTCCTGTGCCTAAATCTATAATATCTACTTTTTTATTAAATAATTGTTTTATATACTTAATTGTTTTATCAACTAAAAATTCTGTTTCAAATCTAGGAATAAGAACTCTTTTATCTACGTATAGCGTAGTATTTAAAAATTCTACTTCTCCAATTAAATATTGAACTGGAATATTTTCTTTTAATTTTGATAAGAGTTCTTCTTTAGAATATTTTTTAGTTAGTAAATTCCAATCAACTTCACTTATATATTCTGGTTTCATTTTAATCCTTTCAAAAAAGCTGGTTATAATGACATACCAGCTAATTTTAATTTTAAATCTTCAGTTATTAAAGCTTCAATTATTGGTTCAAGCTCTCCATCCATTACACGATCTAAAGTCATGGTAGAGAAATTTATTCTATGATCTGTTACTCTGTTTTGTGGATAATTATATGTTCTTATCTTTTCAGATCTATCTCCAGTTCCAATTTTAGATTTTCTTGTAGCTCCGACTTCGCTTTCTTGCTTGTGCATAAGTTCATCATTTATTTTGATTTTTAAAAGATTCATTGCTCTTTCCTTATTACGAAGCTGACTTCTTTCTGTTTGACAAGTTACTACAACTCCGGTAGGAATATGAGTAATCCTAACAGCAGAATTGGCAGTATTTACTGATTGTCCACCTGCTCCGCTTGAATGATAAACATCTATTTTTAAATCACTTTCTTTGATATCAATATTAACCGTTTCTATCTCAGGCATAACAAGTACAGTTGCTGTAGATGTATGTACTCTTCCTTGAGTTTCTGTTGATGGTATTCTTTGAACTCGATGAGATCCACTTTCATATTTTAATTTGGAATAAACATTTGCACCCTTTACCATAAATTCTATTTGAGAAAAACCTCCGCTGGCTCCTTCAATTTGATGAATAACTTCTATTTTCCAGCCATTTGCTTCGGCATAATAAGAATACATTCTAAATAAATCTCCAGCAAAAATATTTGCTTCATCTCCACCTGCTGCTCCTCTTATTTCCATAATAACATTTTTACCATCATTTTCATCTTTCGGAACTAATAAAACTTCTAGTTCATGGTAAAGATCTTCTATTTCTTTTTCAAGTCTAGAAATATCCTCTAAAGCTATTTCTTTTAATTCTGGATCATTTTCCATCATTTTAGCTTCTTCAAGATGTTTGTTAGCAGTTTTATATTTTTCATAAGTTAAAACAGTTTCTTCTAAATTACTTTGTTCTTTAGATAATTCTTTAAGTTTATTAAAGTCATTTAAAATTTCTGGTTTCATTAATTCTTCTTTTAGCTCTTGGTATTTTAAAACAATAGCATCTAATCTATTAAACATTTTATATTCTCCTTCTTAAAGTGGGACCTTTACATGTTGTTGTCTTCTAAATCATCAACTACTACTAAATCAGCTAAATCATCTTCAGCTACATCTTCTGTTTCATCCTCTTTATCATAGAATATTTCGTCTTCATCTTCTTCAAGATCTTCATCTGATTCTATGACATCATCATCATCGTCTTCAAAAACAACATCTAATTTGTGTTTTGCTTGAAGATCCCAATAACCATTATCTAACATTATAAATTTTTTGTTGATAGACATTAGTTCAAAGAAATCCATTAATTGATTATCTACAGTTTCACTAGGTAGTTCTAACACTTCGCATACTTTAACAAATATATCACGAAGTTTCATTTTTTTGCCACTTTCTTGCAAAATAAGTAAAGCAATATCATCATATCCCATTAATTCTAATTCATCTTTAGGTATTTGCTTTAATTTCATATATTCATTCTCCTTACATTTGTTCTGGTGGTATTACTCCAATTAAGTTTAATGCATTAAATATAGTTTGTTTTACACACTTAATTAGATTTAAATTTTCCAAAGTTTCTTCTTCGTTTTCTGTTAGTATTTTTTTCTTAGCATAATAAGCATGAAATAAACTTGCTAATTCATAAACATAATTTGTTATTAAATGTGGTAACTCTTTTGTTGCTGCCATTTTAACAACATCAGGAAACTCGTAAACTTTTTCTAAAACATTATATGACGGTTTATCATTTAATGCAATATATTTTTCAAGTTTTTCATGACAATCTTTTTCTTTTAAAATAGAGCAAATTCTAGCATAAGCATAACTTACGTAAAAAACAGGGTTTTCATTAGATTTACTTTTAGCTAAATTTAAATCAAAATCCATTTGAGTATCCAAACTATATCTAGAAAAGTAATAACGCATGGCATTTACTCCTACTTCGTCCATAAGTTCTCTTAATGTTACAGATTTTCCCGTTCTTTTACTCATTTTCACTATTTCGCCGTTTTCAATTAGTCTAACTAATTGTAAAAGTTTTACTTCAAGTTTTAATGGATCTTCTCCCAAAGCTTTAACACTACTTTTTAACCTAGCTACATAACCATGATGATCAGTTCCCAAAACATCTATCATTTTATTATAGCCGCGTTTATATTTATCTAGATGATATGCAATATCAGGTAAAAAATAAGTAATTTCACCATCTTCTTTTATTAAAACATGATCTTTGTCATCAAAAATACTACTACATTTAAACCAAGTAGCACCATCTAATTCATAAATATATCCATTTTCAGCTAATTTATTAATTATATCTTCTGTTTTATATTTTTCTCTTATTGCTTTTTCACTGGTTTTAACATCATATTCTATTCTATAATCTTTTAAATCAGTAAATATATGATTAATTAATTCTTTTGAACCAATTTCTTTAAAATATTCGATATCTTTATTTAAACAAGTATCTTTATTTTCATCGTATATTTTTTGCGCTATAGCAATTATTTCTTTTCCATGATAACCATTTTCAGGAATACTAAATGGCATATTACATATTTCTTTGTATCTTTCTAAAATTGATAACCCTAAATTATTTATTTGATTTCCAGCATCATTAATATAATATTCTTTTGTAACATCATAACCACTAAATTTTAGTATTCTAGCTAACGAGTCACCATAAGCTCCTCCACGAGCATTTCCAAGATGCAATATTCCTGTTGGATTTGCGCTAACAAATTCAATATTTACTTTTTTTCCACAGCCAATATTACTACTACCATAATTTTCTTTTTCTGTTAAAACTTTATTTATATTGTCTAACAAATAATCTTTTTTAACAAAAAAGTTTATAAATCCAGGATTTTTAATTTCTATGTTGATAATTTGGTCACTATTTATATTTTCAACTATTTCCTTAGCTATTTCTGAAGGATTTCTCTTTAATACCTTAGCTAATTTCATTGCCACATTAGATGAAAAATCTCCATTTTCTTCTAAAGCTGGCTTGCTAATTTCTACATCTATTTCTTCAATGTTTAATTTTTTTAAAGCCTCTTTTATTACACTGCTTAATATATTTTTCATATACCCTCTTTTCTAGTAATTTTAATTACTTTTTCATCATCACCAATAAAATAAATAAGTTCTATATCATTACCATTTATATTATATTTTGTTTCTATATCAAATTTAAGATTTTTATCATCAAATGAAATAGTTAACAAACTATTTACAAAATCTATTTCTATGTTTTCATTATTGTTTTTTTTACGATATATTTTCTTAGTAATATCTACTTCATGATTTCCATATTCATCATTATAATATATTATTTCATTGATACATTTAACTTTTTGATTTTCTGAGTTTATAACTATTTCTCCGTTATTTTTAAGTTGCCAGTCAATAACCAAGTTTTTCACCTCGTTTTTTCCAAAACATTATAACAAACTTTAATATAAATGTATAGATAAATTTTATAATTACATACTAAATTTAAGGTGATAGCTCTTGAAAACTATGCGTTTTATAATAAAAAGTTTAATATTTTTATTTATTACTTTTGTGGTTATAATAGTGGGACTTTATACTTATGCTTATTTTAGTCCTAAACTAAATCTAAAAACAAGTGGTAGCTTATATATATATGATAATAAAAACGAATTACTTTATCAGGGATCTAGAAGTAATGAATGGGCTAATATTGATGAAATAAGCGATTATTTAATTGAAGCTGTTATAGCTGTCGAAGATAAAAATTTTTATAAACATAATGGCTTTGATTATATGCGAATAGCTAAAGCCATGTTTATAAATATTAAAAATAAAGGTATAGTTCAAGGTGCCTCTACGATATCACAACAATATATAAAAAATCTTTATCTAGACTTTAATCAAACTTGGTCTAGGAAAATTGAAGAAGCTTTTTTAACTCTAGAGTTAGAGGTTCATTATGATAAAGATGATATACTTGCGGGATATTTAAATACTATAAATTATGGTCAAGGAAATATGGGAATAGTAAATGCTTCAAGTTATTATTTTAATAAAAAGCCAAGTGAATTAACTCTTGAAGAAGCTATAATACTTGCAGGTATTCCTAAAAATCCATCTCGGTATAATCCAGTTTCTAATTACGATGAATCTATTAAAAGAGCTAAAATTGTAGCTCAAGCTATGTTTAATAATGGTTATATTGATGAAGCTATGTTGAATAACTTATTTAAAGAAAAAATAGATATTTATGGTCAAACAAAAAGTAATAATCTTCAAATGGTGATGTATTACCAAGATGCTGTTTTAAATGAACTAAATAATATAAAGTCTATACCATCTTCTTTGATAGAATCTGGAGGATTAAAAATATATACTAATCTCGATTTAGAAGTGCAAAAAAATTTAGAAGAAAATATACTAGCAAATTTGACAGATGATGATTTGCAAGTTGCCAGTGTAATCGTAGAGCCTAGCACAGGAAAAGTTATGGCCCTTACTGGTGGTGTAAATTATGCAAAAAGTCAATATAATCGTGCCCTTAAAAGCAAAAGACAAGTTGGCTCAACTATGAAACCTTTTTTGTATTACGCTGCTCTTGAAAACAATATGACGATGTCTAGTACTTTTAGAAGTGAGGAAACGACATTTCATTTATCCAACAACAAAACATATTCTCCACAAAATGCTGGAAATATTTATGCTAGTAAAGATATAACCATGGCTGCTGCAGTTGCTTTATCTGATAATATTTATGCTATCAAAACAAATTTATTTTTGGGTGTTGATAAAATGATCGAAGTAGCTAAGCGAACAGGAATAAATGCCTCACTATCTGAAGTTGCTTCTTTACCACTTGGAACTAGTGAGATAAATATCCTAGACTTTGCAACTGGATATAATACTTTTGCTTCTGGTGGATATAAGAAAGAATTATATTTTATACAAAAAATAGAAGATTTGGATGGTAATGTTTTGTATGAACATGTTGATGAAAGAAAATTAGTGCTTAATCCCAATTATACTTTTATTTTAAATGAAATGTTAACATCTACGACTAATGAAGCATTTATCGATTATACAACACCAACTGCTCTAAATATTGCTTCAAAACTAACTCATAAATATGCTATAAAAACAGGATCTACTGATACTGATTACTGGATAGTTGGTTATGACTCTAATGCTCTAGTTATTACTTGGACTGGTTACGATGATAATAAACCTGTAGAAAGTAAAACTAGAAATCAAACTAAAAAAGCATGGGCAAGTACAATTGAGTATGTTTTAAAAGATAAAGACAATTCTTGGTATGAAATACCTAAAAATGTAATTGCTATTCCTTTTGATGCAGTAACAGGAAATGTAACTGATAATAAAAATAAAAGTACTTTATTTTATTATGTCAAGGGATCTGAACCTAATGTAAGTCCCACTCAATATGTTAGTAAAGAAGAAAATTAATTTATTGATATTATATCATTAATTGGATATAATTTTAGTAGGTGATATAATGTATAACTATGATTTTAAACTAAATGATGAAGAAATTTTAAAAGAAGAAGCAAATGTTCAAATAAAATTTGATAACAATTACTTTATGAGTCAAATTATTTTAACTAATAAGAATATAATTTTTTTTGTAGATACTGAACAAGATAATATTTTAAAAGGACGAATGGTACAAATTACTCCTCAATATGAAGTTCTTTTTAAACTTAAAAATAACTTTAAAGATTATAAAGTATCTGATGAAAATACTTATCTTACTATAAATGAGTCACAAATAATTCTTTATAATTTTGACTTACAAAAATTTACTAATAAATAAAAAATCTAGAAGCAAAGTCTTCTAGATTTTATCTTTTTTTATAATGATATTGATATGATATTCTGTTGGTAAATTCATTTCCTTAACAACTACTTTATCACTATCTAAATTTAATCCACGAATAGTCTTTAATACTGAATCTAAGTAGTCATCTTCTACTTTTACTTCAGCTGTTGTTGGAACTATAAAATCATCTAACATTTCAATATTATCAGTTTTTGTAATTGAATTATTATCTTTTGTTTTTTCTTCTGGTGCAATTTCAATAATAGGAATTTCTTCATGAACGTTCATATTAGCTGCTGTATCTTCCAAAAAATTAAAGAATTTATTAGGCATTTTTTCGGGATTAGAAAAGAATTTTTCAGGAGTTACAGTTTTTGGAGTTACTTCTTCCGTAAATAATTCCTCTGGACTATTAGTAATTTTATTAATATCTACTGAATTATTTATAACATTGTTAATATCTGGAGTTGAATTTATAATCGGAATTTCTTCTTGATTCACTTCTTTTGCACTTCCTTCATTCTTTTTTATTTCATCTTCTAATTGTTTAACTGTCATTCTTTCTTTGATTACTTTATTTAATAATTCTTTTTGTTTTTCATGACTCGGAACTTTTAAAAGTGTTCTAGCATGTCTTTCAGATATTTTTTCAGCAAGTATAGCATTTTGTACTTCTTCATCAAGTGAAAGTAACCTAAGTTTATTAGAAATTGCTGACTGTGATAAGCCCATCTTGCGAGCTAATTCTTCTTGTGTCATATAGCCTTTATCTAAAAGAGCTTGATAAGATTTTGCTTCTTCAATTGCTGTTAAATCTTTTCTTTGAATATTTTCTACGATTGCAACTTCTGCTGAAGCATTATCGTCTAAATTTGATATTATAGCAGGAACAGTAATTAAACCAGCCATACGCGCAGCTTTATATCTTCTTTCTCCCGCAATTATTTCATATTTGTCATTTTTTCTTCTTAAAACAAGAGGTTGAATTATTCCATGTTGTTTAATTGATGAGGCTAAATCATTTAAAGAAGAATCATCAAAAGATAACCGTGGTTGAAAACGGTTTGGTATTATATCCTCTATAGGAACTTGTAAAACGGTATTTTCCATTTGCATATTATTCACATCTATCAACCCTATCATCTTTTATTCTAAACTATTTAATCTTTTTTTGCAACGGCTTTTTAATAATTTTATCATAAGATCTTATTTCATTTATATTTGTCTTATTAAGCTTTTTAATTTTTACTATATTTCTTTTTCCAGCTTCTTTAGCTAATTCAAATTCTTTAGATTTTACTATTTTTCCATGCATTACAGAAATAGCATAATAGCTATCTTCAATTTCATTTATATTACTTCCCTTTAGTGCTATAAAATATTTTTCTTCTTTAACAAGTGGCATAGCAAGTTCAGTTAAAACAGTCATGTTAGTAACTGCTCTAGCGGTTACAACATCATAATAATTTAAACGTGTTTTAGCTAGATTTTCTACTCTGTCATTTATTATTTCGACGTCATTTAAGTTTAGCTTATCTCTTAGTTTCTCTAAAAATTTTGTTTTTTTATTATTACTATCTAAAAGGGTTACTTTTAAATTTGGAAAAAATATTTTTAAAATCATACCTGGAAAACCTGCCCCTGTTCCGATATCTAAAAGAATTTTTTCCTCTTCCAAATTAATGACGTAACTTATTGTTAAACTATCATAAAAATGCTTTAAATAAACATCTTCTTCTTTTTTTATGGCAGTCAAATTAGTGTGCTCGTTATACTCTAATAAAAATTTGACATAAATGTCCAATTTATTTAACTCTTCATCACTTATTTTAATTCCCAGCTTTTTAACACTTTCTATAAACTCATTTATTGTCATCTTTACTATATTCCTTTTTTAAGTAAACAGTCAAAACTGATATATCAACAGGATTAACTCCACTAATTCTTGAAGCTTGAGCGATAGTTTTTGGTCTTATCTTTTCAAGTTTTTGCTTAGCTTCGCTAGCAAGATTGGTAACTTTTTTATAATCAATATCATCAGGAATTTGTTTATCTTCAAGTTTTAATAATTTTTCAACTTCTTTATAGGCTTTTTGTATATATCCAGAATATTTAGCATTTATTTCTACTTGTTCTTTTACTTCATCAGAATAATCTAATGTTATAAAATTTTCTATAAATTTTAAATCTATTTCTGGTCTTTTTAATAAATCATAATAGTTTATTCCAGTTAAAGGAATATTTTTATTTTCTCTTGAAAAAATACTCTTCACTTCATCTGTTAAATGCAAGACATTATTTTTTAAATATTCTGTTAGTTCTTTAATATTTTTTTCTTTTGTTAGTAATCTTTGATATTGTTCATCATTAATAGTTCCTATTTCTTTAGCTAGATGTCTCAAACGTAAATCGGCGTTATCAGATCTTAAAAGAAGGCGAAATTCTGCCCTACTTGTTAACATACGATATGGTTCAATAGTTCCTTTTGTAACTAAATCATCAATTAAAACTCCGATATAAGCGTCACTTCTTTTTAAAATAAGGGGTTTTTTTCCTTGAACTTTTAAAACGGCATTTATTCCTGCAATTATTCCTTGACCTGCAGCTTCTTCATAACCACTCGTACCATTTATTTGACCTGCTGTAAAAAGATTACCAATTATTTTATTTTCTAATGAAGGCTTAATTTGCAACGGATCTATGGCATCGTATTCAATTGCATAGGCATATTTAGTTATAATGGCATTTTCAAGACCATGCAAACTATGAACCATTTGTAACTGAATATCTCTTGGCATGCTAGTTGAAAAACCTTGTAAATACCAATCATCATAATATAAACTTTCTGGTTCAAGAAACAATTGATGCCTTTCTTTATCACTAAAGCGCACTATTTTATCTTCAATAGATGGACAATATCTAGGTCCAACACCTGTTGCATATCCTCCATACATTGCTGATTTATCTAAATTATCTCTAATTATTTGATGAGTTTTTTCATTAGTATACAATAAATAACAAGAGCTTTGTTCATCAACATTATAAGAAGGTTTATCGTCATAAGAAAATGTCCAAAGTGTATTATCCCCATTTTCTTTTTGCATGACACTAAAGTCAATAGAATCTTTTTTTATTCTTTGTGGGGTCCCAGTTTTAAGTCTAAGTATTTTTAAACCATATTCTTTTAATTTTTGCGATAAATAATTACTTCTTTTTTCACCGTGAGGTCCTCCAGGGGTATTCTCACTACCCACTAAAATATTGCCACACAAATATGTTCCTGTTGTTAAAATAACTGTTTTTCCGTATATTTTTTCACCATCTTCAGTAATAACACCGTTAACAACTCCATTTTCTAAAATTAAGTCTTCTATAATTGCTTCTTTAATAGTTAAATTTTCCATTTTACTTAAATAATTTTGCATATTTTGTGGATATGTTATTTTATCTGCTTGAGCTCTTAAGCTTCTTACAGCTGGGCCCTTAGAGTTATTTAACATTTTTATTTGTAAATGGGATTTATCTGCAATTTTGCCCATTAATCCTCCGAGAGCATCTACTTCACGTACAATTATTCCTTTAGCAGTCCCTCCAATAGATGGATTACATGGCATATCACCAATATTTTTTATATTTCCTGTTACTAGTAATGTTTTACATCCCATTTTGGCAGCTATATGAGAGGCTTCGATTCCAGCATGACCACCACCAACAACTATACAATCAAACATTTTATTACCTACTTTCCTAAACAAAAGTTACTAAAAATTTTATCAACTAATTCATCTTGGTAACTTTCTCCTATTATTTCTCCTAAATAATTCCAGGCTTCTTTTAAATCAATTTCAACCATGTCAACACTCATTCCATTATCTAAATTATGTTGAGCACTTTTTAAAGTATTATAAGCTTTGTTTATTAAATCTATTTCACGTAAATTAGATAAATAGCTCATGTCTTTATTAATTATTTCTTTTAATGAAAATTTTTCTATAATTTTATTTTTTAAATTGTTTAATCCATCTGGTGAAATAGTATTTCCATATATAACGTCATCTATTTCATCTGGTAGTTCTACTTTTTTTGGTAAATCTGCTTTATTAATATAAATAATAAGCTTATTTTCTTTAAAACTATTAATTAAATCTAGCTCTTCTTCACTTATTTTCTCATTATTATTTAATACAAACAAAATAAGATCTGCAGCTTCCGCTGCTTGTTTACTTTTATCAACGCCTATTTTTTCAACAATATCAGATGTTTCTCTAATTCCTGCTGTATCAATGAAATTTATAGCTACACCTTCTAAAGAAATAGTACCTTCCACTATATCTCTCGTCGTACCAGGAATATTTGTAACTATGGCTTTTTCTTCATCTAAAAGATGGTTTAAAATACTACTTTTACCTACATTTGGTTTTCCTATTATAGCAATATTTATACCATTTTTAATTATCTGACCATTTTTAGAACCTTCTACTAAACTTTTTAACTCTTTATTTATTTCATCTAAATAGCCATGCATTAAAGATGTAGTTACAACTAATTCATCTGCATATTCGGGGTAATCTATATTTACTTCAATGTTTGCTAAAATTTTAGCTATTTTGCTTCTTAAAGCACTTATTTTTTGAGATAGTAAACCATTTACATTATTCATTGCAAGCTTTCTTGCTGCATCTGTTTTAGCCACTATCAAATCATTTACAGATTCTGCTTCAAGTAAATTAATTCTTCCATTTAAATATGCTCTTTTTGTAAATTCTCCAGGTTCAGCTAATCTACAACCATTCATTAGTAGTATTTCCATTATTTTTTTTGTGGTATTTATTCCACCATGACAATTAATTTCTACCACATCTTCAGTTGTATAAGTTTTCGGAGCTTTCATAATCATTATTAATACTTCATCAATTATTTCATCTTGATATTCGATATGACCATAATGAATAGTATGACTAGAAGCATTTTTTATATCATGATCAAATAAATTATTTACTATATTAATTGCATCTTTTCCAGTAACTCGTACTATAGAAATAGCACCAAGTCCAATACTAGTTGAAATTGCACATATCGTATCTTCCATAAAAAAAACACTTCCTTTCACTGGAAGTATTATAGCACGTAAATTTATAAAATTAAATATTTAAGTTGTTACTTTAATAAGAGAATCAGCATATCCTATAAGCTTTAATTGATCTTCTGTATTTAGATAAATAAATCTTTCCAATAGCTCTTTTTCTTTATTTGTAAGACTTTTAGTCATATATTTTATTGGTGTGTCATCATCTGTAAGTCCTAACAAATAATCTGTACTTGTTTCTAAGTATTTAGCAAGTTTAATTAAAATATTTGCTTTAGGATAACTTACACCAGATTCATACATACTAATTGATTCTTGACTAACTCCGACTGCTATAGCAACATTTAATTGATTTTTATGTCTTTTTTCTCTTATTATTCGTAAATTCTCCATTAATGCTATTCCTTTCGTTTTTATAATTTTACAATAAGAGATTATATTTGATATAAATTCGTTTTATAATCAATATAAGTTATATTTATATTTTATATAATTTTAATTTGTTAGTTTCTTATAAAGAAAAACACGTTAAAAGCCACTTTAAAGTGGCTTTATAACTATATGTCTATTAGGTTCTTCCCCTTCACTTTCTGTTTTAACTCCTTTAAAATCAGTTAAAGCATTATGAATTATTCTTCTTTCATAAGAAGTCATATTATCTAAGGCAATTTCCATTTTGGTTTCAGCAACTTCTTTAGCACTTTTCTTTGCTAACCATTCTAAATGTTTAGCAATTTTTGTTTTATAATTTGATACGTCTAAATTAAACTTATAATAAATACCTGTTTCATTTTGAATTCTTTGTTTAACAATTACTTCTAAGGCCTTTAATGTAGCCCCTTCTTTACCTATTAAAATGTAATCCTTATTTGAAAACATTCTAATAGTTGTTCTTTCTTCTTTATTACTTATTTCTATTGTAACTTCTAATCCCATATTTTCCACGATTTCATGTAAAATATTTTTAATTTCATTATTTATATCACTTTTTAAATATACATCAACCTCATATAAAGTTCCTTGAAACAATTTACCTTTTTTTAATTTACTTGTATAGATAAAATCTTCTGCATTTAAATTATTTTCAGCCATTATTTCAGCTAAAATATTTTCTACGTCTTTTCCTTCTTTAGTTATTTTTTCCATACTTCATGCCTTCTTTCTTAACTAACTTGTCCTTTATTTTTTCTTTCTTTTTTTCAGTCAAGTTTTTTTTAGGTTTATTAGTTAAGGATTTATTATTTATCATATTTATAACTATGTTTTGAATAGCTATGAAAGCATAGGTTACGATCCAATAAAATGCTAAAGCTGTTGGAAGTGATAGTGATGCATAAGTTATTACTCCAAGCATAACGTATAACATTATTTTCATTTGATGTTGCATTTCTGGCGTTTGTCCTGCCGTTTGGCTCATTGTTTGTCTAAATGAGAAATATGTTGATATTGCAATTAATATTAATAGTAGTAGATATAGATAATTTCCACTCTTAATTCCCACAAGTGGTGTCATACCTAAATTAAAGCTTAAAAGTCTTTCTTCATAAATTGATGGAGTTCTATAGATTGCTTGTAAAAAAGCAAAGAACAAAGGAAGTTGAATAAAAGCCATTAAACATCCTACCATTGGATTAACTTTATATTTTTTATAAATCATCATAGTTTCTTGACTTTTTGCCATTAATGATTCATTATCTGTTTTATTACGATATTTTCTTTCTAGCTTTTCAAGTTCTGGTTGAGCTTTTTTCATATTAGCAGTTTGTTTTGTGGATTTTATTGTAAAAGGAAGTAATATTAATCTTATTGCAAGTCCAATAAGAATTAAAGAAATACCAAGATTATTAACAAGTTTTCCAAGTTTTAATATTAAAAACGCTAATGGTTTGACAAACAAAAATTCCCATAGTCCAGAGCTTGGATTAGAATTTACTTTAAATTCTGTACATGCTGGTAAGTCTTTAAAATCTACATCTAATTCATCACCATATTTTTGATATATTTTATATAATTCACCATCTTTTTCAGGCAAGCATAAAATATCTTTTTCAAGCATTTGGCCAGTTTCTTCATAAGTTATTACCTTATTGTTATCATCCATTATATATTTTGATTTTCCACATCCAGCTGTAAGAAAAATTACACATACAAGTATTAATATTTTAAATTTGTTATTTTTCATAGATATCCTTTCTTAGAGAATTGATAAGTTCTTTTTCTAAGTCTTGAAAAGTAGCAAGTTTTGCTTCTTTCTTTATCATTATAATATAATTATGGTTATTTGCAAATAGAAAACGATTTTTATCAACAATATTTCTAATTTGTCGTTTATATTTATTCCTTGTAACAGCATTGCCAAGTTTCTTTCCTACTGCTATACCAAAGTTGGGTTTTTCAAAATTTTTTGATTCTTTAAATATTATCATATATTTATTTTTAATTTTAGAACCATTTTTTATAATTTCATTAAAATCTTCATGAGATTTTACCATTTCATATCTTTTCATAATAATTCCTTAGGAAAAAAACCACGTTAAAGTGGTTTTTACTTACATAAAACTTTACGTCCTTTTCTACGACGTCTATTTAATATATCAGTTTCTTTTCTTGCAAAAAAGCCATGTTTTTTTGCAGCTTTTCTTTTATTTGGTTGATAAGTTCTTTTCATAATAAAATTCCCTCCGTTTCTTAAATTAGCTTCCTTATTATAATATTAAAGATGTAAATAAGTCAAGCAAAACATTTTTATCATTTTATTGGTAGATCATAATTTCTGACAAAGTTAGTAAAATTTTCATTTATACTTTTGGAAAAATCAAATTGATTAGAAAAAGCTTCAATGTAATTATAACCAGAATTAAGTACATTTAATATTATCATGCTCCATTCAGGGCAAGCTTTATAATAATCGCTATTTAAATAATATTCTTTTACTTCTTCTATATTATAAGGAAGATAAACTTGTTCATAACTAATTAAACTTGAATTTATAGTTATTATTCCATAGGAAGTTACTTTTTTTCTACCTAAAATACAATTTATAGCACCCGTATTTATAAAAACTTGATTTTGATATTCTTTATAAAATGGGCGATGAGAGTGAGCAAATAGATAAATATCTGCTGGAAAATCATTTTTAATATTTTGGAAAAACAAATCATCTTTAAAATTTATCATATCCCTTATATTATAGGGACTTCCGTGGGAAATACAAATTCTCTTTCCTTCATAATTAATTATTTTATATTTAGTTAAGCTTTCTAGATACAATATATTTTCAAAGCTTAAATTGTTAGCTGTATAAAACAAAGGATAACTTTTAATATCTGGTTTAAATTTTTTATTTTTAATATCCAAGATAGTTTCTTCTCTATTTCCTATAATTACTTCAGCATTTAAATCTTTTATAGTTTCTATAATTTTGTTATCGTCTGGGCCATCTGTTAGAAAATCTCCACAAATAATATATTTATCTATATTTTTATCTTTTAAACTTTCTATTACTTTATTTAATAAAAAAAGATTTCCATGAATATCATTTAATACTGCTATTTTTTTCATTTTTACACCTTTATTATTATATCATCTATTATGGTTGATAACTATCGTTTTTTGGAGATTGTGGATAATTTGTTGATAACTTTACAAAATAATCCACAAAATTAACAACATTTTATTAAATCCTTATTGTTTATAATTTGTGAATAAGTCTTATTGTTAGTTTAAATTTGTTGATAGTGTTGATAACTATAATAAATGTCGAATTTTAGGGACTTTTGTCGTTGATAATTTTGTGAATAATAAGTTTTTTAAAATTTACTCTTTTTTTTTAACAGAAAATGGTATAAAATTTAGTTATGAAATTTGTTAGTGGGGTGAGGTATGAAAACAGATGAGCTTTTTTTGCGTTTTTTAAATGATATTCAAACACAAGTAAGTCAAAATGCATATACTATTTGGTTTTCAAAACTTGAACTACTTTCAATTGTCAACAATGTAGTAACAATAAAAGTTCCAATGGAAATTCATAAACAGATGCTTACTGAGACTTATGCTGATATAATTGATGCATCGTTTTTCTCAATGACTGGAATAAACTATACATTTAAATATATTACTGAGGATGAAGTTGAAACTTTTGTTCAGCCAGTTGTAGAAGAAGAAGTATTGGAAAAAGAAGTAGAGTGGAATACTAATTTAAATCCAAAATTTACATTTGATTCTTATATTGTAGGTAATTCAAATAGGTTAGCTTTTGTAGCTGCAAGAGCTGTTGCAGAAGCACCTGGTACTATTCATAATCCATTATTTATATATGGAAGAAGTGGTCTTGGAAAAACGCATTTAATGCAAGCAATTGGAAATTATATTAAAGATCATTCTAAACTTAAGGTTCTTTATACAACTAGTAATGAATTTATGACTGAATTTACAGGAATTGCAACTAGTAATAATAATTTAAATTATGCAAATGAATTTAAAAATAAGTACCGAAATGTTGATGTTTTAATAATTGATGATATACAGTTTTTAGTTGGAGCTGAGAGAACTCAACAAGAATTTTTTCACACATTTAATGCTTTACATCAAGCAAATAAACAAATAATCATAAGTAGTGATAAAAGTCCTGATGATTTAAAAAAGATAGAAGAGAGATTACGAAGTAGATTTATGTGGGGATTACCCGTTGATATATATCCTCCAGACTTTAATCTTAGGTGCGAAATAATTAAGGCAAAGATTAAAAATACAAGCATAGAAAATAAATTGAATGAAGATGTTATTGAATATATAGCTAATTCATGTGTAAATGATGTAAGACATATAGAAGGGACAATTAATAGATTATTAGCATATACAGCAATGATGGTACCGGATAAAATAACCCTTGATTTTGCTAATGAGGCTTTAAAGGATTATGTTAATACCAATATATTTATCAACAATTCAATAGCATCAATTCAAAGTGCCGTAGCAGAGTACTTTAAAATATCCGTTGATGATTTAAAAAGTAAAAGAAGAACTAATACAGTTGTAAGACCAAGGCATATAGCCATGTATTTATGCCGGGTTGAAACAGATGAAAACTTGGCTAAAATTGGCCTTGAATTCGGAGGAAGAGATCACTCGACAGTATCTACAGCATGTGATAAAATAAAGGAAGAGTTAGAAGTAAATGATAATCTTAATAACATGTTGAAAGAAATAAAGATGAAGTTACAATAATGTTGATAAGAAAAGTTATTTTGTAAGGAATATATCTAGAAAAAAAAACTTATCAACATTATCAACACTATTAATATAAATATTAAAAAATAAATAAAAGAAAGAAGGAAAAAAATATGAAATGGACAATTGAAAAAAATGTTATTTTAGAAGCTTTAAATAATGTTACAAAAGCTTTAAGTCAGAGAACAACTATAGCTGTTTTAAATGGAATAGTTTTTGATATTACAGAAAAGGGTATAGAACTTTTAGCAAGTGATAGTGAACTTACTATTAAGGTTATGATTCCAGAAGAAAATATTAAACACATGGAAGGTAAAGGAAGAATTATCATTCAAAGTAAATATTTTCTAGATATGATAAGAAAAATGCCTGCAGATGTAATAGATTTTGAAATAGAGGAAGCTCAAAAGATAAAAATAAGCACACCTAACAATCAATATCGTTTGAACTGTTATAATCCTCAAGATTATCCAAATATTAATATTGAAAAAAGTAAGGAATCAATTACTATTAAATCAGAAGTTTTAAGAGAAATAATTAATCAAACATCTTATGCTTTATCTACACAAGAAGTTAGACCTTTATTAACAGGAATTAACTTAAAAATAAATGGAGATATTTTAGAATGTATTGCAACTGATTCTTATCGTTTATCAAAAAAGAATATTAAATTAGAAGTTCCTAGTCAAAAACAAGTAAATATTGTTATACCTGGAAGAAGTATTACAGAACTTGAAAAGATTATTGCCGAAGATGATGATGTGGAAATATATGTATTTACTAACAAAATATTATTTGTTTATAAAAATATTTATATTCAAAGTAATCTTTTAAGTGGATCATATCCAGAAACATCTCATTTTATTCCAAATGATTTTGCATATATGATTAATTTAAATTTAAAAGAGTTTTATGATGCTGTTGATAGAGCAGCTTTACTTGCTCAAAATAAAGAAAAAAATATAATAAAAATGCATATTCAAGATAAAGATATGATAATTACATCAACATCTAATGAACTTGGTAATGCTGAAGAAAAACTTCATATTGATTGTAATAATAAAGAAAAAATTGAAATTTCTTTCAGTTCTAAATATATGATGGATGCTTTAAAGGTAATTAAAGAAGATAATATTTTACTTCTATTAAATACAGATGATAAACCAATTTTAATTAAACCTGTAACTGATGAAACCCTTACAGAATTAATATTACCAATTAAAACTTATTAAAAATTGAACAAATTTAATATTTGTTCTTTTTTTTGACAATTTTTTTATTTTTAGCGTAGTATGATAACCGCCAAAAGAAAGGAGAAACTATGTATACGATTACGCAAGATACTCTTTATATTAGGGCGTGTAGTTATAGTACTTTAGTAAAAGAAGTTAGTGAAGAATATTCATTTAATGGTAATGTTTTAAGTTGTATTTTGAATAATAGTTGTGTTTATTATGGAAGTTCTTTTAAAGGGAGAGTTCAGGGAAGTAGTAGTTTGCTCGGGGGAAAATATAAGTTACCAATTATTATTAATGAAAAAAATTGTTTAATATTTTTTCCGCTTTATATTAAAATGGAGGTTATTTGGATAAATTTTAACATGATAAATAACTTAGAAAAAGTGGATAACTTAATAGTTATTAACTTTAAAAATGGTTTAAAATTGGATCTTAATATTAGTTACACTATTATAAATAATCAACTGCTTAAATGTAGTAGATTATGGTGGGTTTATTTATCAAGAAAATAAATAATTTTAAGTTGTTTTTTATTTTAAATGGTTATTTTTTGTGTTATAATTAACATGTGTATAGGTATACCATTATGCCTTAAATTTTAAATGTAGGGCTTAAGGGGGGTAAATAAATGAAAATTAAACAATTAAGTTTAATGAATTTTAGAAACTATGAAAATTTAGATTTAGAATTTTCACCTTTTCTGAATATTGTATACGGTTTAAATGGTAGTGGAAAAACTAATTTGATCGAAGCTATTTATTTGCTTTCCTTAACTAAGTCATTTAGAATAAACAATGATAAAGCTTTAATTAAAAAAGGAAAAATTAAAGCTAGAGTGAAGGGAGAGATTCAAAAAAAAGTTGCTGTTTCTACTTATGAAATTGAATTAAGTGAACTGGGGAAAACTGTATCTATAGATAATGAAAAAAAAGATAAAATAAGTGATTATGTTTCAAGGGTAAATGTTGTTTTATTTAATCCTAGTGATACAAGAATTATGCAGGAGGCTCCGGCAGAAAGAAGACGCCTAATTAATATAGAAATAAGTCAAATTTACAAAGAATATTTAGTTATACTTAATAATTACAATAGAATTTTAAAACAACGAAATTTTTATATTCGAGGAATGTATGTAAATGGAAATTATACAAGTTCTTTTTTAGATATATTAACGAAAAAATTAATTGAGTATGGATTAGAAATAGCTAAATATCGGGAAGAATTTATTGAAAATATTAATAAGTATATTACTAGTATTTATGCTAGTATAGCAGAAGCTGGAGTTTTAAAGTTAAAATATAATTCATCTTATAAGGGGAAAGATAAAGAAACTTTATTTGAGAAATATCAAAATAATTATCAGAAGGAATTAAGTGTTGGTAAGACGTTAGATGGAATACATCATGATGATATTATTTTTACATTAGATAATAATAGTTTAAAGGAATGGGGTAGTGAAGGCCAAAGAAAAAATGCTATTATCTCATTTAAATTAGCTCTATTAAATTATGTTTATGATATTAAAGGTTTTTATCCAATTTTAATATTAGATGATTTGTTTAGTGAATTAGATAAAGTTAAAATTACAAATATGCTTAAATTACTTAATGAAAATGTTCAAACATTTATTACTACGACTGATATAAAAAGTGTTAGTAAAAAAATACTTAGAAAAGGTAAAATTTTTAAGGCAAATAATGGAAAAATTGAGGAGGAAAATGTATGAAAGAAACACATTATACTGACAGTGATATTCAAGTTTTGGAAGGACTTGAAGCTGTTCGTAAAAGACCTGGGATGTATATTGGATCAACAGGTGAAAAAGGACTTCATCATTTAGTTTGGGAAATAGTTGATAATGCTGTTGATGAAGCTTTAGCAGGATTTTGTGATGATATTGAAGTTATTATTGATAAAGGAAATGTAATTGAAGTTAGAGATGATGGTCGTGGTATTCCGACTGGAATAAACTCAAAAACTGGATTATCTACAGTTGAAACTATTTTTACTGTACTACATGCTGGAGGTAAATTTGGTGGCGAAGGTTATAAAGTATCTGGTGGTCTACATGGTGTTGGTGCTAGTGTAGTAAATGCCTTATCTAAATGGCTTGAAGTAAAAATTTATCGTGATGGAAATGTATATTATCAACGTTTTGAAAATGGTGGAAAACCTGTTGAAGCTTTGAAAATAATTGATACTTGTGATGTAGAAAGAACTGGAAGTACAGTAAGATTTAAAGCTGATGAAGAAATTTTTAGAGAAACAACTGTATATGATTATGATACATTATTTAAAAGATTACAAGAAATTGCCTTCTTAAATAAAGGTATTAGAATAAATCTTTATGATTTAAGGGAAACTCCTGAAAAACATGATACTTTCCTTTATAATGGTGGTATTATAGAATATGTTGAAATGCTTAATAAAAGTAAAAAACCTATTCATGAAAATGTCATTTACATGGATGGATCTCAAGATGGTATTGAACTTGAAGTAGCTTGTCAATATAATGAAACGTATACTCCATCTATTTATTCATTTACAAATAATATTAATACTTATGAAGGTGGAACACATGAAGATGGTGTTAAAGCAGCTCTTACAAAGGTTATAAATAGTTATGCTAAATCTGCAAAAATATTGAAAGAAAATGATGCTCCTTTAATTGGTGAAGATTGCCGTGAAGGATTAACCATGATCATTTCTTGTAAACATCCAGATCCTCAATTTGAAGGTCAAACAAAGACTAAACTTGGAAATAGTGAAGTAAGAAAAATTGCAAGTGATGTTTTTTCGAGTAGATTTGAACGATTTTTATTAGAAAATCCTAATGAAGCTAAAATAATAGTTGAAAAATGTATAAGTGCTTCACGTGGTAGAATAGCTGCTAAAAAAGCTAGAGAAGCTACGAGAAGAAAAAGTGATTTAGATATAGTAAACTTTGGTGGAAAACTTGTTGATTGTAAAGAAAAAGATCCAAGTGTATGTGAAATATTCTTAGTCGAAGGGGATTCAGCAGGTGGATCAGCTATTAAAGGTAGAAATAGTATGACTCAAGCAATTCTTCCTTTACGTGGTAAAGTTTTAAATGTTGAAAAAGCAAGACTTGATAGAGCATTAAGTAATGAAGAAATTAGAACAATAATTACAGCTTTTGGAACTGGTATAGGTCAAGAATTTGATTTAAATAAAATGCGTTATCATAAAGTTATTATCATGAGCGATGCCGATGTTGATGGTTCTCATATTAGAGTTTTATTATTAACATTATTTTATAGATTTTTTAAGCCAATTGTTGAAGCTGGTTATGTTTACGCTGCTCAACCACCTCTTTTCTGTATAAAACATGGGCAAACTATTAAATACGTATTGAATGAAGAAGAAAGAGATAAATATTTAAATGAATTAAAAGAAAAGAATGTTAAATTTGAAGTAGCTCGAATGAAAGGGCTAGGAGAAATGGATGCTGAAGAACTAAATGAAACAACAATGGATATAAATCATCGTATTTTAAGAAAAATAACAGTAGAAGATGCAATTAGTGCTGATGCAGCATTTAGTAAACTAATGGGGGAAGAAGTTGAACCTAGACGTAAATTTATTGAAGAAAATGCTCAATATGCAGAAAATCTTGATTTCTAGGAGGTAGATTATGGATCAAAATATAGATAGATTAAATGAAAATAATATAGTTGATGAAATAGAAAAATCATTTATAGAATATTCAATGAGTGTTATAAAAGCAAGAGCTTTACCAGATCTAAGAGATGGGTTAAAGCCTGTTCATAGAAGAATTATATATGATATGCTAGAAAATGGTCTTACACCAGATAAAAAATATCGAAAAAGTGCTACGATAGTTGGGGACGTAATGGGGAAATATCACCCACATGGAGATTCTTCTATTTATGAAGCTATGGTAAGAATGGCTCAAGACTTTAATTATCGTTATTTACTAGTTGATGGACATGGTAACTTTGGTAATATTGAATATCCGAGACCTGCCGCTTATCGTTATACCGAAAGTAAATTAGCTAAAATATCAATGGAATTACTACGAGATATCAATAAAAATACAGTTGATTTTATTCCTAATTATGATGAAACAACTAAGGAACCAGAAGTTTTACCTTCTAGATATCCGAATATACTTGTAAATGGTACTATGGGTATAGCTGTTGGAATGGCTACGAACATTCCTCCGCATAATTTAGGAGAAGTTATTGATGGTTGTATTGCATATATAGATAATCCAAATATAACAACTGATGAACTTATGCAGTATATAAAGGGACCAGATTTTCCTACTGGGGGTATCATATTAGGTAATTCAGGTATTAAAAAGGCTTATGAAACTGGTAGAGGTTCTATAACTATTAGGAGTAAAGCGACTATAGAAGAAAAAAATGGCAGACATTATATAATTATTGAAGAAGTTCCTTATGGAGTAAATACTCTTGATTTAAAACAAAAAATAGCAGATCTAGTACATAATAAAGTTTTAGAAGGAATAACTGATTATCATACTGATTTAAAAGATGGTATTAAAATAACAATTACGTTAAAAAAGGATGCTAATCCTCAAGTTGTTCTTAATAATTTATATAAACATACTGCTTTTCAAACGACATTTGGTATTATATTCTTAATGCTTGATAAGAAAACTCCGAGAACTTTGGGATTAAAAGATATTATTGCTAAATATGTTGATTATCAACAAGAAGTTATAATAAGACGTACACAATTTGAACTTGATAAGGCAGAAAAAAGAGTTCATATATTAGAAGGGTATAAGATAGTTTTTGATAATTTAGATGAAGTTATTAAAATAATTAAGGAATCTAAAGCTGATGGAGAAGCAAAAACTAAATTAATGGAACGCTTTGGATTGACTGAAGCTCAAACTGATAATATTTTAGAAATGAAATTACGTCGTTTAACAGGTCTAGAACGCGAAAAGATTGAAGAAGAGTTAAATGCCCTTAGAATTGAAATTGAACGCTTACGAGCTATTTTAGCAGATAATAATAAGGTGTTAAACATAATAAAAGAAGAAATGACTGAAATTAAAGATAAATATGGTGATGAAAGACGTACTAAAATTGATATGACTGCAATAGATTATATTGAAGATGAATCTTTGATTCCAGAAGAAAATATTTTGGTTGTTTTAACAAATAAGGGTTATATAAAGAGAACTACTGCTGATACATTTAAGTCACAAAATCGTGGTGGTGTTGGAATTAAAGGAATTACAACGAATGACGAGGACTTTGTTGAACATATTCTTAACTTATCAACACACGATTATATACTTTTCTTTACCGATAAGGGTAAGGTTTATAGATTAAAAGGCTATGAAATACCAGAATATTCTAGACAATCTAAAGGTCTTCCTATTGTAAATTTACTTCAAATTGAAAAAGATGAAAAAATAAATGCTGTTATTAAAATTAATAAAAATGATGAATGTAAATATCTTTTATTTGCAACTCAAGGCGGTATAGTTAAGAAGACTTTAATTAGTGAATTTGAAAATATTAGAAATAGTGGAAAAATATGTATATCTTTAAGAGAAAATGATAAACTTATTGGAGTTAAGAAAACAACTGGAAATGATTTGGTTCTACTTGGTAGTAATAGTGGTAGAATGGTAAAATTTAATGAAGACGAAATAAGAGTCATGGGACGTACTGCATCTGGTGTAAGGGGTATTTCTTTAGATGATAGTAAATGTATTTGCTTAGAAATTGTAAAAGAAGATAATACGATATTACTTGTTACGGAAAAAGGATATGGTAAACAAACAAAAGTAAGCGAATATCGTCAAACTAAACGTGGTAGTAAAGGTGTTAAAGCCTTAAATATTACTGAAAAAAATGGAAATTTAGTTAGTGTTAAAATAGTTGAAGAAAATAAAGAATTGGTTATAATGACAAATTCAGGTATGACGATGCGTATGCCATTAGATCAAATATCTGTTCTAGGTAGAGTAACGCAAGGTTTAAGGCTAATTAACTTAAAAGAAAATCAAAAGGTATCAACAATAAGCCTTGTAGATAAAGAAGAAACAGAGGTATCTGAAGAAGAAAATAATTAGTATATACTTTGTATATACAAGAATTAAAAAAATAATTGATTTAATAAGGAATTAATAGAAAAAGGAAAACAATTAATAGTTTTCCTTTTTTAGTTACATAAAATTATTTAAAAGTGCAATTTAAAATGTTTCACGTGAAACATAGTTAATAATAATAATAATTATAATTTTATTTATTTGATAGATAATAATATATTAATTAATATTAATAAATAATAATAATTAAGCTAAGTAAAATATAATACAAGCTTATTAATAATTAAATGGTTTTAATTTTTAAATAAAGGATAACAATTGCAATGATATTTATAATTAAATTATATTAATAATAATTAATTTAAACAATTTAGTAATTGTTGCTAATTTGTTAGTCTACAATAAAATATTGTTGTTAATGTTTCACGTGAAACATTGTTGATAACTTGTTTATATTTTTATATAATTAATTTTTATTATATAGCTGTGTTATCTATAGATGTACAAAATTAAATTAAAATTATTAATAATGTGTTTGTTTTATATAACATTTTTCGTGTTAGTATTTTGTTGCTATTTTTAAGTAGATAGAGTTGATAACTTGTTAATATGTTTCACGTGAAACACGAACGTTTGTTTACTTGCAAAAATAACGTACTTTTGGCAAAAAATTAAACTTAAATTATTTCCCGGGAAATAATTGGTTTACATAATATTGGAAAAAACCATATATTTTATTTCCCAGGAAATATTTTGGTTAACATAATATATGAAAATCTAATTTTTATTGACTTTTTATAAGATTTTTGATAGTATTTAGGCGTGCAACAAATATGCTGTAATCTGGTCAGGATTGGAAAATAGCAGCCACGTCAGTCTATGTTTGTGTGCACTTTTTTTGTGAAAAGAAGGTTTTTATGCAAGAAGATATAATAAAATTAATGATTGAAGCTTTAAATAAGAAAAAAAAATCAAGAGATATTCCAGTTATGGCTGTCATTACATGTAATCAAAAGATCATAGCTAAGTCCGTGAATACAAGAGAAAAACATAAGAATGTTTTAGGCCATGCTGAAATAAATGCTATAGTAAAAGCAAGTAAAAAATTAAAGAGATGGAATTTAAATGATTGTGAAATATATGTTACATTAAAACCTTGCTCTATGTGTTATGAAGTTATTCAACAATCAAGAATTGATACTGTCTATTATTTGCTTGATAAGCCTTTAATAAAAAAAGAATATACTAAAACAAAATTTAATAAAATAAATGCTGAAATATATGAAAAAAAATATCAACAAATTTTATCATCTTTTTTTAAAAAATTAAGAGCAAAAAAACAGTAAATATGATATACTAACTACTGAGGTGTTTATATGAATTATAAAGTACTTTATCGAAAATATAGACCAAATAATTTTGATTCTTTGATAGGCCAAAAACATGTCGTAGAAATACTTAAAAATTCTATTAAAGAAAACAAAGTGGCTCATGCTTATTTATTTTCTGGCCCTAGAGGCACTGGAAAAACCTCAACAGCAAGAATTTTAGCCAAAACAATTAATTGCTTAAATAATAAAAATGGCGTAGCTTGTGAAGAGTGTGAAAACTGTAAATCTTTTGGAACAAATCCAGATATAATTGAAATAGATGCCGCTTCAAACAATGGTGTTGAAGAAATCAGAGAACTTATCAACAATGTAAAAATTATGCCAACGAGTTTAAAATATAAAATTTATATAATTGATGAAGTTCACATGCTTAGTCAAAGTGCATTTAATGCTTTATTGCTTACTTTAGAAGAACCACCTGAACATGTAATATTTATATTAGCAACGACAAATTTAGAAAGCGTGCCGATAACTATTTTATCAAGATGTCAACGATTCGATTTTAGAAAAATAAATGAAAAAGACATTATTGATAGATTAGAATATATTTGCAAAGAAGAAAATATATCTTATGAACTTGATGGTTTGAAAGAAATAGCTATATTGGCTGATGGTGGATTACGTGATGCTTTAAGTATATTAGATCAATTATCAAAAAATGATACTAAAATAAATGTGGAGCTAGTTACAAATGAAATAGGAAGTATTTCTAACCAAAAGATAAAGGATATAATAAAATACTTGAATATAAATGATATAGAAAAACTAGAAGTTATTTTTAATGATTTAAGTAATTCGAGTTTGAATTATAAAGTTGTAGTTAAAAAACTTATATATGAACTAAGTGAAGTTGGTAGTGATATTTTAAGAGGAAAAGATGATTGGAATATAAGTTATGATACATGTAAAAAATTAGTCATAGAATTAAATGATATTTTAAATAAAATAAATATTAATGTTAACCCATATTTACTTATAAAAATGATTATTTTAAATTACGTAGAAAGTGAATATAAAATAAAAAAAGTAGATACTTTTGAAAATAGTATAAATTTTAATAAAAATGAAAAAAATGAACTAATGAAACAGCCTTTAAATAAGCCAAAAGATAACAGTGAAAAAAAATTAGAAATAGATAAAATTGATAAATTTATTGAAACTAGAGTTAATAACTGTTTTGTTGAAGCAACAAAGGAAGCTTTGGTTTATATAAAATTAAAATGGATAGAATTTATTAAATCAGTTGATGATGCAGTTATTAAAGGCTTAATAAGTGATACAGAAGTTGTAGCTGCGTCTAATAAATATGCAGTTGTAGAATCATTACTTCCTCATAGAGAAAATGAAATAAATGAAAAGATTAAAGAGATAGAAAAAAAGTTTATGGAATATGGTAGTGATGATATTAAGTTAATATTTATAAACCCTGATAGATGGCAAGATGAAAAAAATAAATATATAAAGAATCTTAGAAATGGTTATAAATATACTTATATTGAAGAAAAAGAACAAAAAGAAACTATGGATATATCTGATTTAGCAGATGTATTTGATATAGATAAAATAGAAATTGAATAGGAAAGAAGGAATTTAATATGAATATGCAACAAATTATGCAACAAGCTCAAAGAATGCAAAGAGATATTACAAAGAAAAAAGAAGAATTAGATGCCATGGAATTTACAGGAAAAAGTGAATGGGTAGAAATAACATTTAATGGTAAAAAAGATATTAAAGCATTTAAAATTTTAAAAGATGGCACTATTGATAATGATGATAAAGAAATGCTAGAAGATATGATTTTAATTGCTATGAAAGATGCTTTTTCTAAAATAGATAAAGAAACAGAAAATAAACTTGGTCAATATGCTTCAATGAGTGGATTATTCTAATATGATTTATCCTGAATCACTTGAAAAATTAATTAATTATTATAAAAAATTGCCTGGAATAGGTGAAAAAAACGCAGAACGATTGGCTTTAGCAACATTAAACTTTAAAGAAGAAGATTTAGATAATTTTTCTCATAGTCTAAATGATATAAAGAAGATCCATAAATGTAGTATCTGTGGACATTTAACAGAGTATGACATTTGTAATATTTGTGCAAATGAGTCGAGAAACCAAAATATAATATGTGTTATTGAGGATTCTAAAAGTGTTTTTTCATTTGAAAAAGTTGGTAATTATAATGGTGTTTATCATGTTTTAAATGGCCTTATAAGTCCTGCAGATAATATTGGACCAGAAAATATAAATTTAGCGAGTTTAGTAAAAAGAGTTGAAAAATTAGAAAATCCAGAATTAATATTGGCTTTAAAATCAACTGTAGAAGGAGAAACTACGACGTTATATATAAAGAAAATTTTTGAGCATCGCAATGTTTTAATATCTAGGTTATCTTATGGTATTCCTATGGGAGCTGAGATAGATTATTTGGATATAATTACTCTAGATAAGGCTTTAGAAGATCGAAAGAAGATAAGTGAATAAATTATTGGTTAATTCATATATTTTGGTGAGGAATATATGAAAAAGATAATATTTACAGTAATTAAGAGAGTAGTGTTTGCTATTTGTTTAGTTTATGCATTTAATTTAATTGCTACCGGATTAAAAATATTTATTCCAATAAATTTTATTACGGTAGGAGTTGTTTCTACTTTAGGAATGAGTGGATTATTGGCATTAATAGCAATATATTTTGTTTTATTATAGGAGGAATTGTGGGAGTAGCGGTATTAGAAAAATTAGTAGATTATTATCATGAGAATAAAATATCTCATGCTTATTTGCTTGAAACAAATAACTTACAAAAATGTTTTGAAGATTTAAAACTTATAGTAAAAAAAATATGTTGTCCAAACAATTTTGAAAATGATTGTACTTGTTGTAATATATGTAATTTAATAGATCAAGATTATTTGCCAACATTTAAAGTTATTGAACCTATAGGTAATTCAATAAAAAAAGAACAAATATTGGAATTAAAAAGGGAATTTGGAACAATACCTATTTATACAAAAGAAAATATATACATAATAAAAAGAGCAGAAAAACTAACTGATTCTTCTGCTAATACAATGCTTAAATTTATTGAAGAGCCAGAAGATCATATAATAGGATTTTTTATAACTGATAATATAAATAACGTCATATCAACAATTCGAAGTAGATGCGAAGTATTAAAAGTTATTTATGATGAACATGAGTTAAATGTTGGAACAATTTTGGCTCCTGAAAATATGGATATGCTGAATGTAATTAGTACCTATTTATATAAGATTGAAGTAGAAAAAAAGGATGACATACTTTATAATAAAGATGTATTATTAAGTGTTTATAAAGAAAGAGATGAAATTAGAAAAATATTTCAAATAATTTTATTAGTATATACAGAGCTTTTAAAAAAGTTATTAAAGCAAGATAATAAATTTAACGAATTAAAATTAGAGTTTTTAGAAAAATTAAATGTTATTGAAGTAAATAATAGAATAAATATGTTAATAGAATTTATAGATAATCTTGAAACGAATGCAAATGTAGAATTGTTACTAGATCGTTTTGTAATAGAATTAGGTGAAGAAAATGAATAAAATGTACGGCGTAGTATTTAAAGAGACTAACAAAGTCTATTATTTTCAAAGTGAAGATGATTTTGAGATAAATTCTTTGGCAGTTGTTGATGGTGATGTTGGTGAACAAATAGTAAAAATAGTTCAAATATTATCTAAAAATAATGATGAAAATAATGCTTCATTAAAAAGAAAGGCAACTGAAGAGGATTACAATAACTATCTAAATAATTTAAAAGATGCCGATAGAGCTTTAAAAAAGTGTATTGAGTTTGTTAAAAATATGAAATTGGATATGAATGTAATTAATGCTCAATACAATTTAGATAAGACACAATTACTTTTTAATTTTACTGCTGATGGTCGTGTTGATTTTAGGGAACTAGCTAAAAAATTAGCGAGTATATATCACACGAGAATTGAACTTCGCCAAATTGGAGCTCGTGATAAAGCTAAAGAAGTTGGAGGAATTGGTATTTGTGGTGGAAAGCTATGTTGTGTTAGATTTTTGAAAAAAATAAATGCTATAAGTATGAATATGGCAAAAAATCAAAATTTAGCTTTAAATCCTAACAAAATTAATGGGGCTTGTGGTAGACTTTTATGTTGTCTTTCTTATGAAGATGATCAATATGTAGCTTCTTCCGCTAAATTACCAAAAGTAGGTGAAAAAATATCAACTTTAAATGGTGAAGGAACTGTTGTAAGTGTGGATATATTAAATGAACGTTATAAAGTTTTAGTGGATGGAGAAAAAATAGAGTATGATCTTAAAAGTGAAAAATGATTTATTTGATTATCCAGATAGATATATTATGCAAATCCAAAATGGATTTAAATTTTCCTTAGATTCTTTGCTTTTAGCAGAATACGTAAAATGTCAAAAAAGTGATAAAAATATTTTAGATATGTGTACAGGTAATGCACCGATACCTTTAGTGTTATCCTTGAAAACAAATGCAAATATTGTAGGTTTTGAGATTCAAAAAGAAATAGCTTTGTTGGCTAATGAATCGGTTATTATAAATAAATTAGATAAGCAAATAAAAATTATTAATGATGATATAAAAAATATAAATAATTATTATGCTAAAAATAGTTTTGATGTTATTACTTGTAATCCACCGTATTTTAATACAAAGGAAGATGGTTTTGTTAACAAAAATGAAATGCTTTTGATTGCTAGACATGAAATAAAAATTACTTTAAAAGATATATTTTTGATTGCTAAGGATTATTTAAAAGATAATGGAGTTTTTTATTTAGTACATAGATCTAATAGATTAGATGAAATTATTGCTTTGGCTAAGAAAAATAATTTAAATGTTAAAGAAATACAATTAATAAGTACTAAAAAAAATAGTGATCCTAATACGGTTTTATGTAAATGTGTTAAAAACTCAAAGGATGGAGTAAAAATAAAAAATATAATTTGTGTTGATAAATTATCTACTTATCAACACTTGTTTGAAGGAAGGTAATTATGAAACTAATAGTTGGTTTAGGAAATCCTGGAAAAGAATATGATAAAACAAGACACAATGTAGGCTTTATGATATTGGATAATTATTTGCAAGGAGAAATATGGTCTAACAAGTTTAATGCAAAATACTGTACTAGATTAATTAATAATGAAAAAGTAATATTTGTTAAACCAGAAACTTATATGAATAATTCGGGCTTAGCAGTTGAACAATTTGTAAAATATTTTAATATTGATATTAACAATATCTTAATTATTCAGGATGATTTAGATGAAGAAATAGGTCGGTACAAATTGAAAACTAATTCTTCAAGTGGTGGCCATAATGGTATTAAATCTATAATTTCGGCTTTAAATTCTAAAGATTTTGCTAGATTAAAAATTGGAATAAAAAATAATCAAAAAAAGGATGTTATTGATTTTGTGCTAGGAAAATTTAGTAAAGATGAAATGAATGTTTTAAATAAAAACATGGGTATATTTAATGAAATAATTGAATCTTTTGTAATAAATGGGATAGATAAAACAATGAATGTTTATAATACTAAATGAGGAAATATGGATTTTTTAGATAATTATTTTAAATATGAAATTGGTACAGAAATATCAGGTTTAACAGAACAGTTAAATGTTTTTTATTTGACTAAATTGCAACAAAAACATAAGCGTAATATTATTGTTTTAACTAGTTCTTTATATGAAGCAAATAAGATTTATAATGAATTTGAAAGTAATGAATTGCAAGCTCTTTTATTTCCAATGGATGATTTTTTGTCTTCAATGGTTGTGGCATCAAGTCCAGAATTAAAGTACAAAAGACTCGAAACATTGGATAATATAAAATTCAGTAATACTCCTAAAATAATAGTTACTAATTTAATGGGATATTTAAAATTTTTACCTAACAAAAATGTTGATAATACCTTACTTATCAACACAAATGATAATTATAAAAGAGATAGTATTTTAGAATCCTTAGAAAAATTAGGCTATCGACGTGAATCTTTGGTAACTGCAAGTGGTGAATATGCTGTTCGTGGTTTTTTGATAGATATCTATCCAATAGATGAAGTTCATCCAATTCGGATTGAATTTGATGGCAATACTGTTGAAAGTATAAAGTATTTTGATGAAAATACTCAGTTTTCTACAAAAAAAATAGATAAGATAACTATTAAAGCTATAGATGAGATAATGGATTTTTCTCATAATTCTTTGTATGATTATTTAGAAAATCCTATCGTAGCTTATATTGATAAAACCCAAATTGATGCTTCATATTTAAAGCTTCTTGATGATGTTGTTGAATATAAAGAGAGCAAAAATATAGAGTCTTCTTTGATGTATGAATTAGATCAAATTAAAGACTTTGATAGAATATATATAAATTTATTTTCATCAGGAGAATATGATTTAAAAGCACAACGACTTATTAATTATAATGAAGATTTTGTTGCACTCGTTGCAAATTATGATAAATGGATTTCAAGTGGAAAAGAAGTTTATTTTTATTTAGAAAATGATAAAGAAAAAGAAAAAATATTAGAATTAATTCCAGATGCAAAAATAATAAAACGTAAGTTAAGTAATGGATTTATATTAGATAAATATGTAGTAATATCTTCCCATGACATAGAAAAAACTACTTCTGTAGGTGGAAATTATAAAAACAATTTTCATATTGGTAAAAGAATTAAAGATTTTAATCAATTAGAAAATGGTGACTATGTTGTTCATGTTTCCCATGGAATAGGGGTATATCAAGGAATTAAAACACTAACTGTTCGAGGTGTTCAAAAAGATTATTTAATGATTAATTATGCAGGAACTGATAAAATTTATGTTCCTGTTGAGAAAATAAATTTAATTTATAAATATACTGGAAAAGATGGAAGTGTTCCAAAATTAAATAAACTTGGAAGTGGAAATTGGGAAAAAACAAAAAAGTATATTTCTGAAAAAGTAAAAGATATATCTGCTGAATTAATAAGACTTTATAAAAAAAGATTAGAGCTTAAAAAAAATCCATATAAAGATTATCCTGAAGAATTAGTTTTTGCTAGTGAGTTTAAATATAATTTGACTAAAGATCAACAAAAAAGTATTAACGAGATAAATAAAGACCTTACAAGCACAGTACCAATGGATAGACTTCTTTGTGGAGATGTAGGTTTTGGTAAAACTGAAGTAGCAATGCGTGCTATGTTTAAAGCAGTTTTAAATAATGAACAAGTTTTATATTTATGTCCTACAACAATATTATCTAAGCAACAATATAACGTAGCTAAAGAAAGATTTAAAAATTGGCCAATTGAAATTGAATTATTAAATAGACATGTTTCTAATAAAAAGGCAAAAGAAATACTAGATAATTTGCAAAAAGGTAAAATAGATATTTTATTTGGTACACATCGAATATTAAGTGATGATGTAAAATGTAAAAAGTTAGGTATGATGGTTGTTGATGAAGAACAAAGATTTGGGGTAACTCACAAAGAAAAAATAAAACAATATAAAAATGATATTAATGTTTTAACTTTAAGTGCTACACCAATTCCTCGGACATTAAAAATGGCCATGTCAGGTCTTCGTGACTTATCAGTTATTGATACACCTCCAGTAAATAGATATCCAGTTCAAACGTATGTTGTTTGTGAAGATGATTTTTTAATAAAAGATGCTATTTATAAAGAGTTATCGCGTAATGGTCAAGTTTTTATGCTTTATAATAGAGTAGAAACTATTGAAAAATATATGAATCATATAAAATCTTTGGTGCCAAGTGCAAGAATAATATTTGCTCACGGGAAGATGGAAAAAGATGAGCTTGATAATATAATGACTGCATTTATAAATAATGAATATGATATTCTTATATGTACTACTATAATAGAAAGTGGAATTGATATACCAAATGTTAATACTTTGATAATTCATGATGCTGAAAATTTTGGACTAAGTCAGCTTTATCAAATTAGAGGAAGAGTCGGTAGAAGTGATCGAATGGCTTATGCTTATTTGATGTATGAAAAAAATAAAATGTTAAATGATATAGCAATTAAACGGTTAAATACTATTAAAGAATTTACTGAACTTGGAAGTGGATATAGAATTGCAATGCGTGATTTAAATTTAAGAGGGGCTGGAGATATATTTGGAGCTTCTCAAGCTGGTTTTGTTGATAGTGTGGGAATTAGTTTATATATGAAAATGGTTGAAGATGAAATTAAGCGTCAACAGGGAGAGGTAATAGAAGAAGATGAAGATGAGCAAGCATTATTAAATGTTTCTACTCATATTAGTGATGATTATGTAAGTGATGAAGATATAAAGATAGAAATTCATCAAAAAATTAATGAAATTGATTCTTATGATAAACTTCTAGAAATTAAAAATGAATTAGAAGATAGATTTGGAAAAGTTACAGAAGATATGCTTGTTTATATGTATGAAGAATGGTTTGAAAAATTAGCAATAAAGTATAATATTAAACATGTAATTCAAACTGATAGAAGTGTGGAGGTAACTTTACCAGAAGAAGTATCTGATAATATTAAAGGTGATAAATTATTGATGGAAGCAATGTCTTTAACTAAATATTTTAATATTAAATATATAAATAAAAAAATTGTTATAGTTTTATTTACTAAAAATTTAGAAAAGCACTTTATATTTTATTTAGTTTCATTGCTTGAAAAAATACTTTAAAGAATAAAAAATATAAATTATTCCACAATAAATAGTGAAGTGGAGTGAAAAATAATTGAAATCAACTGGTGTAACAAGAAAAATAGATGAACTGGGAAGAATTGTAATACCAAAAGAAATAAGAAAAAATTTAGGGATTAGAGATGGTGAAAGTTTAGAAATTTTTACGGAAAATGATTCTATAATATTGAAGAAACATTTTATAATGGAAAAATATGAACAATTAAGCAAAAAATTATGCGAATCAATTTATAATATTTATAAAATAAATGTAATTATTACGGATAGAGAAAAGGTTATAGCATCTTCTTTTTTAACAGGCATTTTAAAGAAAAAAATAAATGAAAAAATGAAGTTTTATATAGATAATAGAGAGATGTATATCTCAGGTGATTTAATTGATATTAATTTTGATGATTTTAGTATTAAAGGATATGTAGGATTTGTTCCAATAATTGTTGAAAGTGATTCTCTTGGACTAGTTATATTAGTGGATGATGCTAAAGAAATAGATTTAAACCTTGGTAAATTTATAGCTAAATTATTAGTTGATAAAATAGATGTAGGATAATTACTTGCTTTAATTATTCTATTGTGCTATTCTTTTCTCGAGGTGAACTATATGGACTTAGATGGTTCGTATAAAAAAGTTCAAGTTTTTGAACTGGCTTATAAGACGATAATTTCTCCGAAGATAGAGTGTGAATACCAAAAATTAGTTAATATATTAAATGAGTATTTTGAATGCGTAAAAGATATTGAATTTAGAAATAAAGATAGCATTAATATGCAAATAAAATCACAAAATAAAAAATTATCAACGGAAATAATAGAATTTAATGATATTTTAATGGATTTACAAGCTTGTTTAGAAAAACAAGATTTTGTTAAAATAATTGATTTAGCTTCCAGAGCAAGTCAACTTAAAAATATTATTGAAAAAAAACAAGGAGATTATTATTTATGTCAACAAAGGATACTTAATGATGAAAATATTATAGTAAGTATTCAAAGTAAACTTAATCTGATTATAAGTGAAATAAAAGAACAATTAAAGAATATAAATAAATTGGATATTGATAATGAAAAAAGATTATCTAGAGTAGTTGTTTCACCCAAAAAAGTAAGCGAACTATTTAAGGAAAAAAATATATTAGAAAATGAAAAGGATTATGAACAACTAAAAGCAATTGTTGATTATAAAAAAACTTGTATGTTATTTGTAGAAATGGAAGCTTGTGATATATTAAATTCTTTTAAAAATAGAAATCTTTTAAACAAAAGTACAAGAGATCTAGTAGTATTTAAAGAATTAAATGAACAAAAAATAACAGAACATATTGCACGTTATGAAGTAGATAAATCTATTTACTATCATGAATGCTTTACCAATTATATTAAAACAGGTAATTTGGATAAAGCCTTCTTAAAAAAAGTTATTATGGATGATTATATTGAAGGAGTTCCTCAATATTTATTAGAAATATTAATTGAAGAGACAGATTTTGAAAAAGAACTTGTTTTATAATATTCTTGAATAATGAAAAGCTTTATGATAAACTATTTTTAGTTTGACGTTGAAGAAAAGAGTAAATATTAAGAATTTTATAGAGAGTTCTTGGTTGGTGGAAAAGAATAAAGGAAAATATTGAACATGGTTTTGGAGTCGAAATCGGGTAATTACGTTATAAATGAAGATGCATGATAAATCATGAATTAAGGTGGTACCGCGGGTAATACTCGTCCTTAGTTTATGGTTTTTTTATTTTGTGAGGTGATAAATTTGCGATTTTTTGAAAAAATAAGTAAAGAAGAATTTAAAAAATACTTTGATGAGTCATTATATGATAGTTATATGCTTCCTAAGAGAGCTACTAAAAACAGTGCTGGGTATGATTTTTTTGCAATAAATGATTATACTATAAAACCGGGAGAAATAATAAAGTTGCCAACGGGATATAAAGCTGCTTTTAATAATAATGAAGTTTTAATGATTTTTGTAAGAAGTAGCATGGGCTTTAAGTGGAATGTTCGTCTTACAAATCAAGTTGGTATTGTAGAAAGTGATTATTATAATAATATTGATAATGAAGGTCATATATTTGTATCTCTTCAAAATGAAGGAGATAAAGACTACGTTATAAAGAAAAATACTGCTTATTGTCAAGCTGTATTTATGAAGTTTTTAGTTACTGATGATGATAAAACAGATAATATCAGAGTTGGAGGAATAGGCAGTACTAATAATTTAGAAAGAGGGAATGAATAATGAATAAAAAATACTATATAACTACACCAATATATTATCCTAGTGCAGATTTTCATATAGGACATTGTTATACAACAATTATAGCTGATTCTATTGCAAGGTATAAAAGGTTAAATGGTTATGATGTTTTCTTTCAAACTGGCACTGATGAACATGGTTTAAAAATTGAACAAAAGGCTAAGGAAAAGGGAGTTACACCAAAAGAATATGTTGATGTAATTATAGAAAATGCAAAGAATTTATGGAAAAGTTTAAATATTTCTTATGATTATTTTATTAGAACAACTGATGAATATCATGTAAAAGGTGTTCAAGCTATTTTTAGAAAATTGTATGAACAAGGTGATATTTATAAAGGATCTTATGAAGGACTTTATTGTGTTCCTTGTGAATCTTTTTGGACAGAAACACAAGCAGCTGATGGTAAATGTCCTGATTGTGGAAGAGAAGTAAAACTAGTTACTGAAGAAGCTTACTTTTTTAGATTATCTAAATATCAAGATAAACTTATAAAGTTATATGAAGAAAATCCTAATTTTATTTTGCCAACATCTAGAAAAAATGAACTTGTAAATAATTTTATAAAACCAGGACTTGAAGATTTGTGTGTTTCAAGAACATCTGTTAAATGGGGCATTCCAGTTGATTTTGATCCCAAACATGTTATTTATGTTTGGATAGATGCACTATCAAATTATATTACATCACTTGGATATCCAAATGAAAATAGTGAGCTTTTTAAAAAATATTGGCCTGCTGATTTGCATTTAGTAGGTAAAGAAATTACAAGATTCCATGCCATAATATGGCCTGCGCTTTTAATGGCTTTAAATTTACCTCTTCCAAAACAAATTTTTGGACATGGATGGCTAGTTATTAATGGTGGTAAAATATCTAAATCATTAGGTAATTATAAAGATCCTAGAGAATATATAAATGATTATGGCGTAGATGCTGTAAGATATTTTGCTTTACGAGAAGTATCATTTGGAAATGATGGAAATTTTTCTGAAGAAGCCCTTGTAAATAGAACTAATACTGACTTAGTAAATAATCTTGGTAATCTTGTAAATAGAACTATAAGTATGGGACATAAATATTTTGACGGTTTAGTTTTAAATCCTAAAGTACACGAAGCTTTGGATGATGATTTAATTGCATCTGCTCTGAAAATTAAATCTATAGTTGATATAAAAATGAATGAATTAAAAGTAAATGAGGCTTTGGAAGAAATTTTTGAAGTCCTAAAAAAATGTAATAAGTACATAGATGATACAACTCCTTGGCTTTTAGCAAAAGATGAAAGTAAGCAAGATCGATTAAGAACTGTTTTATATAATATTTTAGAATGTATAAGAATATGTGCTATTTTATTAAAACCATTTATTCCTGATACTAGTGAAAAGATTTTAGATCAATTAAATACTCAGCATAGAGATATAGATAGCATAGATGATTTTGGTATTTTAGAAGAAAATATAATTTTGAATAAACCAGAAATACTATTTAATAGGATAATTACAAATGAATAATTTTTTAATAGATACACATTGTCATATTTTTAAAGATGATTATTTAGATATTAAGAAAGTGTTGGATAATGCTAAAGATAATAAAGTAAAATATATTATAAATAATGGTAGTAATGCTAAAACAAATTTGGAAGTACTTGATTCTATTAAAAAATATCAAGAGGTATATGGTGCTATAGGAATACATCCAGAAGAAGTTTTAAATTATCAAGAATCTGATTTAGAGATGCTAGAAAAAAATTTAAATAATCCGAAGATAGTTGCAATTGGTGAGATAGGTTTGGATTATCATTATACAAAAGAAACTAAATTTGAACAAATAAATTTATTAGAAAAACAACTTAAAATAGCTGAAAAATACGATATACCTGTTATAATTCATTCTCGTGATGCTACAGAAGATACTATTAATATTTTAAAAAAATTTAATGTAAGAGGAACTATTCATTCTTTTTCAGGTAGTTTAGAGACAGCTAAAATATATATTAAAATGGGATTTTTACTTGGTGTTAATGGTGTTATAACTTTTAAAAATGCAAAAATAAAAGATGTTATTAAAGAAGTTGGACTTGAAAACATTATATTAGAAACTGATTCTCCTTACTTGACTCCGGAGCCTTTTAGGGGTAAGCAAAATAGTCCAGCTCATGTTTTGGAAATTGGTCAATTTGTAGCTAATTTATATAATACTTCTTTAGAAAATGTTGCAATAAAAACTAATGAAAATATTAAAAATATGTATAAAAAAATGGTCATAAAATAACTTTGTGGCCATTTTTTGGCAATTGATTTATGTAGTACTTAATGTTATAATTGAATTGTCCAGTGAGGTGGATTAATTATATGAAAGTTATAAATTATTTTGTAAGACTTGCTGTTATAATGTTTGTTTTAATTATTGCTAAAAGTAGTGCTAATGAACATATAGCTGCAGTTGAAAATGATAATGTTAATAAAACTATAAATTTATCTACAATGGCTATGAAAATTGTAGAAGTAGAAGAAACTTTAAAATATACAGCAATTGATACTTATACAGGTGATTTAACTGGTTATGCTCATGACTGTCCATTATGTAGTGGAAAGCTTGCTTGTTTGCCAAGTTATGATATTACTGATGGAACGAATACTTACTTTGATAGCGAGTATGGTAATGTTTATATAGTTGCTTCTAGTAAAAACTTACCTTGTGGTTCTATAGTTAGTTTTTATAGTAATCGTATTGGTGAAGGGAGAATACTTGCTATTGTTTTAGATAGAGGTGTAAGGGGTAATTCACTTGACTTTTTAACTCCAACAGAACAATATGCTTATGATAATATAGGACGTAGTTCAATTACTTATGATGTTTTAAGGAGCGGATGGGTTTAATAAACCATCCGAGTTTTGTTATGAAAGCAAAGAAAAGTTTAGGACAAAATTTTTTAATAGATAATAATATAATAGATAAAATTGTTTTAGAAACCTCTGCATCTTGTGAAGATTTAATTATTGAAATTGGACCTGGGCGAGGTGCATTATCAAAAGAATTAAAAAAAAAGAACTGTTATATTTTAGCTTATGAATTAGATACTGATTTAAAACCAATTTTAGATAATATTTGTGATGATAGGTTTAAAGTTATTTACAAAGATTTTTTAAGCAGTAATATTAAAGAAGATATTAAAGATTATAAATATAATAATTTATATTTAGTGGGAAATTTACCATATTATATTACAACACCTATAATTGAGCATGTTATAAATCAAGATTTAAATTTTATTAAATTTACTATTATGGTTCAAAAAGAAGTTGCAGATAGATTTATGGCTGTGGAAAAAACAAAAGATTATGGCTATATAACATTGGTATTAAAGTATTATTTTGAAGTAGTTAAGGTTTGTGATGTTTCAAAATATGCTTTTAATCCAGTGCCAAAGGTGGAAAGTACTGTTGTTAGTTTAATTTCAAGGAAAAATAAACCTGATGTAGATTCTAATTTGTATTTTACTTTTTTAAAAAATTGTTTTAAACAAAAGCGTAAAACTTTAAAAAATAATTTAAGTAGTATGTATAACTGGGAAAAAATTAAGACAATTTTAGATAAGTATGATTTACCTGATTCTGTTCGAGCTGAAGAATTAAGTGAAACTATTTTTTTAGATATATTTAAACACATTAGTAAATGATGTGTTTTTGTCTTTTTTAAATAATTTTGCATATAATTAAATGGTGATATTATTTGAAAATAGAAAAGGGAGTTTTTGTCTCTCGAAATAGTTATAATAATGATACTATATTTAAAGTAATTAATATTAAAAATAATACTGTTTATTTAAAAGGCGTTGAAGTTAGGCTTATTGCTGATGCTAATATAGAAGATTTAAAAATTGAAGAAAATATAACTAATGATGATGTATTAGATGAAATTGATATTAGAGATGAATTACTTGTTCGAGGAGAATATTTTTATTTACCTGCTAAAGTTCTGCATATCGATGCAGATGAAGATTACTTAGCTAGATGTTTAAAGTTTTATAAACGTAATGGTATCATGGCAATCGGTAAAAAAATTAATGAAAAAAATATTTATGAACAATTACCTTTGCTTTTAAAAGAATATAAACCAGATATAGTTATCATTACTGGACATGATGCTTTTTATAAAAAAAAGGGTGATATAAATGATTTAAATAATTATAAGAACTCTGGTTATTTTGTTAAAGCTGTAAAAGCTGCTCGAAATTTTGAAAAAAGTCATGAAAAGTTAGTTATTATTGCTGGGGCATGTCAAAGTGATTATGAAGAACTTATAAAAGCTGGGGCAAATTTTGCATCAAGTCCTAAGAGAGTAAATATTCATGCCCTTGATCCTGCGATTATAGCTAGTACTGTTTCTTTAACAGAACGTAATAAAGAAATTGATTTAAAAAAACTATTAGAAAAAACTAAATATAAAGAAGATGGCATGGGTGGTATTATTTGCAATGGCTTAATGTATGTTGGTTATCCAAGATAAGGAGGATATTTTGAATATTGATTTAGTTCGAAGTGATATCAAAAAAATGCAAAATAAAAAAATAATTATTACGGTTTATGGATTAAGAAATAGATGTAATAAATTTGAAGGAATTATAAATAAAATATATCCAAATATATTTACTGTTTTAGTAAATTCAGAAGAAAAAAGTTTTTGTTACCGGGATATTATTACTGGTGATGTTAAAATTAAAATGATATAAAATACTTGAAAATAATAAAATAATGAATTAAAATTATAATTGTAATACAACATAAGGAGGATTATTATGGAAATTACGAGATTAGATATTTATCGAAGGGAAAAAGAGGGATCTAGATTAAAAGCTTTTGTAGATTTTACTTTAGATGATTGTTTAGCTATAAAAGGAGCTAAAATTATTGAAGGAAATTCACGATTGTTTGTTTCAATGCCTGGTAAATTAAATAAAGAGGGTAAAGAAGAAAATGTTGTTTTTCCAACTAATAAAGAAACAAGAGAAAAGTTTGAAAAAGTTATTTTAGATGAATACAAGAAACAACTAGATGAAGACTAATTTTAGTCTTTTTTTTATTTGATAGCATATAATATAGTTAATAGATTGACAAATGATGTAAATCAGTCTAATCTACATTCTTGACGATGGTATATATGTGTGTTAGAATAAAATTCGCCACTAAAAAAAGGAGAGATTACAAATGTTATTAAATATTGAAAAATTAAATTATCTTTTTGATAGAAAAAGTGATGGAAAGAAAATATTACTAGGGGTTCATGTTATAGTGGACAGAAAGAATAAGGATTATCATTCTACTTATGTTGGTATACCTTTAACTTTAGATGATATACTAACTAATAGAATAAATGCTCGCATTTTAAAAGTAGAAGATCTTGAATTATTTAAAAAACAATTTGAAGAAGCAAATGCAAAAGGTATTGTATATTTTCCTCAAGCAGAAAGATATCAATTTTTAAAGGATACTGATGAAGTAATTCAATGGGATGGAAATGATTATATTCATGAAATGTTGGAAAATTATTTAATGCAGTATAGAGATTATAAAACAGAAGCAAAGTTAAGAATGCAATCTGAAGAAAACAAAAAAGTTTTAGGACCATATATAGATCCTGATGATGCTATGGCAGAACTTTGGGAAATGGATATGCCTTTAACAAGAAAACATTCAAGTAGATAGTATAAACTATCTATTTTTTTCATATATATTAATGGTGATTATATGGAAAATGTAACCTTTGGTAGTCAAGAAGTAAAAATGATTGATCGAAGTAGTATATCGATAACTGGAGTAAATAAAATAGTAAGTTTTGATGATGAAGAATTTTTAATGGAAACAACAATGGGAAATTTAAGATTACTTGGTAACTCTTTAGAACTTTTAAAATTAGATACTAATGAAGGAAATGTTAAAATAAAAGGTAAAATTAATTCATTTATGTATATTGAAGGAAAAGTAAAAAATAAAGAAGATAGTATAATTACTAAATTATTTAAATAATGAATAGTTTTATTCAAGTTATATCTTTTATTATATCTTTTCTTTATGGTATTATTTTTTACTTATTAGCTAGATTTAATAAATTTATTTTAAATAAAAAAAATAATTTTATAAAGTTTTTGGTGTCTTTAGTATTTGTAATTGATATGGTTATAATCTATGTCTATCTTATGTATAAAGTAAATATGGGAATGATTCATATATATTTTATAATAACAGTTGTTATTGGCTTTGTATTTATGGCTCTTAATTATATAAAGCTACAATCCATTTGTAAAAAATGTGTAAATAAATTAAAATTAAAATTAAAGTTTTAATTTTTTTTTGATATAATGTTTATGAAAATGGGGCGTAAATATGAAAAAAACGAAAAAAGAAAAGAAGCGGTTGGTTCTTATTTCTACGATTATTGTTCTTTTGATTATATCTTTGGTTAGTTCTGTTGCTAAAGATTGGACAAAAATATTAGAAAATAAAAGTGAAATTACAATTCTTAATCACAAATATGCAACATTACTTGAAGATGAGGAAAAACTTGTTAGTGAAGTTACTAAATTACAAGATGATGATTATATAGCTAGATATGCAAAAGAAAGATTCATGTATTCTGCAGATGGAGAAATAATTATTAGAATGGATTAAAATTCATTCTTTTTTATTATGTCATCAATAAGTCCATATTCTTTAGCCTCAAAAGCACTTAAGAAATTATCTCTTTCTGTATCAAGATATATTTTTTCAAGGGCTTGATTAGTATTATCCGCTAAAATTTTATTTAATTTTTCTTTTAGTTTGATTATTCTTTCAGCTGCAATTTTTATATCACTTGCTTGACCTTGTGCTCCACCTAATGGTTGATGTATCATGATTTCAGCATTTGGAAGAGCATATCTTTCATCACCGCTAGAAAGTAAGAAAGCTGCCATGCTAGCACACATTCCAAGGCCAATTGTAATGACTTTACTAGATATAAATCGCATTGTATCATAAATGCCCATTCCACTTGTTATGGCTCCGCCAGGACTATTAATATATATATAAATATTTTCATGATTTAAATTATCTAAGTATAAAAGTTCACTAATAACTATATTTGCAGTATTATCATTTATTTCTCCGACTAAAAAAATAATTCGATCTTTAAGTAGTCTAGAATATAAATCATAAGCATATTCTTTATTATTGGATTTTTCAATTACTGTTGGAATTATATTCAAATTAATCACCTAAGTAAATAATAGTAAATAAAAGCTATTTTTATTCACAAATTTAAGAATAATTGATATAATTAATAAGAATAGAGGGATATTTTATGGATACAGTTTGTATTGTTATGAATAATAATGTTGTTCATGATTACAAAAAAGGTATAACATTTTATGAGGTAAGTAAAGATTGTAATCTAGAAAATATAGTAGGATTGAAAATAAATAATGAGGTTTTTTCATTGGATAAAATAGTAGATAGAGATGAAAAAGTTGAGTTTATTAACACATCCGATATTACTGGAAATAAAATTTATAAAGCTGGATTAAAGTTTTTGTTTTTAGTTGCTCTACAAGAAGTTTATCCATCTTTAGATATTAGATATGAACACAGTGTTCCAAGAGGCATGCTAGGAGTTGTAACTGGGGATAAGATATTAAATCAAGATGATATTTCTAAAATAAAAGAAAAAATGAGTGAAATAATTGAATCAAATGATATTATTGAAAAATTAAATATTAATCCTAAAGAAGCAATAAAGTATTATAAGAAAAAAAATGAGTATGAAAAAGCAGATAATATCCAAAATATAAATGATAAAGTGGTCAATTTATATAAGTTGAGAGGTAAAATAAATTATTTTTATTCTTTGATGCCTCACAATGTTGGAGCAATTAATAAATTTGAACTAGTTTATTTAGGAAATAATCGAATAATATTCTTATTTCCAGGAGTAAGAACTAATGGTTTTGTGCCTGAGTATGTTCACTATGATAATATACTTAAGAGTTTTTTAGAGGGAAAAGATCTTTTAGAAAAATTAAATATGCCTTATGTAACTGACTTAAATAAAACTGTTAGTAATGGTAAAATTAAAAGCTTTATTAGATCTTGTGAATTATCTTTTTATTTGAATATTGCAAAAGTAGTTAAACAGATAGAAGATAATAAAGATATAAAGTTTATATTGATTGCAGGTCCTTCTTCAAGTGGTAAAACAACTACGGCTTTAAGATTATCTTCTTATTTTGAATCATTAGGTTATGATCCTATTACAATAAGCTTAGATGATTATTTTGTTGATAGAGATAAAAATCCAAAAGATGAAAATGGTAACTATGATTTTGAGTGTTTAGAAGCTCTTGATGTAGAACTTTTTAATAAAAATTTAAATGATTTATTAAGTGGTCATAAAGTAGTTTTTCCTAAGTATAATTTTTTGTCAGGAATCAGGGAATTTGGTAAAGATGAAATATCTATGAAAGAAAACAGTATCTTTTTAATTGAAGGCTTGCATGCATTAAACGAAGAACTAACAAGAGATGTTTCAGAAAAATATAAGTTTAAAATATATTTAAGTCCATTTATTCCCCTTAATATAGATAGACATAATTATGTTTCTACTTTAGATTTAAGATTATTAAGAAGAATTGTTAGAGATAATCGTACAAGGGGGTATAATGTTGTAAATACAATCGATAATTGGCAAAATGTTCGTAATGGAGAGGAAAAATATATATTTCCATATATTCATCAAGCAAATGCAATTATAAATACTGCTCTTGCTTATGAAGTTGGAGTTTTAAAAGTTTTTGTTGAACCACTTTTATTATCAGTAAGCGTAGAGTCTACGTATTATGAAGAGGCTAGACGATTATTAGATTTTTTAAAACAGTTTTTTCCTATTCCAGGAGAATATGTAAATGATGAATCAATATTGCGTGAATTTATAGGAGGAAAATATAATGATTAAAGTAGCAATTAATGGGTTTGGTAGAATTGGGAGATTAGCATTTAGACAAATAGTTACACAAACAGATTTTGATATTGTGGCTATTAATGATTTAACAAGTGCTGAGGATTTAGCGTATTTAGTTAAATATGATACTGTACATGGATCATTTCATGAAGATGAAATAAAAGCAGAAGGAAATGAAATAGTAGTAGCGGGTGTTAAAAGAATTAAAGTATTTAGTGAAACTGATCCTGCAAATCTTCCTTGGGGTGAACTTGGTGTTGATTTAGTACTTGAATGTACTGGCAAGTTTACTCAAAAAGAAGATGCTATGAAACATATTTCAGCAGGTGCTAAAAAAGTATTAATAAGTGCTCCTGGAAAGGGAGATATGAAAACTATTGTTTATAATGTAAATGATAACATCTTAACTAGTGAAGATATAGTGGTTAGTGCAGCTAGTTGTACAACTAATTGTTTAGCACCAGTTTTAAACATTTTACAAAAAAATATTGGTATTAAAAAAGGATTTATGACTACTGTTCATGCTTATACAAATGATCAAGCAACTTTGGATATTGCTCATAAAAAGGGTATTAATTCTAGACGTGGTAGAGCTTGTGCTCAAAATATTGTTCCATCTAGTACAGGTGCTGCGAAAGCAATTGGCTTAGTTATTCCAGAACTTCTTGGTAAACTTGATGGTAACGCTTTACGAGTTCCAACTGCAGATGGGTCTGTTGTAGATCTAACTTTAGAATTAAATAGAAATACTAGTGTTGAAGAAGTAAATAGATTATTTAGAGAAAATCAAAACGAAACTATTAAGTTTACAATGGATCCAATAGTTTCAAGCGATTGTCTAGGTAAAAAAGTAGGGGCTATAGTTGATGGCCTTTCAACGAACATTGTGGAAGCTGATGGAACTCAACTTGTTAAAGTACTTGCTTGGTATGATAATGAATATGGTTATACAGCCCAAATGCTTAGAACTGCAAAAAAAATGTTTTAAACTTAATGTTTAAAACATTTTTTATTTATTCTTTTTAAATTTTTTTAAAATTTTATCTCCGAGTAAATCATTTAATAATTCTTTGTTTAGTAAGTAGTAAATGATTAGATCAACTAAACCTATTACTCCTAAAGCTAATAAAATTGCAATTCTACCTGATACACGGCTAAATACTATATTGCGTAAAAGCACGGAAATAACTATTAATATAACAACTGTCAAAACTAATTTTGGTATAGATTTTATAGTTTTTTGGTAATTAAATTTGTATTTAGTCTTTAGTGTATAAAGAGGTATAATTAATGATAAAATATAACCAATTGTGGTTGCTAGAATTGCTCCATAAAAAGGATAAATACCAAGTTTGTTAAATAAAAATATTAAAGGAATATCTAAAATAGTTTTAGTAATTAATCCAGTTGCTACGGATATATAAATTAATTTGGTTTTGCTTAATCCTTGAAGAGCACTACATATCATTATATAAGCACTATCTAAAATGGCAAGCAATATAATATATTTAAATATTAAAGGACCATAAAAACTTTCTCCGTAAAAGCATGTCCATACTTCTTTAGAAAATATGCTTAAAAATATTGAAAGAGGCAAAATTATATATAGTAGAACTTGTAATGTTTTATTAAATTGGTTATTTACTTCTTCCATATCATTTTTAGTAAATGCTTCAACTATAGAAGGAATTAAGCTGATTACAAGTCCAGTTGCGATTGCTGTTACAACACTAACAAGTTTACTTCCCCATGTTGTAAATACTGATGATATAGTCTCAATGTCTTTGGCAGGGTAACCTATCCAATTTAATCCCTTTATAACTAGAATCATGTCAACAGAATTATATATACTATTAGCTACGTTTATAATGATGAAAGGAATGCAATATCCAATTAATTTTTTTAATATGCTTTTCTTTTCTTCTTTAGAAACTTCTTCAAATGGAACAAAGATTTCGTTTTTAACTTTATTAGTTTTAATTAATAAATAACCATAAGAAACTAATGCTCCAGCGCATGCTCCGAAGACGGCAATTCCAACTGCTTGAGCAACCGATAAATTAAAGACTTTTAAGGCTAAGAAAGAACCTGCTATAATAACTACAACTCTTACAAATTGTTCAATAACTTGTCCTATTGAAGGAACAGATATATATCTATGACCTTGTAAGTAACCTCTAAAAATACTAAGAATTGGAACAACTAAGATGGCAAAAGAAACACATCTTATTACAAAAGCTACATCTGATACACTGTTTCCTCCAGTTAAGTCTCCAACGATAGCATTGGCAATTAAATTAGCTCCAAAAAAGCAAATACAAAAAGATACAATTGAAAATATTCTAATTATTTTTTTAGAATACTTAAACATGTATGTTTTTTCTTTATATTTTCCCAAAGTATTATATTCACTTGTTATTTTACTAATGGCAAGTGGAATACCTGCAGAAGAAATAATAAGAAAAAAGTTATATATATTATAGGCATAACCATATAAAGCTCCGCCGTTTTCACCAATAATTTTATAAAATGGAATAACATAAAGAACTCCCAATATTTTTGATACTATTATTGCTATTGTGGCAATCATAGCTCCTTCTATAAATTCATTTTTTTTCAAATAATCATCTCCATATCCTCAATTATAATAAATATAATAGGCCTTTACAAGTAATGTTTATGTAAAATACAATAATTTACCATTTATAAATAAAATTATTAATGATATAATTATGCTGGAGGACCATCATGAAGTTTATAGAATTGAAAAATGTAAATAAAACCTATAAAAATGGCATAACTGCTATTGCAGATTTGTCTGTTGAAGTTTCTAAGGGTGAGTTTGTTTTTGTTATTGGTCTTACTGCTAGTGGTAAATCAACATTTATAAAAATGCTTTATCGAGAAGAAAAACCAACAAGTGGAACTGTATATGTTGGTGGTTTAAATGTAGGTAAATTAAGAAATAGAAAAGTATATAAATTAAGAAGAAAACTAGGAATAGTATTTCAAGATTTTAAACTTCTTCCTAGATTAACTGTTTATGAAAATGTAGCTTTTGCGTTAGAATGTATTGGGATGAAGAGTTCAGAAATTAGACCTAAAGTAATAAGTGCTTTAGAAAGGGTAGGTTTAAAGGAAAAGGTGAGAGCTTTTCCGGGAGAGCTATCTGGTGGTGAACAACAAAGAGTTTGTATAGCTAGGGCTATTGTAAATGAGCCAAAATTGTTAATATGTGATGAACCTACAGGTAACCTAGATCCTGAAACTAGTAAAGATATAATGAATGTTATTGAAAAAATTAATAAAGAATTAGGTACAACTATTATAATGGCTACCCATGATAAAGAAATTGTTGATAGAATGAAGAAAAGAGTTTTATTAATTAATCATGGTGTTTTAGCTGGAGATTATGCGAAAGGAAGTTATAAGACAAATGAAGGCATTTAGAATTTTTTTCCGAAGCATAAGAGATGCTTTTAAAAGTGTAATAAGAAATTTTTCTTTAAGTTTTGCTTCAATTATGTGTACAACTATAACTTTAATTTTAGTAGCTGTTGCTTTAGTAGCTGCAGCAAACGTTGATAATGCTACTAAATTAATTGAAGATGAACTAACAATTATTGTATATTTAAATAAAGATGTAACAGATGAGCAAATAGAGAATATTAAAGCTGATTTAAACAATCAAAGTAATGTATCAGAAGTAGTATTTAAGAGTAAAGACGAATGGAAACTTGAAATGAGTAATTATAATTCTTCTTTTGAAACAGTTCTTAATTATTTAGATGAAAATCCTCTTTTAAATTCTTTTATTTTAAAAGTAAATGATGTAAAAAAATTAAAAGAAACTAGTGAGTATATTGAAAGTATTAATGGTGTAGATACTGTCAAATATGGCGAAGGAATGGTTGAAAAAGTTATATCTGTATTTGATGTAGTTCAAAAAGTTGTTATAGTTTTAGTAATTGCATTAGTTTTAGTTACAAGTTTTTTAATTGGCAATACAATTAAGCTTACAATATTTAGTCGCCGAAATGAAATTGAAATTATGCGTTTAGTTGGTGCTTCAAATATTTGTATAAAACTTCCTTTTCTATTTGAGGGATTTATAATTGGGATTATTGGATCAATAATACCTGTTTGTATTACTATTTATGGTTATGTAATTTTATATACCAGATTACATGGAAAGCTTTTTACAAATATGATTATGCTTATAAAACCTTATAATTTTGTATTTTGGGTTTCTTTGATCTTAGTAGGTATTGGAGCGATTGTTGGAATGTTTGGAAGTATTAAAGCGGTAAGGAAGTATTTAAAAATATGATGACTATTAAAAAATATTTAAACTATTTCATTCGTTATATAAGCGTTATAGTTATTATAGCTTACTCTTTTTTGATTATACCTACGAAAACTAATGCTTCTAGCAAAGCTACGACGCTTGCAGAATTAAAAGCTGAACTTAAAGATTTAGAAACAAAGTATCGAAATAATGAATATAAAAAGAATTTGACGAAAGCAGAAATTAATGCAAAGAATGTAGCAATTAATGAAGCACATTCTGAAATAGAAAAGTCAGAAAATAATATAGCAACTGCGAAGGCAGAAATAGAAAGTACGCAGACTAAGATTACAGAGTTAAATGAACAAACTAATGAAATAATGGCTTTTTATCAACTTATGAATGGTGATAATGCTTATTTACAATTTGTTAGTGACTCAGCTTCTATGACAGATTTAATTATGCGTATTGATGCAATTGAACAACTTGCAACATATAATAAAAACAAACTAGCAGAACTAGATAGTCTTATAAAGACAAATGAACAAAAACAAGTTGATTTGAAAAATTATGAAAAACAATTACAAAGTAATATTACAACTTATGAACAAAAAATTGCAGAATTAGATAGTAGTATGTTAGAATTATCTGATATATCAGTTTCAATTGAAGATGAAATTAAAATTCAAAAATCACTTATTAAAATGTACGAAGATGCCGGTTGTAAAGATTCTGATCGGCTTGCAGTATGTATTTCTTATGGAGCTAATACTGGATGGTTAAAACCTGTAAGTAAGGCTTACGTATCTAGTTTGTTTGGTTATCGTATTTTAAATGGAAAATCTAGCAATCATAGTGGAATTGATTTAGGAATGGCAGAGGGAACAACTGTTTATTCTTCAACTAACGGAAGAGTTATAAGTATAATTAGAACTAACTGTGGTGGTAATCAAGTTTATGTTCAGTCACTTGTAGCTGGTAAAAAATATACTTTATTATATGCTCATTTATTATCAGTAAGTGTAAAAGAAGGACAAAATATAACAACTCAGACAGTTATTGGTAAATCTGGTGGTTATAGTACGTCTGCTAAATATGGTGGATATGATACTTGTACATTTGGAGCTCACTTGCATTTGTCAGTATCTGAAGGATATTATACTGAATATCCAGCTAGGAATGCATATAAACTATTTGTAGCCCACTTAATTAATCCCCCAGGATATCCTGGCAAAGGTGCTTGGTTTTATTCAAGAACTCAGTGGTTTGGTTAAAAAGTTTCTCGAAAGAGAAATTTTTTTGTTGTTAGAATGTAGCTTTTTTGTTATATTATAATTGGTGATTTTATGCAAATAGATACTTTAGTAGTTGGAGCATTACAAGAAAATTGTTATATAATAACTAAAAATAATTTTAGTATAATAATTGATCCAGGTGATGAAGCTTTAAAAATAATTGAAGCTTGTAAAAATAAAAATGTTAAAGAGATACTTGTTACTCACAATCATTTTGATCATGTCGGAGCTTTGAAAGAAGTAGAAAATTATTTTAAACTAAAGGCCAACAATAAAAGTGGATTCTTTGATTATGAAGTAATTCATAATCCAGGTCATTCTGCTGATAGTAAGACTTTTTATTTTAAAGAAAATAAGATTATGTTTTGTGGTGATTTTATTTTCTATGGTACAATTGGAAGAACTGATTTAGAAACTGGAAGTGATCTAGATATGATAAAAAGTTTAAAACTAATTCAAAAATACCCAGATGAAATAATTTTATATCCTGGTCATGGTCCTAAAACTACTTTAGGAGATGAAAAGAAAAGATTTAATTATTATTATTAAAAAAAATCACAAAAGTGATTTTAGTAAGTTTTTTCTGAATATGAATGAGAATAAATTATTGGTTCCATAAATTCTACGTAATTTAAGTAAATGATTCTAATTAAATACCATAAATTATTAGTGTTATCTCTGATTATTAAATGATCTTTTCCAGCTTCTTCAATTATTCCTTCGTATACTTTGTTTTGCCAAGCACTGCTATCTGGGTAAGAAACATAAGCTTTTATTTTTCTTCCTTTGTTTAAACGTAAAATATTTTCGATATAACTTTGTTCTTGCGGAATATTATTAGTAACATCTGTTACTGACATATTACCTGGTGGTGTTTGAAAATTGTTTGTTGGAAAAGTTGGATTTTGATAATAATTTCCGTTCATAAAATATCACCTCTAAAACAATATATGAAATAAATATTAATAATTGCCAAAAAACTATTAATGTTTTATAATTAAAGCAGATTAGGATGGAAGTAAGATGGTAGATAATAATACACGAGATATTATAATTGATGGAATTTCTTTTGTATTTGGAGTATTTTTGTATGCTTTATGTTTTAATTTGTTTTTGACTCCGAATAATTTAGTGGTTTCTGGTTTTAGTGGTATTGCAATTGTTGTTCAAAAACTTCTTGGTTGGAATTCTCAAGTGTTTATTTATGTTACTAACTTTTTATTACTTTTTATTGGGGCAATTTTTTTAGATTTTGAAGTAACTAAAAAAAATATATTAGGTTCTATATTGTATCCCCTTATGGTAACTATATCTCTTCCAGTTGCAACATATTTAACAAATTATTTAGTAACAGATGACTTTTATTTAATTTTACTTTTTGCCGTAATTTTATATGGTGTTAGTAGTGGTCTTATTTATCGAAGTGGTTTTTCTACTGGAGGATCAGATATAATTATGCAAATAATTAATAAATATGCTAAAATATCGGAATCAAAATCTATGGTAGTGGCTAATAGTGTCATAATTATTTTAGGAATGATTGTATTTGGTTTTACAAAAGGAGTTTATTCTTTTATTATTTTAACTTGTTCAACATTTTTTATTGATAAAATTATGTTTGGAGTATCTGATAGTAAATTATTTTATATTTATACAAAAAAAATGCGTAAAATTAAAAAATTAATAATCGATGAATTTCATACTGGTTTTACAACTATTCCTAGTAAAGGTGGATATACTCAAAAAAACGGCTATTTAATTATGTGTGTAGTAAATAACAGTGATTATTATTTATTAAAACAAAAAATACTAGAAATAGATCCTGATGCTTTTATTATTACAGATAAATGTTTTGAGGTAAGTGGAGGAGTAAAGAATTCTAAAAGATTCTTTTTGTAATTTTGCATTTTAAAAGTATTTATGATACACTTGTTTTGTGATGAAATATGAAAAAAATAGTAATTTTTGGTGGTGGAAGTGGTCTTTCACAACTTTTAAAGGGTATAAAATTATTTCCTGTTGATATTACAGCAGTTGTATCAGTTGCTGATAATGGAAAAAGTACAGGAATACTTAGAAGAGAACTAAATATTCCTGCTGTTGGAGATATTTCTAAGGTTATGCTTAGTATGGCAGATACAAATCAAGATGTTATTGATTTAATGAATTATCGTTTTACTAAATCCAAAAGTTTAGGAATTCATTCTGTTAAAAATTTACTTTTAACGGCTCTTTTAGATTTAAAAGGAAATTTTGCTAGTGCTTTGCCAGTTATGGAAAAAATACTAGATGTTAAAGGTACTGTTATACCTTTGACGGAAGACAATGTAAATTTAATTGGCGTTACAAATGATGGAAAAGAAATTAGGGGAGAAGAACAACTTACTAAATGTGCTAAAAAAATTGTAGAAGTTAAATATGATAAAAAAATAAATATAAATCCCAAAGTTATAAAGGCTGTAAATGAGGCAGATTTAATTATTTTTTCTTCTGGAAGTTTACTTACAAGTATAATACCCCATTTAATTGATAAGGATCTAGTTGATATAATAAATAAATCTAAAGGGGAAAAAGTATATGTTTGTAATTTATTTACTCAACCTGGAGAAACAGATGGCTTTACTGTTAAAGATCATTTAGATTATTTAGAAAAATACTTAGGAAAAAATAAATTAGATGTTGTCATAGCTAATAATGCTATTATGAGTAGTAAATTAGCAAGTAAATACTCTAATGAAGAGCAAAAAGATCCAGTTCTTTTAGATATGCATGAACTTGATAATGATAATATATATGTTATTTCTGATAAGTTGTTTACAATTGAAGATGGAGTGTATAGACATGATGCTCTTAAGACTGGATATTTAATATTTTCTTACTTAATGGATGGACGTAAATAATGACTTTTACAACAATGTTAAAAGAAGAAATTTCAAAAAATGATTTTAATTTACTTGAAGCACGATATGAGCTTGAAGCATTTATGAATTGTATAGCAAAATTTAGTAATGATGAAATAGTTTTAACTTTAGAAAATGCAAGTATTGCTAGAAGAGTTTATAAAGAAATAAAACAAACCTTTAATGTAAATCCAAGTATAGTGATAAGAATTCAAAAAAGATTTAAAGTAAAGCAAATATATATAATTTCTATTAAAGATAAAGTAGATTTTATAAAGAAAAATATTAATTTAGGGAGAAGTTATAAATTAGATGAACTTGTTAGTGAAGAAGAGAAAATTGCATTTTTACAAGGTGCTTTTTTAGCTGTTGGAAATGTTACTAATCCTAGTACAAGTGGTTATCATTTGGAGTTTATTATTACTAAGGATATACTTGCTAAACAAATTTTAAATATATTAAATGAATTTAATTTGAAAGCTAAAATTATTAAAAGAGGCTATAAAAATATTGTTTATATTAAAATGAGTGAATGTATTAGTGATTTAATTAAACGATTTAAAGCAATTAATTCTTTATTTTATTTTGAAGATATTAGAATTTACAAAGATCATAAAAATATGGTAAATAGACTAAATAATTGTGAAATTGCTAATCAAGAAAAAAGTTTTAAGACTGGTCAATTACAACTTAAAAATATAAATTATTTAAGAGAAAATAATTTATGGGATTTACTTGATGAAAAGGTTCAAATAGTTATGGAGGCTCGTGAAAAATATCCAGAAGTAAGTTTGCAGGAGCTTGCTGATATTGTTACGATGGAATATGGCTATAAAATTGGGAAATCTGGTGTAAATCATCATTTTATAAAAGTAGCAAATTTGGTAAAAAGACATAAAGAAAAGAGTGATAGTAGTGGAAGTTAGATTAGCAGCTAGCATGCAACCAGATAGCTTTATTGATGGAAAAGGTATTAGAACGGTTATCTGGTTTCAAGGTTGTTTACATAATTGTGTTGGGTGTCACAATCCAGAAACACATGATTTAAATGGGGGCTTTTCTGTAAATATAGATAATATACTTAAAGAAATTAAAGAATTAAAATATCAAGATGGAATAACGTTATCTGGAGGCGATCCTTTTTTTCAACCAGAGGCTGCTTTAAAAATATCTAAATATGCACATAGTCTTTCTTTAAATGTTTGGGCATATACTGGTTATACTTTTGAGGCTTTAAATTCTTTAAATGATGCTAAAAAGGAACTGTTAAAGGATATTGATGTTCTAGTCGATGGTAAGTTTGTATTAGATAAAAAAAGTTTAAATTGTAAATTTAGAGGTAGTACAAATCAAAGAATTATAGATGTAAAAAAAAGTTTGAAAGAAGGCAAAGTTATTGAATATGAAGTTTGATGAAAATTGTAATTATACTGTGCTTGCAAATAATGCTGATAAAAATTTTTTAAGAATGTTTAGTTCTTATCGAATATTTGATTCTAAGTCATCTTTTGAAGAACTTTTGAAAAGTTTGGAATTTTGTCCAAATAAACAGGTGGTATTTTGTGAAAGCTTTTATAATTTAAGAAATAAAGAAAAAGTAGCTTTATTAAAACAACTTCATAAACAAGGAATAACGTTTATAAATATTACAACCAATATTGAAGATAGTTTATTTAGTGATAGAATTATGGTATTTGATGAAAATAAACTTATATTAGAAGATACAAAAGAGATAGTTTTAAAAAATGAAAAAATTTTAAAAAAATTAGGGTATGGTTTACCATTTTCGGTTGATTTATCTATTCAATTAAACTATTATGATATTTTAAAAAAAGTGTATTATGATATAGATGAAATGGTGAATGTGTTATGGAATTAGAGAAATTAAATGGAACAATTATTGGTGTAGTTAAAAATGTATCAGAAGATATTTCCCATAAATTAGTTAAAGATATGTTAAATAATAAAGCATCCGCTTCTTTGAAAATGGTTGGGTTAAATGATTCTTACTTAAATCTTTACATAGATGAGTTATCATATAGAGATTATCAAAAAGTTTTACTGGCTAGTAAATTGCATGATAAGGTTATAATACTAAATAATTTTTCTAAGGGCCTTTTAAAAAAAGATATTGAGTTTTTTAAGATATTATTTAGAAAAATTACTGAATATGATCGTAAAATTATAATAATTGATAAAAATGCTGAAATGTTTTTTGGTTTAGTTGATAACATATATGTTTTTAATGAAGATGAAATTATTTATGAAACAAATGATATTTATGATAAGAAATTAGAAGAATTTATTGATTTACCTATGGTTGTAAAATTTGTTGATATATCATTTAGCAAAAATGTAAAAGTAAATCATTATAAAGAATTTGATGAATTATTGAAAGCTGTTTATAGGATTAAATCATGAGATATTTAATTGAATTTAGTTATGATGGAACAAAGTTTCATGGTTTTCAAAGACAAAAAGACGTTAAAAATGTTCAAAGTTTATTAGAAAATAATTTAAGTTTATATTTTTCTAAAAATATTTTAATAAAAGGAAGTGGAAGAACTGATGCTGGTGTACATGCACTTGGTCAGTGTGCTCATTTTGATTATGAAGATATTATTACTAAAAGAGATATTAAAAACATTAATACACTTTTAAATAATGATATAAAAATTAAAAAATGCCATCTTGTTACTGATTCATTTCATGCTAGGTATTCAGTTAAAAATAAAACATATTATTATCTTATTAATAATGGAAAACATAAAGAAAAGTATGAAGGGTATTATTATCAAATTAAAAGAAAATTAAATTATAATAAAATGAAAGATGCTTCCAAATTGTTTATTGGAACACATGATTTTAGAAACTTTGTAAGCGGTTATAGAGATGATTATATATCAACTATCTATTCTATTTCTTTTAAAAAAAGAAGAGATTTAATAAAAATAACTTTTGTAGGTAAAGGATTTTACCGATATATGGTTAGGCACTTGGTCGGAGCATTAGTTGATGTTGGTAAAGATAAAATATCAAAAGACGTTATTAGAGAAATGCTAGAAAAAACAGATGAATTTAAAAGTTTAAGTGTTGCTCCAGCAGATGGTTTATATTTAAAAAAAATAAATTATGAAAAAAAGGATAAATTTACTAAAAATATTTGACTTTTTTGACTTTTTTTCATATAATTTTAATCGGTACATTTTATTCATGTCTTTTGTTTAGTCGTGGGAAAATTAAACAAAAACGTGGTGAAAGGAATTATTTATGAAATCATTTATGCAAAAAAAAGAAAATATCGAAAGAAAATGGTATGTAATTGATGCTGAAGGTAAAACTTTAGGTCGTGTTGCAACTAAAGCTGCACATATTTTAAGAGGAAAACATAAAGTTACTTATACTCCTTATGTTGATTGTGGTGATTATGTAATTATTACAAACGCTGATAAAGTTGTGCTTACTGGAAATAAACTAGAAGATAAGAAATATTATAATCATAGTGGATATCCAGGAGGATTAAGAGAAAGAACTGCAAAAGAAATGATAAACAATTATCCTGAAGAAATGCTTGAAAGAGCTGTTAAAGGAATGCTTCCTCATAATCGTTTAGGAAGAGCTATGGGTAAAAAATTATTTGTTTATCGTGATGCAGACCATAAACATGCGGCTCAAAAGCCTGAAATTATGGAAATTGATTAGGAGGAATTATGAGTAAGAAACAAGAATGGACAGCAACTGGTAGAAGAAAAAGAAGTATAGCTCAAGTAAGATTAGTTGGTGGAACTGGTAATATTGTAGTTAACGGTGTAAATGTTGACGAATATATGCCTTATGCAACACTAGTTATGGATTTAAAACAACCATTAGTAGCTACTGGCAACGAAAATAGATTTGATATCGATGTTAAAGTAAATGGTGGTGGATTTTCAGGTCAAACTGGAGCTATCCGTTTAGCTATTACTAGAGCATTACTTGCATTTGATGCAAACACTGATCAAACAAGAGAAGATAGTTATAGACATATTCTTAAAAATGCTGGATTTATTACAAGAGATCCAAGAGTTAAAGAAAGAAAGAAATATGGTCTTAAAAAAGCTCGTCGTGCTCCACAATTTTCTAAGAGATAGTATTTTCCCATGGACATTATGTCTATGGGTTTTTTATTTGTTTATAATTTTTATAGACAATTTTAAATAATTTTAGTACAATTTTGTCGGTGATGTGAAGTGCGTTTAAGTGATAAATGGCAAGACTATAAATGTTTGGATGCTGGATGTGGAGAAAAATTAGAAAAATGGGGTAACGTTGTGTTGAGAAGGCCTGAACCTTTAGCAATGTGGCCAACAATTCAAGATGAAAAATGGGAAAAAGTTGATGGATTTTATCATCGCTATAGTGATGGTGGTGGTAAATGGAATTTTAATACTAAATTGCCAGATTATTGGACAGTAAGATATAATGATTTGCAGTTTAAAGTATCCCCAACAAATTTTAAACATACAGGATTATTTCCAGAACAAGCTACAAATTGGGATTTTATGATGCAAAAAATTAAAAATGCTAAACGTAACATAAAAGTTTTAAATTTATTTGCTTATACTGGAGCTGCCACAATGGCTTGTAGTAAAGCTGGAGCAGCAATGGTTGTTCATGTTGATTCATCAAAAGGTATGGTTGCATGGGCAAAAGAAAATGCTGAGTTATGTGGTGTAAGTAATAATTATATTAGGTATATAGTTGATGATTGTTTAAAATTTGTTGAAAGAGAAATAAGAAGAGGCAATAAATACGATGCTATAGTAATGGATCCTCCAAGTTATGGTCGTGGGCCAAAGGGCGAAGTTTGGAAACTTGAACAAAATTTAGATTTACTTATTAAAAAATGTGTTCAACTATTAAGTGATAAACCGTTATTTTTTTTGATAAATGCATATACAACTGGTATATCAAGTACGGTTCTTTATAATATTTTAAAAATAACTTTAGAAAAAAAATATGGTGGTATAGTAGATGCTGGAGAAGTTGGATTACCAATTGTAAATAATAATTTAGTATTACCAGCGGGGATATATGGAAGATGGCAAGAGGTTAGTAATGAAGAAAATGGAAGAATATAAAGAAATTGAAAGAAGTATAATAAAAAAATTTAGAAAAGAAATATGGAGTAAGTTTGTTAAAGGTATTCAAGAATATGAACTAATTAAAGAAAACGATAAAATTATGGTTTGCATTTCTGGTGGAAAAGATTCATTTTTACTTGCAAAATGTATTCAAGAGTTGAAACGTCATGGTAAATTTAATTTTGATGCTCACTTTGTCGTAATGAATCCTGGATATAATGAATTCAATAGGGATTTGATAATAAAAAATTCTGAAAGATTAAATGTCCCAATTGAAATGTTTGAAAGTAATATTTTTGATACAGTAGCAGCAATAGATAATAAAGTATCTTGCTATTTATGTGCCAGAATGAGACGAGGATACTTATATAATAAAGCTAAAGAACTCGGTTGTAATAAGATAGCTTTAGGTCATCATTTTGATGACGTTATAGAGACTACTCTTTTATCTATGTTTTATGGATCAGAAATAAAAACAATGATGCCTAAATTGCATAGTGATAACTATGAAGGTTTAGAATTAATTAGACCTTTGTATTTAGTTAAAGAATCATCAGTTATAGCATGGCGAGATTATAATAAACTAACTTTTATTAATTGTGCGTGTAGGTTTACTGAAAATTGTTCAATAACTGATGATGGAACAAGTAAAAGACGTGAAATGAAAAAACTAATAAATGAACTTAGAAAGAAAAACAAAGATATTGATTATAATATTTTTAAAGCTTTAGATAATATTAATTTAAATTGTGTCCTTGGCACAAAAAAAGATGGTGTATATAAATCCTTTCTTGATGAGTATGATGAAATATAAACATCATTGAATATTTTTAATAACATAAAATTTAATATGAAAAGATATTATATTAAAATTATGTTATTATTTTTTTTGTTTAGCACATTATTTTCTGTTCTTTCTGTTAAAGCTGATTTACCTTTACAAGGTAAAGTAATAGTTGTAGATGCAGGACATGGGAGATACTGTTATTCTACACAACGAATAAAAACTATCAGAACTAGTTGATTTACAGGAATTAAACTTTAAAG